>DASSSF010000131.1:0-5415 GCA_035708565.1 Candidatus Limnocylindria bacterium
GTGAGCGGGAAGGGCGAGCCGAGGGTGACGCCGTCGGGAGCGCGCCCGACGATCGCCCCGGGGCCGCCTGAGGGCTCGCCCGTGGGCCCGCGCGACGACGCCGCGAAGGCGCGGGCGCGCGGCACGAACACGGCCTGCGCCGCGGCGTTCGGGAGCCGCACGTTCGTGCCGAAGACCTGCCCGGACGGCACGCGGATGTTGGCGAGCGTGAGGCCGCCGGCGAACAGCCACTCGCCGTCGTCGGAGAACACGAGGTGCGCGATCCCGGCATTGAACTGCGGGAGAGCGCGGAGCACGCCCTGGCTCGAGAAGATCGCGACGACGCCGTCGTCGCTGCCGGTCGCGAGCCACGCGCCGTCGGGCGAGATGCTCACGCGGCGCGCCGCGCCGTGCGTGTCGAACACCCGCGCGGGCTCGCGCCAGAGCTCCGCGTCGGGTGCGGCGCCGCTTCGCGCGAACGTCACGCGCTCCTCTTCGGCGATCGCGCTCGTGGAGAACCCGAGGGCCGCGAGCCTCGTCTGGGCCGTGGTGGCCGCCGCGCGGTCCGGGAACGTGCCGACGCGCACGACGAACGGCGAGGCGCGCGCGACCGACTCCACCTGGCCGATCCGCCGGGCCGCCGCGTCGGCCTCCGCCTGGCTCGTGAACGGGCCGACCGTGAGCGCGAAGTGCCGGTCCACGCGCGCGGTGGACTCGAAGGACCGGCCCCGGGCGACGATCGCCGAGAGGTCCTGGTCGGCCGGGAGCACGGACATGAGGTCGATGAGCCGCTGCCACGCGCCGGGAACGCCCGCGAGGACCCGGGCGAGCGCGCCGGGCTCGCCCCCGTCGGCGTACGTGCCGATGTCGCGTCCCACGACCGTGAGCGTGTCGGCGAGCGCGAGGACGCGGTCCCGCACGGAGCCCTCGCGGTCCGCCGCGGCGACGACCGTGTCGCTCGCGAGAGCGGTGATGTCGCGCAGGATCCCGCGCGCGACGGTCGCGTACCGCTCCGGCGTGATCGCGCGGACCTTCTCGCCGCGCAGGCCGCCGACGACCGCGTGGTCGTAGGCGGCGACCTGGAGGAGGATGCCGGCGGCGCGGTGGGCGAGGCGCGGCCCGTCCGCGACGTCCGTCTTCAGGACGCGCGGCGGGTCCGTGGTGCACGAGGCCGCGACGAGAAGGAGCGCGAGCGCGAGGGTCAGGACGCGCCGGAGATCACTCCTCCTCGTCCTCGTCCTCGCCTTCGTCCTCCTCCTCGGCGAGGAGCGGCTCTTCCTCGCTCGCCTCGGCGGCATCCTCGACGGCCTCCGCGATGGTCTCCTCGGGCTCCTCGGCCTCCGCCATCTCGTCGCCGCCCTCCTCGTCCTCGCCGAACCGGAAGAACGTGCCCTTGATGTAGGCGCGCTCCTTCGAGTCCATGGGACGGTGGTGGCCCGGGAACGAGATGCGGTGCGCGTTCTCGGGGCTCTGGACGATCTCGCGGATCGCGACGCGGGGGTTCTGGTGGTCGTTGGAGACGAGCGCCACCACGTACTGGTTGCCGGTGCGGAGGAGGTCGAGCAGCCGGCGGCCGACCTTCGGCTCGAGGAACCCGAGCAGCTCGCCGTCGCGCGCGTGCACGGCGACGAGGCCCTCCTGCTCGCGGAGCTCCGCCTCCGCGCCCGGCGAGTACTTCGCGAGCACCTGGAGCGGCGCCGGGTTGATGAGCCGGAGGATGCCGGTCTTGCCCATGTCCTCGATGAAGAGGCGGACCTGGGTGCGCGTCTTGGGCGCCACGACCTTCACCTTGTTGTCGATGAGGGCGGTGACGCGGGCGTTGTTGCGGAGCGCGATCGGGTCGTTCGGGAACGCCTTCAGGACCTCGCCGAAGGCGGTGCGCGCCTCCTCGAGCTTGCCCTGCTCGAGAAGCGCGCGGCCGAGCCGGTTGCGCGCCTCGACGTCGTCGGGCGTCGTCTTGAGGATCGCGGAGTTGAGCTCGACGGCCTTCGCCCACTCCGCCTCCAGGGCGGCGGAGATCGCCTGCTCGGCGAGACCGCGGGTACGGACGGCGCTGTCAGGTGTGGTCGCCATTCGGGATACGCCTCCACTGCGGATGAGGACTCGGGGACGTCAAGTGTACTAGCCTCCGCGCCGTGCCGTACTTCAGTGAGATCGCACGGCGCAAAGTGATCGGTCCGAGCGGCGACGAGATCGGAAGGCTCGCCGACGTCGCCGTCGTACCGCGCGAGCAGTTCCCGATCGTGCAGTGGGCGATCCTCTCGACGCGCGAGGGCGAGCGCCCGCTCCGCTGGGCCGACCTCGCGACGGAGATCGGCCACTACCGCCTGCGGGTCCCGCTCGAGCGCGCGCAGCACGCCGACATCCCGGAGGACGCCCTCCGCCTCGGCCGCGACCTCATGGACAAGCAGATCGTCGACACGCACGGCGCGAAGGTGGTCCGCGTGAACGACCTCCAGCTCGAGGAGACCGGCGGGCAGCTCCGGCTCTTCGGCGCGGACGTGGGGCTCCGCGGCCTCATGCGCCGCGTGGGGGCGGAGGGCCTCGCCGAGGGCCTCGCGCGCGCGGTCGGGCGCCCGCTCGAGCGCGGCATCCTGCCCTGGCACCTCGTCCAGCCGATCGACACGAGCGCGCCCAAGGTGCGCCTCACCGTGCCGCACCAGAAGCTCGCGCTCATGCACCCGGCGGACATCGCCGACATCGTCGAGGAGATGTCCGCCGACGAGCGGCGGGCCGTCTTCGAGCACCTCGACGTCGAGACCGCGGCCGAGGCCCTCGCCGAGGTCGAGCCCGACATGCAGGTCGAGATCATGTCCGACCTCCCTGAGGAGCGGGCCGCCGACATCCTCGAGGAGATGGCGCCCGACGAGGCGGCGGACCTCCTCCAGGACCTCCCGGAGGAGCAGCGGACCGAGCTCGTCGACCTCATGGAGACGAAGGAGGGCGAGGAGGTGGAAGGCCTCCTCGCCTACCCCGAGGACTCCGCGGGCGGGATCATGACGACGGCGTTCGTCGCGCTCGAGAGCGGGCTCACCGCGTCGGCCGCGATCGAGCGCCTCCGGCAGCTCCGCCCGGACCCGGAGCTCGCGTACTACCTGTACGTCGTCGACGGCGCCGGCAAGCTCGAGGGCGTCGTCTCGCTCCGGGACCTCGTCGTCGCGGCGCCCGGGACGCCGCTCGCCGAGATCATGACGAGGAACGTGCTCAAGGTCTCCGCGACGACGCCCGAGGAGGACGTCGCCGCGCACATCGCGAAGTACGACCTGCTCGCGCTGCCGGTCGTCGACGAGACCGGAGTGCTGCTCGGCACCGTGACCGTCGACGACGTCGTCGAGATCATGCTCCCGCGAGGCTGGAAGAAGAGGTCCCTCAGGACGATCGCGCGGTGAGGCTGCGCCGGCGGCGCACCGCGATCGCGGCCTTCCTCGCGGTCATGGGACCCGGGATCATCACGGGGTTCGCGGGCAACGACGCCGGCGGGGTCGCGACGTACACCGCGGTCGGCGGGCGCTACGGCTACGAGCTCCTGTGGCTCCTCGCGATCGTCAGCGTGAGCCTCCTCGTGGTCCTCGACGTGTGCGTGCGGCTCGCGGTCGTCACCGGGAAGGGGCTGTCCGACCTCATCCGCGAGCGGTTCGGCGTGCGCTGGACGGTCGTCGCGATGCTCGCCCTCATCGTCGCGAACGGGAGCAACGTCGTCGCCGAGTACGCGGGCGTCGCGGCGGCGCTCGACCTCATCGGCGTGCCGCCGCTCGTGTCGCTGCCCGTCACCGCGGCCGTGCTCTGGTCCCTGATCGTGTTCGCGAGCTACCGGCTCGTGGAGCGCGCGCTCTTCGTGCTGATCCTCGCGTTCGTCGCCTATCCGGTGAGCGCGATCATCGTCGGTCCGGACTGGGGCGCGGCGCTCCGCTCCATCGTCGCCCCCACCGTCCCGACGCAGCGGGACGCGATCGTCATGGCGCTCGCGCTCGTCGGCACCACGATCACGCCGTACATGCTCTTCTACGAGCAGGCCTCCGTCGTCGACAAGGGGATCGACGAGCGCTCCTACGGCCTCGCGCGGCTCGACGTCGCGTTCGGCTCGATCCTCCACGGCATCTTCGCTCTCTTCATCGTCGTCGTCGCCGCGACCGTCCTCTTCCCCGCGGGCGTGCGCGTCGAGACGGCGGAGGAGGCCGCGCGCGCGCTGCGGCCTCTCGCCGGCGAGCAGGCCGGACTCCTCTTCGGGATGGGCCTCCTCGGCGCGTCGCTCCTCGGCGCCGTGGTCATGCCGCTCTCCACCGCCTACGCGATCTGCGAGGCGTTCGGCTGGGAGTCGGGCATCAGCCACGACTTCGACGACGCGCCCGTGTTCATGGGCCTCGTCACGGCGCTCCTCGGCCTCGGCGCGGTCGTCGTGCTCCTCGTCCCGCGCGAGCTCCTCATCCAGCTCATCGTCGTGTCGCAGGCGGTGAACGGCGTCCTCCTGCCGATCGTGCTCGTCTTCCTGTTCAAGCTCGCGACGGACCGCACGCTCATGCGCGAGCGCGCGCTCGGACGGCTCGGCGCGCTCGTCGGCTGGGGCACGACGGCCCTCGTCGCGGTCATGACCGCCGCGTACTTCGTCGTCCGCTGACGCTGGCACCGCGAGTGCGGCGCCGCACGCCATGCGAACGCTCGCGTTCGTCGCCGCGCTGACCGCCGCGGCGCTCGGCTCCACGCCGGCCGCCGCGGCGTCGGAGGGCGCGATCGCGCTCCAGGTGTGCGGCCGCCTCGTCGAGCATCGCCCGGCCACGGCGACCGACCCGGGGCGGCTCGTCATGGGGACGCGCTCGTACGTCGTGGCGCCGGCCACCGTAGCGGGCAACGGCGGCGTCGAGGTCGCGACCGGGCGCGTGCTGTGCGTGGAGGCCGCGCAGGGCCGTACGAGCGGGCAGCTGCTGCGCTATCTCTTCTATCCGTCTCTGCCGGGACCGACGTGCGGGAACGTGCTCGCCGTCCGCGACGGCGGACTGGTGCACCTGCGGGCGGAGTTCGGCCTGGCGATCCTCGCGCGCGCCGGCGTGCCGGAGCCCCGGCCCGGCGAGCGCGTCTGCTACGTGACCTCCGTCGCGGCCGACGGCGACCTTGCCGCCACCGGTACGGACCCCGTCGACACGACGCTCGAGCGGGAGTGGGCCTGGCACTGCGGCACGGTGCGTTTGTACCGCCCGGCGACCGCGACGACGCCGGGCACGATCACCGTGGGTTCCGAGACCTTCGCCATCGCGCGCGGGACGGCATACACGGGCGACCCCGCAGGTGACCGGACGGACCGCACCACGGCCGGCCAGAACATGTGCCTCCGCGGCGTGCGCGGTCCCGACCTCGCGCTCATCGAGTACCTCACCGGGCCGATGAGCGCGACAACGGGCGGGATCGCGCACGAGTACGTACCTCCGAGCGGCGGGACGGCCG
>DASSSF010000132.1:0-11786 GCA_035708565.1 Candidatus Limnocylindria bacterium
GCGCGCGGGCGGACGCGAAGGGAACAAGGGCGCCGAGGCGATGGAGGCCGTGCTCGACCTCCTCGCCCTCCGTCACGCGATCGCGGCGAGGGACGCCTCGGCCGAGGCGAGCCGCACGACCGCGCCCGCGGCATCCACCGCGAAGAAGCGCAAGGCCTCGCCCGGCAAGCGCTGAGCGACCACGCCGAGGTCGGCGGTCGCGACGGTCGCGACCACCGGGTAGCCGCCGGTCGTCTGGTGATCGGGTCCGAGCACGATGGGTGACCCCCCGCGCGGCACCTGCACGGCACCGGCGACGACGCCGCAGGTGATGAGCTCGGCGTCGGCGCCGGCGAGGGGCGGGCCCTCGAGGCGCGTCCCCATCCGGTCGCTCGCTTCGGACACGCGCCACTCGGACCCGAAGAAGGCGTCCGCGTCCGGGAAGCGCGCCGCGTGCGGACCCGGGATCGCCGCGACGTCGCGCGCGTAGTCGGGCGGCGGAATGCGCGCGCCCGCGCGGTCGGCGGCGAGCGGGCCGTCGCCGAGAGGCAGCTCGTCGCCGGCGGCGAGCGCGCGCGGCCCGATCGAGGCTGGGAGGTAGGCGGACCGCGACCCGAGCACGGGCGCGACGGCGATCCCGCCCGAGACCGCGACGTACGCGACGCGCGGCCCGCGGACGGTGACCTCCTCGCCCGGGCGCGCGAGCGCCGCCATCCAGCCCGGCACGCGCCGCCCGCCGACGCGCACCGTCACGTCGCGCCCGGCGCACGCGACGACGCGCGCGTCGCCCACCACGAACGAGAACGGCGGCCCGTACACCTCGATCGCGACGTCGGTGCCGGCGAGCGCGGCCGCGGCGCGGAACGCGAACGGATCCGCCGGCCCGCCGTGCGGCACGCCGATGCGCGCGGCGCCCGGGCGCCCGCGGTCCTGGACCGTCGCGCGGAGGCCCGCCGCGAGGACGCGGAGCGTCACGCGGGGCGGAAGCGCACGCGGTCGCCGGCGCGGACGAGCGCCGGCTGATCGGACGCGGGATCGAACACGCGCGTGTCGGTCGCGCCGATGATCCGCCAGCCGCCGGGCGAGTCGAAGGGATAGACGGCCGTCTGTCCGTCCGCGACGGCGACCGCGCCCGCGGGCACGCGCGGCCGCGGCACGTGAAGGCGTGGAGCGACGATGCGCGGGTCGAGCGTGCCGCAGTACGCGAAGCCGGGCATGAAGCCGAGGAAGAACGCGCGGTACTCGCGCGCCGCGTGGAGCGCGACGAGCTCGCCGGCGCTCATGCCGGAGAGCGCGGCGGTCTCCTCGAGGTCCGGGCCGCCGTACCGGACGGCGATCTCGACGAGCCGGCCTTGCCGCGGACGCCTCTCGTCCCTCATCCCGGCGAGCCGCGTCGCACGCGCGAGCGCCTCATCCGGGGACGTCGCGAGCGGGTCGAAGCGCAGAAGCGCGCTCGCGTAGGCGGGGACGGCCTCGCCCAGGTCCCACGCGTCCGCGATCGCCGCAGCGCGCGCGACGAGGCGCGCGTCGATCCGCTGCTCGAGCTCGACGAGGACCGCCGAGTCCCCGAACGGCACCACCCTCACCGGAACGGCCGCACCTCGACGCCCGCGTCCGCGAGCGCGCGCCGCGCCGCGGCGACGATGGCGGGCGCGCCCGGCGTGTCGCCATGGACGCACAGCGTGTCCAGGTCCCCGCCGCGCACGAGCGCGACCGCGTGCTCGGCGGCGGCCGCGGGATCCGTGATGAGCGCGCCCGGCAGCTTGCGCGACCGGAGCGTCCCGTCGGGCTCGTACGCGCGGTCGATGAAGCCCTCGCGCGCCACCCGCAGCCCCCGCTCGCGCGCGGCGCGCGCCATCGCGGAGCGCGGCGTCGCGACGACCGCGAGCGACGCGTCGACGTGCGCGACGGCCTCGGCGATCGCGTCCGCGATCGCGGCGTCGCGCTCGCCCTGGTTGTAGAGCGCGCCGTGGGCCTTCACGTGCGTCACCTCGGCGCCGAGCTCGCGCGCGATCCGCCGGAGGTCCTCGATCTGCGCCACGACGTCGGCGATGAGCGCCTCGCGCGGCATCTCGACGGGCACGCGCCCGAAGCTCGCGGCGTCGCGGTAGCCCGGATGCGCGCCGACCGCGACGCCGTGCAAGAGGGCGAGCGAGACGGTCGCGCGCATGGTCCGCTCGTCTCCCGCGTGCGCGCCGCAGGCGACGTTCGCGCTCGTGACGAGAGGCATGATCCGCTCGTCCTCGCCCGCGCCCTCGCCGAGGTCGCTGTTGAGGTCGACCGCCGTCATGGGATCACCCGGCGGAGCTGCCCGGGCCCGACGCCGAGCGCTGTGCGCCTCTCCCGAGCGACCACTCGGTGCTGCCGACGTGGACCGTCGCACCGCTCACGAGCGCGAGGTCGGTGGCCGCGTCGGCGATCGCCGCGGCGAAGCGCTCGACGGTCGGGAGGTCGCCGGCCTGCGCGCGGCGGGCCTCGATGAGCCCGGGAGCCTCGCGCTCCATGAGCCGCGGCGTGATGGTGCCCTCGATGAGGTCGCCGCTCACCACGACGAGCGACACGCCGCGCGCGGCGAGCGCGGGAATGCGCGCGCGCAGCGCGTCCTCGCCCGCGCGCTTGCTCGTCGCGACGGGCTCGTAGGCGGGGTACCCCTCGCGCCGGCCGTGGAAGTGCGCGAGGTGGCTCGTCACGAACACGACGCGCGCGCGCTCCGCGAGCGACGGGAGCGCCGCGTCCACGGCCGCGACCTGGGCGTCGCGGTTGAGCCGCATCGCGTAGTCGGGACCCTGGTCGCGCTCCATGCCGCCGCTCGCGTTCAGCACGAGGACGTCGAGCCGTCCGAGCTCGCGGCGCGCGGTCTCGAACATGCGGCGCACGGCCTCGGCGTCGGTCAGGTCCGCGGCGAGCGCGAGCGCGCGGCGGCCGAGCGCGCGCACCTCGTCGGCCACCGCCTCGGCGCGCTTCGCCTTCTCGCGAAAGTTCACGGCCAGGTCGTGGCCACGCTCGGCGAGTGCCAGGGCGGTCGCGGCGCCGATGCCGCGGGACGCCCCGGTGACGAGGGCGACCGGCACAGCGCGGAGGATATGCGGGCCCTTGGGGTGTGGAAGGGGGGCCCGCGGGCCCCCCTGCGTCAACGAGAGATCAGATGAACAGAGGAGCGAGGACGAGCGTGATCGTGGAGAGGAGCTTCACGAGCACGTGGAGGCTCGGGCCGGCGGTGTCCTTGAACGGGTCGCCCACCGTGTCGCCGACGACGGCCGCGGCGTGCGCCGCGGTCCCCTTGCCGATGACCTTCCCGTTCTCGTCCTTGAGGTAGCCGAGCTCGATGTACTTCTTCGCGTTGTCCCACGCGCCGCCGCCGTTGTTGAGGACGGTGGCGAGGATGACGCCCGCCATCGTGCCGACCATGAGGAGGGCGGCCTCGGCCTCGGCCTTCAGCAGGACGCCGACGAGGATCGGCGCCGCGACCGCGAGCACGCCGGGCGCGATCATGTTGCGGAGCGCGGACGAGGTCGTGATGTCGACCACGCGCGCGTAGTCCGGCTTCTCGGTGCCGGCCATGATCCCCGGGTGCTCGCGGAACTGGCGCCGGACCTCCTCGATGATCGCGCCGCCGGCCCTGCCGACGGCGCGGATCGCGAGCGAGGAGAAGAGGTAGACGAGCATCGCGCCGAGCAGGCCGCCGATGAAGACGTCCACCTTCGCGAGGTCGACGGTGTGGAACGGCTTGCCGGTGAGGTGCGCGACGCGCTCGAGGTACGCCGAGAAGAGGAGGAACGCCGCGAGGGCCGCGGAGGCCACCGCGTAACCCTTCGTGAGCGCCTTCGTCGTGTTACCGGCCGCGTCGAGCCTATCGAGCCGGTCGCGCACGTCGTGCGGCGCGCGCGCCATGGTGGCAACGCCGGCGGCGTTGTCGGTGATCGGACCGAACGTGTCCATCGCGAGGATGAACGCGGCGCTCATGAGCATGCCCATCGTCGCGACGGCCGTGCCGTAGATGCCGCCGACGTTCCCGCCGACGATGCCGGTCTGGAGCGCCCATTGCTCGCCGAACTTGAAGGCGGCGAAGAGCGCGACCGAGATGGCGACGATCGACGGCGCGGTCGTCTCGAAGCCGACCGCGGTGCCCGAGATGATCGTGGTGGCGGGCCCGGTCTTCGCGGCGTTGGCGATCTCGCGCACCGGCCGGAACCCGCCCGACGTGTAGTACTGCGTGATGTAGACGAACGCGAGGCTCGTGAGGATGCCGACCACGCCCGCGTAGAAGAACCAGTGCCCGCCGCCATTCGCGTTGAGGAGCGTGTTCGTGGTGAGCCACATGAAGGCCACCGAGAGCACCAGCGTCACGTAGTAGCCGAGGTTGAGCGACGACATCGGGTCGCCCTGCTCGCGGCCGCGCACCACGAAGATCCCGATGACGCTCGCGATCAGCCCGAACCCGCGGACGACGAGCGGGAAGAGGATCCACGCGGGGTCCCGCGTCGCGACGAAGAGCGCGACGCCGAGGATCATCGCGCCGATGTTCTCGGCCGCGGTCGACTCGAACAGGTCCGCGCCACGGCCCGCGCAATCGCCCACGTTGTCGCCCACGAGGTCCGCGACGACGGCCGCGTTGCGCGGGTCGTCCTCGGGGATGCCGGCCTCGATCTTGCCCACGAGGTCGGCGCCGAGGTCGGCGGCCTTCGTGTAGATACCGCCGCCGAGCTGGGCGAACAGCGCGACGAACGACGCGCCGAAGCCGAAGCCCACGATGGTGAACGGCGCCTCGTCCGGCCGCGCGAACCCGTTGTACGCGGCGAAGATGGCGAACACGCCGATGAGCGAGAGGCCGACGACGAGGATCCCGGACACCGCGCCGCCGCGCAGCGAGATGCGGAGCGCGTCGGCGAGGCTCGTGCGGCCCGCCGCGGCGGTCCGCAGGTTGGACTTGACCGCGACGAACATGCCGATGATCCCGGAGAGCATCGACGCGGTCGCGCCGACGAGGAACGCGAGCGCGGTCTTGAGCGCGAGCTCTTCCTGCGTGATCCCCGGGACGCGCTCCCATACGTAGACGACGAGCCCGACGACGATGGCACCGAACAGGGCGAGGAGCGCGATCGTGCGGTACTGACGCTTGATGAAGGCGACCGCGGCGATGAAGATCGCGCCTGCGACCTCCTGCATCTCCGGCGTCCCGGTGTCGCTCTTGAGAACGTCCCACGCGAAGTAGGCGGCGACGGCGACGGCGAGCACCCCTGACAGGGGCACGACCCAAAGGAGCGGCGTGTCCAAAGCGGGAACCCTCCAGAAAATGGGCGAAAAGGAAGCGCCCGGACCGACAGAGGGGTCCCGCAGCGCCGGGTGACAGTCTAGGCCAGGCGCGCCCGCGCGGGCAAATCGGCTCGGCTAGTGTTGGGACATGCCACCCCAGAAGGCCTCCAAGTCCCAGCCCAAGGCGGACGCCTCCGAGAAGCAGAAGAGCAAGGACCGCGAGTGGGTCACCACGGGCGAGCTCGCGACGAAGATCGGCTGGCGCGAGCACGCGCTCCGTGACGCGCTACGCGGCCGCGACCTGCCGGGCGTGCGCCGCACGTCGTTCGGCTACCACATCGAGGCGACCGCGATCGACGAGATCGCGAAAACGCTCGGAGCGCCGCCGCCGAAGCCGAACTCGCCGAAGAGGACCGCCGCGCGCCGCTAGGTGCGCTTGCGCAGCCTCGCCGGCAGGATCTGCAGCTCCTCGCGGTACTTCGCAACGGTGCGCCGGGCGAGGATGATCCCGTGCTCGCCGCGCAGCTTCTCGACGATCTCCTGATCGGAGAACGGCCGCGAGCGGTCCTCCGCCTCGATGATGTCCTTGATCACGTCCTTCACGCCGAGCGAGGCGGTGAAGAACATCGAGAACGGGATCACCTGGCCGCTCGGGAGCATCACGAACTTCCCCGCGGTCGCGCGGCTCACCGTGGACTCGTGCATGCCGATGCGCTCCCCCACCTCGGCGCGGGTGAGCGGCCTGAGCGACTGGACCCCGTGACGGAGGAAGTCCTCCTGGCACTCGACGATGACCTGGGTGATCCGCGACATCGTCTGCCGCCGCTGGTTGATGTTGTCGATGAAGAACTTCGCGCGCGTGACGTACTCCCGGATGTGCTGCCGGTCCTGGTCCGTCATCTGGGGCTTCTCCGCGCCCGCCTGGCGCGCCTGCTGGAGCTCGCCGACCAGCTGCCGGTACACGGGATTCACACGCAGGTTGAAGCGGCGTGACTCGATGACCTCGACCTCGAACGCGTCCTGCTCGTTCTTCACGATGAGGACGTCGGGCCGGAGCGCGGCCTGGCGGCCGCCGATGCTGACGCCGTCGGGACCCGCCGTGAACGCGTTCGCGGGGTGCGGGTTGAGGTTGTCCTTCACGTAGTCCCACGCGGCCTGCACCTCGTCGCGCGTGATGCGGAGCGACTGCGCGATGTCGCCGAACTTGTGCTCGCCGAGCTCGCGCCAGTGCTCCGCGACGACCCTCCGCGCCACCGGAGGAACGTCCTCGCCGTTCTCCGTGAGCCGGTCCATCTGGATGAGGAGCGCCTCCTGCGCGTCGCGCGCGCCGATCCCGTACGGCTCGACCGACTGGATGGCGCGGAGCGCCTCCTCCGCCTCGGCGGCCGAGACGTGCAGGGTCTTCGCCGCCTCCTCGAGCGAGACGTCCAGGAAGCCGTCGTCGTTGATGTTCCCGATGAGGTACTCGGCGATGGGATGGAGCCGCTGCGGCAACATCACGCGGATGTTCCACGAGAGGTACTCCGCGAGCGACTGCTCCGCCTCGGCGCGCACGATCGGGTCGAACTCGTCGTCCTCGTCGTCGCGCTGCGTGAGGCTCGAGCCCTCGAGCGGCTCCGTGTCCTGGTACAGCTGCGTTCCGGGCCCGCGGCCGGTGCCGAAGCACGCGAGGCACACGCGCCCCACGAGGGGCTGGCCGCACAACGGGCAGTTCGGGGTCTCCTCCATGTCGAGCGCGGGGTTCTCGGAGAGCTCCTGGTTGATGACGTCCTGGAGCTCGAGCGATGAGAGCTGGAGGATGTAGTTCGCCGCGATCTGCTTCGGTGTGACCTTGAGCTGCTGCTGAGGGAGAAGGCGCAGGTCCACGTCCCTTACCGTACCCCAACGTGATCATGACGGCCGAGGTCCCGCTCATCGCCGTCGCGATCTTCCTCGTCCTCGTCGCGACGATCCTCGCGCTGCCCCGCCGCCGCGTGCCCTGGCGCGCGCGCGCCGCGCTCGCCGTGGGCGCGGTCGGCGCGTTCGTGCCGCTCCTGGCCTTCCCCTTCCGCGACCCCGCGCGCTCGTCCGGGACGGCGCTCTGGGAGTGGAGCGCCGCCGGCGGGCCAACGGTGCACGCCTCCTACCGGTTCGACGGCCTCGCGGCCGTGGTCATGTTCGCGACGATCGGCTACACGATCGCCGGGCTGCTCGGCGTCCAGCGCGCGTCGCGCCGGCACCAGCTGCTGCCGGCGCTCGTGC
The DNA here is from genome assembly GCA_035708565.1 of Candidatus Limnocylindria bacterium. Classification (GTDB taxonomy): domain Bacteria; phylum Chloroflexota; class Limnocylindria; order P2-11E; family P2-11E; genus JACDAF01. The sequence continues at coordinate 7,474 of DASSSF010000132.1, forward strand.
TCGCGACGGGCTTCGTCTCGATCGCGCTCGCCGTGACCGACGACCTCATCGCCGCGTCCGTCGCGCTCGGCGTCCTCGCCGCGCTCACCGCGTTCGCGGAGCTCATCGTCGCGCCGGCCACGGCGAGCGCGCGCCTCGCCGCGTTCTTCGCGATCGGCGTGCAGTCGTTCGTCGTCGCGGCGCTCCTCGTCGCGCGCTACGGCGAGGGCGCGTTCACCTTCGACACGATCAGGCCGACGTCGGTGAGCCCGGGCGTCATCCTCGCGGGCGCGCTCGGTGCGGCGCTCTTTGCCGGCCTCTACCCGTTCATCCCGTGGCGCTACGAGGGCGAGACCGCGCGTACGCCCGAGCGCGAGCCGCTCCGCGGGCTCCTCGCGATGCCGGCGGGCGTCGGCGCGACGGCCGTGTTCATCCGGCTGCTCGGCTCGACGCGCGGCGAGATCTCCACGTTCGCGCTCCCGGCGGCGCACCCCGCCGCGAGCATCGGCGCGGTCGTCCTCGTCCTCGCCCTCGTCATCCCGCTCGCGCTGCGGCGCAGGCCCGTGCCGCTCCGGCCGCTCGCGGTCGGCGCGCTCCTCCTCGTCCTCATCGCGCTCTACCCGAGCCTGAACTTCAGCCACATCGTCCTCGTCGCGGCGCTCCTCTCGGTCGCGTACGCGGCCGCGGTGACCCTCGCCATGCCCGAGCAGTGGGAGGTCGTCCGGTACGACGTCGCGCTCGCCGCCGTGTGGGTCGGGCTCGCCGTCGGCACGCCGACCGCGCTCGCCGGGGCCCTCTTCCTGCTCATCGCCGACGCGACGGCCGCGATGCTCGGCGCGATCTGGCTGCCGCCGCACCGCTGGTACATCGCGAGCGTCACGGCGGCGACCGCCTCGATCGGCGCGATGCTCGCGATCGGCGCGGGCATCCGCGGCGCCCCGGACCTCCCGACACAGGCCCTCGCCGTCGCGGCGCTCGCGGCGCTGCTCCTCCTCGTCCTCGTGAACCTCGGCCGCGAGCTCACGGAGGCGTTCGTGCCCACGGAGCTCGACGTCACGGGTGGCGCCGTCGCGTTCCTCGGCTCCCTCCTCCTCGCCCTCGTCTCCGCGCCCGCGCTCGAGCACGCGCTCGCGTCCACGCTCGCGAGGCCGATCGGGCCGGCCGGACCGTCGGCCCCGTTCGCGGTGCCGGCGCTCGTCGTGACGGCGACGCTCCTCGTCGTCGTCGCGCGCACGGTCCGTCCGCTGCTCCCCGACCTCGGCGCGGTGGCCGGCGGGCTCCGGACGATCGTCGCGGCCGTCGACCCGGTGCCCGCGGTCATCGCCCTCTTCCGCATCCTCGAAGGCGGGACGGGCCGCGCGAGCGCGGTCTTCGGCGCGTTCGAAGAGCGCGCCGGGGTATGGCTCGCCACGCTCCTCATCGTCGGGCTGCTCGTATGGGCGACGAGGATCTAGCGTGGCCCTCCTCGCGCTCATCGCGCTCCTCACGCTCGCGGCGAACGGCGCGCGGCAGCTGCGGTTCGCGTCGGTCGCGTTCCTCGCCGTCGCCCTCACCGCCACCGCGATCGCGTCGGCGTCGTCCACACGGATGCAGCTGGCCGTCGAGGCCGTGGCCGCGCTCTGCGCGGCGGGCCTCCTCTTCGTCGCGGCGCGCGACGGCTCCTACGGCGAGGAACCGGGGTGGCGCCTCTGGGGCGCGACGATCGTCGCGGCCGCGGCGACGCCCGCCGCGTTCGCGTCCTTCCGCACCGCGACCGCGGAGGCGACGCAGGTCCCGCTGTTCGGGGCCGACCCCGGAGGCGTCACCGTCCAGGTGGCGGCGTTCTGGCTCATCTCGTCGGGGATCGCGATCCTCCTCACGGCGCGGAGCGCGGTGAGGATGTCCGTCGGCGCGCTGCTCATGATCACGGGCGTCCAGCTCCTCGTGCGCCTCGCGACCGGGCCGCAGCTCGCGCCGACGCTCCTCTTCTCCTGGCTCGAGGTCCTCATCGCGCTCGTGGGGGCGTTCCTCGTCATCAACGAGCGCGTGGTGCGCGAGGCTTGAACGCGCTCGTCGCGGTCGCCCTCCTCGGGACGGCGGCGCTCGTCTCGTTCCCGCTTCGGAAGCGGCTCCGGATCGCCGGCGCGATCTCCTGCGTCGCGATCCTCGCCGCGACCCTGCTGCTCGCCTTCTCGCCGGCGGACGCGACCGCGCAGGCGCTCGAGCTCACCTTCCGCGTCACGCCCCTCGGCCGCCTCGCGAGTCTCGTGCTCCTCGCGACCCTGCTCCTCCTCGTCCTCGACGTGTGGTTCGGCGAGCCCGCGTACAACTTCTTCCCGACCGCGCTCGGCGTCGGCGCGTCGACCGTCGGGCTGCTGAGCCTCACGTCGCCGCTCGCCATCTACGCCGTGCTCCTCCTCGCGCTGCTCCTTCCGGTCGGCTCGTTCGTGTTCCAGGTGCAGCGGAACCGAAGCGTCGAGGCGGCGCTTCGCCACTTCGCCTTCGTCGCGCTCGGCGGCTGCCTCGGCATCGCCTCGCTCGCGCTCGCTGCGACCCTGCCGAAGGACCAGCCCGCGACGACGTTCGTGCTCCTGCTCGTCGTGCTGGTCGTCGCGTTCGCGCTCAAGCTCGCGGCGATCCCCTTCCACACGCACGCCGCGCTCCTCGTGGGTGAGGCGCCGGTGGCCGCGCTCGCGCTCTATTTCGGCGTGCTCGTGCCGGCCACGTTCCTCGCGTTCGCGCAGATCCTGACGGTGTCGGGCCTCCTCCCGCAGGTCGTGCAGGTGCAGCGGATCCAGGACCTCCTGTTCGGCATCGGGATCGTGTCCGCGATCGGCGGCTCGCTGCTCGCGCTCGGCGCCGCCGACCTCCGGCGGCTCGTCGTGTACTCGGTCATCGCGAACCTCGGCGCCGCCGTGGTCGGCCTGTCGACGCTGTCGGGTCCGGGGATCGTCGGCGGCATCGCGATCGCGATCGTCACCGGCGCGTGCGCGACCCAGCAGCTCCTCGCGGCGGGCGCGCTCGAGCGCGGGGCTCTCCCGGACGAGACGGCGTCCGCGGCACGCGCGCCGCTCGCGGCCGCTGCCTTCATCGGCGGGGGCGCGGGGATGATCGGCCTCCCGCCGCTCGTCGGCTTCCCCGGCCACTTCTTCGTCGAGCTCATCGCGTACGCCTACAGCGCGGCGGCCGGCACGGCGCTCGTGCTCGCGGCGCTCCTGCTCCTCGTCGCTCAGCTGCGCGCGGGGATGACCCTCTTCGCGGCGCCGGTGGACACCTGGCAGATCGAGCCGCGCCCGGTCGCCGGGATCATCGGCGGGCTCATCTTCGCCGCCCTCCTCCTCGGCGGGATCCTGCCGGACGCGTTCTTGCGCCCGATCGCCACGTTCGCGGACGAGTTCATCCGCGCCCTCAGGCCGCTCACATAGGAGGAACCCGGAGGGCCAGCGGGGTGTAGACGGAGCGGATGCGAGCCCGCCGGCACGCTCGGACGCTGATCCTCATCCTCACCGCCGCGGTGGCGAGCGCGTCGCTCGGCGGTACGGCGTGGGCGAAGATCCCGTACTTCAGCGTCGACGTCACCCCGCCCGACCCTGTCGCCGGCGAGCCGGTGCTCATCGTCGTGCGCTTCTGGCACGACGCGGCGCACACGCGGCCGGAGCCGTTCGCCGCGGGCCCCTGGATCGACCGCCTGCTCGCGCTCCGGCGCGTCGGGGCCGAGGAGGAGCGCGCCGTGCCTCTACGGGATGACGGCGGCGGCGGCTACCGAGCGAGCGTGACCTTCGATGGGCCGGGCGAGTGGCACCTCGTCGCCTTCCCCGACCGGTGCGGATGGTCGTCGCCTGAGGTGCCGCCCGGCTACGTCGACAGGGTCGCGCTCACCGTGCGTGCGCCGGGCGCGACGGCCGGTGCGGCCGAGGTACCCGCGAGCGAGGCTGCCCGCCCCGAGCTCGCCGCCGTCGCCGCCGGGGCCGTGCTCCTCGCGCTCGCGACGACGCGTTGGGGGCGGCGCCGCTAGCGCGGGACCTGCACCTCGACGATCGCCCAGCGCTCGCCGTCGCGCCGCAGGATCAGCCAGCGCCAGGAGCCGTCGAGCGGGAAGGGCGGCGGCGGGAGCTCGAGCGACCAGTCCGCCCACACCGGGTAGGCGGCGAGCATCGCGGCCCCCTCGCGGCCGAGGTGCAGGTCGCCGAGCCGGACCTTGTCCGGCGGCGTCGCGTGCGCGAAGCGCGTGAGCGCCGCGTCGTCGAGGCGGCCCTCGCGCCAGCACTCGCGGATGATCGCGGGATCGCCGCCGAGCCGCGCGAAGAAGGAGCGCACGACCGCGTCGGGGGAGTCCCCGCAGGGACCCGCTGCCG
>DASSSF010000133.1:0-19409 GCA_035708565.1 Candidatus Limnocylindria bacterium
GTGCGCGCCGAGCCGTCGTCGCGGCGCACCTCGACCGTGCGCTCGGTCCCGCGGTACGCGCCGGGGAGGTCGATCTCGACGTCGCCCTCCGCGTCGGCGCCGGCGCGCGCACGCGTGCGCGCGCGGCCGTTCCCGCCCCGCATCGGGCCGAAGCCGCCGCCGCCGAGGTCGCCGAAGACGCTCTTGAAGAAGTCGCTGAACCCCTCGACGTCCTCGAACCCCGCGCCGCCGGGACCGCCGCCGCGATAGACCCAGGTGAACCCGCCTCCGCCCGGCGCGCCCTGGGCCATGCGCTCCCAGTCGGGACCGAGCGTGTCGTAGCGGCGGCGCTTCTCGGGGTCCGAGAGGACCTCGTTCGCCTCGTTCAGCTCCTTGAACCGCTTCTCGGCGTCGGGGCCCTTGTTCACGTCGGGGTGGAGCCTGCGCGCGGCCGTCCGGTACGCCCGCTTGATCTCCGCGGGCGTCGCGTCCTTCTTGACGCCGAGGATCTTGTAGTAGTCCTTGTATTCGACAGGCACGGCCACGCGCTCCCTAGGCGAGGATCCGGCTTCGCCGGTCCGAGGTCTGGAGCTGGCCCCCATGGGCGGAGCAGGCGAAGCCAGCGGAGCCCATGGGGATCATCAGTTCGGCTGCTGCGCCGTCACCGAGGGCTGCGACGCCTCCATCTGGGCGGGCGTCACCTTCGGCCCCGCGAGCAGCGCGATCTTCAGGACGTCGTCGATGTGCGCGACGGGCAGGAGCTCGAGCGTCTCGGAGACCTCCTTCGGGATGTCGACGAGGTCCTTCTTGTTCTTCTCCGGGAAGACGAACGTCTTGATCCCCGCGCGGTGGGCGGCGAGCATCTTCTCCTTGAGGCCGCCGATCGGCAGCACCCGTCCGCGGAGCGTGATCTCGCCGGTCATCGCGACGTCGCGCCGGGCGCGGCGCCCGGTGAGCGCGGAGACGATGGACGTCGCCATCGTGATGCCGGCGGACGGGCCGTCCTTCGGGATCGCGCCCGCGGGCACGTGGATGTGCATCGCGTGGTCCTCGAAGAAGCCCTTCGGCACGCCGAGCTCGGCGTGGTGCGCCCGCACGTACGAGAGCGCGGCGCGCGCCGACTCCTCCATGACCTTGCCGAGCTGTCCGGTGAGGACGAACTCCTCCTGCTTCGAGCCCTGGTCCATGATCGTCGCCTCGACGGTGAGCACGTCGCCGCCGAACTCGGAGACAGAGACGCCGGTGACGGCGCCGACCTGGTCCTCCTCCTCGGCGAGGCCGTAGTCGAAGCGGGGCGGGCCGAGGAACTCGGCGAGCTCCGGCGCGTTGATGCAGACCTGCGACGCGGTGCCCTCGGCGATGCGGCGCGCGACCTTGCGGCAGATCGCGCCGATCTCACGCTCGAGGTTCCGGACGCCGGCCTCGCGCGTGTACTCGCGGATGATGGTCTTGAGCGTGTCCTCGGGGATCACGCACGTGTCCGAGGACAGGCCGTGCTGGCGCAGCTGGCGCGGCAGCAGGTAGCCGGTCGCGATGTGCATCTTCTCGTCCTCGGTGTAGCCGGGGAGCCTGATGATCTCCATGCGGTCGCGGAGCGGCGGGATGATCGTGTCCTCGATGTTCGCGGTCGTGATGAAGATCGCCTTCGAGAGGTCGTAGGGCACCTCGAGGTAGTGGTCGGAGAACGTGCTGTTCTGCTCGGGGTCGAGCACCTCGAGGAGCGCGGACGACGGGTCGCCGCGGAAGTCCGCGCCGACCTTGTCGATCTCGTCGAGCATGAACACGGGGTTCACCTCACCCGCCGTCTTCATGTTCTGGAGGATGCGGCCCGGGAGCGCGCCGACGTAGGTCCGGCGGTGCCCGCGGATCTCGGCCTCGTCGCGGATGCCGCCGAGCGACATGCGCACGAACTTCCGGCCCATCGCGCGGGCGATGCTCTTCCCGAGCGAGGTCTTGCCCACGCCGGGCGGGCCCACGAAGCACAGGATCGGCGCGCGCAGGTCCTGCGCGAGCTTGCGAACGGCCATGTACTCGAGGATCCGGTCCTTCACCTTCGGCAGGCCGTAGTGGTCCTCGTCGAGGATCTTCGCTGCCGCCGCGATGTCCCAGTCCTCGCCCTTCTCCGGCGCCTTCCACGGCACCGAGACGAGCCAGTCGACGTACGTGCGGATGACGCCCTGCTCGGGCGACGCCTGCGGGATCTTCTCGAGGCGGGAGACCTCCTTGAGGGCCTTCTCCTTCACCTCGGCGGGCATGCCCGCCGCCTCGATCTTCTCGCGGAGCTCCTTGATGTCCGACGAGCCCTCGTCCTCGCCGAGCTCCTTCTGGATCGCCTTCATCTGCTCGCGGAGGATGTACTCGCGCTGCGTCTTGTCGAGCGTCTGCTGGACCTCGCTCTGGATCTTCTGCTTGAGCTGGAGGATCTCGTTCTGCTTCGCGAGGAAGACGGAGATGAACTTCAGGCGCTCGGTGACGTTGCGCATCTCGAGCAGCTGCTGGCGCTGCTCGAGCGTGAGGTCGGGGCTCGACGCGACGAGATCCGAGAAGTGCGACGCGTCGTCGGTGGCCTTCGCGGTGACCGCGATCTCGGCGAGGATCGAGCCGCCGTTGTCGACGTAGTCGTTGAACAGCTGCTTCGTGTTGCGGAGCAGCGCCTCGGTCTCCACGGCCTCGCCGTGCTCGTCCGGGAGGGCCTCGAACGCGACCTTGAAGAAACGCGGCTCGCCGGCGTAGCCGGTGATCCGCACGCGCTCGAGCCCCTGGACGATGATCTGCGCGCTGCCGTCCGGGATCTTGAGCAGGCGGACGACCTCCGCGACGGTGCCGACCGGGTAGATCTGGTCGGGGGCCACGTCGTCGATCTCCGCGTCCTTCTGCGCGGCGAGGACGACGTAGTGCTTCGGCTCGGCCATGGCGGCGTCGATCGCCGCGACGCTCTTCTGGCGACCGACACCGAGCGGCACCACGAGCTTCGGGAACACCACGGTCTCGCGGAGCGGGACGAGCGGCAGCTCCGCGGGGAACCCGCCCTTCTCGCCCTTCTCGTTCTCCGTGTTCTGCTCGGTCATCGCATTCGCCTTTCTAGATCCGCCCTGAGAAGCCGCGCGGCCGGCTCGCGAAGGTCGCTCGCCGGCCGCGCAGCTGGCCCGGGATGGGTCGTGTGCGTATTCGTCTACTGGTGCTTCTGAGCGCCGATCTTGATCTGCTTCGGACGGACGGACTCCGCCTTCGGCAGGACCATCGTCAGCACGCCGTTCTCGAACGACGCCTCGACCTTGTTCGTGTCGATCGGGCCCGAGAGCTGGAACGCGCGCGCGAACTTGCCCGTGCGCCGCTCCTGACGGAGCCAGCCGTCCTGCGAGACGTCCGTCGAGCCCTTGATCTCGCCGGCGATCTGCACGGTGTCGGCGGTCACGTTCAGGTCGATGTCGTCCGCGGTGAGGCCGGGGATGTCCGCCCGCAGGTGGAACGCGTCAGGCGTCTCCCAGAGGTCCACCGGGACGGCCAGCTGAGCGGCCGCGAGGCCGGTCCACGCCGTCGGTCGGATGAAGCTGTCCTGGAAGAGCTGGTCCATCGCGTCGCGAAGCGAGATGAAGTCGGCCATGGGCGAGATGCGTGCGAGGGTCGTGGTCATTGCCGTCCCCTTTCTCTCCTGATCAGAAGCTCGCGGCATCGTCGCGATCCGTCCCGTCCCGGTCCTCGCCGTCCGCGAGCTCGTCGATGAGCTCGTCGAGGTCGCGGATCCGCAGAAGGAGCTTCACGCCCGCAAGGTTCACGCCCCGGACCTGCGTCAGGTAGCGGATCCGCCGTACGCGCGTCACGTCGTCGTCCGAGTAGAGCCGGATGTTCGTCTCCGTCCGCACCGGCTCGAGGAGACCTTCCTCCTCGTAGATGCGAAGCGTCCGCGGATGGCATCCGGCAAGGCTCGCGGCGATCGAGATCACGTAGACGGGCCTGCTCGCGCGTGCCACGTCATTGATATAGGACCTACCAACGTCGTTGTCAAGTCTCCTTACAGCGGCTGGTCAGCCTCCCGGGCGAGCAGAGCGGCTGGCGCGCGCGAGCCGGAACGCCTCGGCGCGCTGCTGATGCGCCCGTCGTGAATTCGTTGACCGTCTGGATCGCAGCGCCGCAGACTCGATCCGTGACAGCCGGACCCGGTAAGCGCCCACGCGACGTGAGGCTGGTGTTGCTGTGCGGCTTGCCTGCATCGGGCAAGACGACGCTCGCGCGCGAGCTCGCAGACGCCTATGGCGCGGTGCGGCTCGACCCGGATGAGTGGGAGCTGGCGTTGGGCATCGATCCGTTCGACCAGGGCTTCCAGACCAGGCTCGAAGCGGCACTCTGGGAGCTTACGCAGCGGCTCCTGGTGCTCGGAACTTCGGTCGTCCTCGAATGGGGTTTCTGGGCTCGATCGGAACGCGACGAGAAGCGCGACGCCGCGCGAACGCTCGGCGTCGCGGTCGAACTCCGTTTCCTGGATCCGCCGTACGAGGAGCTGGTGAGGCGAGTCGTGGATCGTCACGCCGCCGGCGGCCTCGCGATCACCGAGAGGCACATGGAGCGGTATCGAGGCATCTTCCAGCCGCCAACAGACGATGAGCTGGCCCTCTATGACCCTCCTCTAGCAGGACCGACCTGAGACGCTAACCCCGGCCGGCAGAAGGGCGGCCGGCGGAGCGGACGTCCTCGCGGACGAGCGCGGCGAGGCCCGGCAGGCCGAGGAGCGCCGCCGTGGCCGCGACCGCGCCGCCGAGACCCCCGAGCGCTAGCACGCCGGCGGCGGCCGCCGCGCCGAGCGGCAGCGCGCCCTGCATGAGCGTCCGGAGGAGCGCGAACGAGCGGCCGCGGAGGGCGTCCGGGATGACGCGCATCCGCAGGGTCTGCGCCCGGATGGTGAGCGGCGCGCTGCCGAGGACCGCCGCGTACGGCGCGAGCGCGCGCACGCGACTGGAACGCGCGGACGTCACCGGATGTGGGACGCCCTAGCCGAAGAGGGCCTTGCGGACCTCCTGCTCGACCGCGGTGGGGGCGAAGACGATGATCCGGTCGCCGACCTGGAGCTTCGTGTCGCCGTGCGCGTGGAGGATCTCCCCGCGGCGCACGATCCCGCCGATGAGCGCTCCGTGCGTGGAGAGGCCGATCGCGCGCACCTCGCGCCCCGCGGCCGGCGTGCCGGCGGCGATCTCCGCCTCGATGAGCTCGAGGTGCGATCCCGTGAGAGGCATGAGCGGCAGGAAGCCGCCCGTCGGGAGCTCCTGCTCGATGATGCTCATGAGGACCCGCGTCGAGGAGATCGTCTCGTTGATGCCGAGGGTCTTGAACACGATCTCGTTCTTCGGGTCGTTCACGCGCGCGATGACGCGCCCGACCTTGCAGAGCTCGAGCGCGAGCTGGCAGATGACCAGGTTCTTCGCGTCGTCGCCGGTGACGGCGATGACGGCGTCGGCGCGCCGGCAGCCCGCCTCGAGCTGGTAGCGGCCCTCGTCCGCGGGGGCGTTGAGCACCACCGACCCGAGCTGCTCCTGGATGAACTGCGCGCGGCGGCGGTCGCTCTCGAGGACCATCACCTCGTGCCCCGCCTCGAGGAGCGCCTTCGAGAGATGGAAGCCGACCTCACCACCGCCCGCGACGAGGAAGTACACGGCTAGCGGCTCGCCTTGACGCCCTCGGCCTGGGCCGAGAGCTCGCGCTCGTGCGCCAGCGACCGCTGGAGCAGCACCTCGCCCACCTCGGTGTCGCCGCGCAGCAGCGCCTCGAGGAGCGTGCCGAGGATCGTCGTGCGCGAGAACGTCTGGATGCCGCGGCCGCGGTAGAGCTCGGCGCGGATCGGATCGTTGACCTTGGCGATGACGCGCTTCACGCCGAAGATCTCCTTCGCGATCTGGGCGGACATGAGGTTGCGGTTGTCGCCCTCGGTGAGCGCGAGGAACGCGTCGGCGCGCTCGATGCCCGCACGGCGCAGGCTCTCCATGTCGGTGCCGTCGCCGAGGAGGGTCGTGACGTTCGTCGCGCCGATGAGGTGCACGAACGCGCCGCGGTCCTTGTCGACGACGGTCACGGCGTGACCGCCCTTGTCGAGAAGACCCGCGAGGAAGCCGCCCACGCGGCCGCAGCCGACGACGATCACGTTCATTCGGGGCTCTCCTGACGATACGCGAGCACGGCGCAGTGCGCGCCGACGTACACGTTCTGCACGGTCCGGCCGACGTACACGCGGCCCATGCGCCGCCGGAATGGCATGCCGATCACGATGAGGTCCACCTTCTTCTCGCTCGCGGTGTCCACGATGGCGGCGGCCGCCTCACGCGCCTGCAGGAGCTCCGTCTCGATCCGCATGCCGGCCTGCTCCGCGACGCGCGCCGCCTCGTCCAGCAGCTCCTCGCCCCTGTCGAGCTCCGCGTCGAGGACGGCGTCGAGCGCGAGGTGCCAGGGGACCTCGACGACGTGGACGGCGATCACCTCGCCCTTGACCGGCTTCGCGAGGGAGACGGCGACGTTGATGACATCGGGATCGGCGCTCGTACCCGCGAGGGCGACGAGGACGCGCTTCGCCTGCATGGGTCGTGGAGTCTAGTCGGGTCCGCGCACGAGGTCGGCCGAGTCCTCGGGGTGGTACGGGACGTCGATGACGATCGTGTTCGGGCGGAAGAGGAGCGCGGCCTTGAGGCGCACCGCGGTCTGGCTGTGGAGGATCCACTCCCACCAGTGCGCGGGCACGAACTCGGAGATCACGACCGTGATCGGCCGGTCGTCGCTCTTGTCGACCGCGTCGATGTACCTGAGCAGCGGCTGCAGGAGCGAGCGGTACGGCGACTCGAGCAGATCGAGCTTGATCTCGGGGGCGAACCGCTGCCACCGCTCGTTGAAGCGCTCGCCCGACTCGCGCGAGGTATGGATGTGCACCGCCTTCACGTGCGGCGAGATCGAGCGGGCGAACGCGAGCGCCTGCGCCGCCGCGCGGTCGATCCGCGAGACCGGGACGATCACGACCGGCTGCGGCACCGTCGGCACGGCCGCGGTCAGGGAGGGGAGGACGAGCATGTCCTCGACGTCGCGGTAGTGCCTGTGTACCGACCAGAGCAGCCACACGATGATCGGGAGCACGAGGATCACCATCCACGCGCCGAACGCGAATTTCGTGATCGCGACGACGACGAGGACGACGCCCGTGACGAGCGTTCCGACCGAGTTGATGACGACCGACGCGCGCCAGCCGCGGCCCCGCTCCCGCAGCCAGCGCCGCACGAGGCCGGACTGCGACAGCGTGAACGCGAGGAACACGCCGATCGTGTAGAGCGGCACGAGCGCCGTGACGCTGCCGTCGAACGCGGCGAGGACCGCCCCGGCGACGATCGCGAGGAACAGGATCCCCGAGTTGAAGGCGAGGCGCGAGCCCATGTCCGCGAAGTGCCGCGGCATGAAGCGGTCGTTCGCGAGCACCGACGCGAGCCGCGGGAAGCCGGTGAAGCCGGTGTTCGCGGCGAGGAGGAGGATCACCGCGGTCGCGATCTGGACGAAGTAGTACCAGGGCGAGCCGTCGCCGACGATCGAGCGCGTCAGGAGGGAGTTGACCGTCTCGAGCTCATGCGCGTCGGGGACGACGCCGATGCGCGTCGCGAGGAACGTGATCCCGAGGAAGACCGTCGCGAAGATCGTCCCCATGAGGACGAGCGTGATGGTGGCGTTCCGGGTCTCGGGCTTCCGGAACGACGGCACCCCGTTCGCGACGGCCTCGGAGCCGGTGAGCCCGACCGAGCCGGAGGCGAAGGCGCGCAGGACGAGGAACATGGTGAGCGCCTCCGTCCCCGTCGGGGGGAACGGCTCGGGCGGCGCCGCCGCCTCGATAGCGCCGCCGCTCACGACGCGGAAGAGCCCGAAGCCGATGAGACCGAACATCGCGACCATGTACGCGTACGTCGGCGCGGCGAACAGGAGGCCGGCCTCGCGGACGCCGCGCAGGTTGCCGACGGTGATGAGCGCGATCAGCGCGAGGGAGACCGGCACGCGCACGTCGTGCACCGCCGGCACGAAGCTCGAGATCGCCGCGACGCCCGCCGCCGTCGACACGGCGACCGTGAGGATGTAGTCGATCAGAAGGGCGGCGGCCGCGACCAGCCCGGCGATCGTGCCGTGGTTCTCGCGGGCGACGAGGTACGACCCGCCACCGTTCGGATACGCCCGGATGACGCGGGACTCCGACAGGACGACGATCGCGAGGACGCCGACCACCGCGATGGCGATCGGCATCGTGAGCGACAGCGCCGCGGCGCCCGCGATCGCGAGGACGCGCATCGCCTCCTCCGTGGCGTACGCGGATGAGGAGATGTTGTCGGAGGCGAGGATCGGCAGGCCCGTCGCGACGGGCACGCGCTCCTCGCCCTCGGCCTCCGTCGTGAGGCGCCGCCCGACGAGCAGCCGGACGGTACGCTGCCAGAGGCCCGCGAGGCCGCGCCCCTCGGCGAAGATGCGCTCGGTCGCGACGTAGTGGCCGTGCGTCTTCTTGAACTGCCCGCCGCCGGGCCGGACGATCCGCACGCGCCGGTCGCCGACCTTCGCGCCGGCGAGCCTCTCGCGCTTCTCGAGAGAGGGGATGTCCTTCGGTTCGTCGGTCACGGCGCTACATGGTCGCTGCCCGAGCGCTCGGATGCACGCGGGAGCGCGACAATGCCGAGCGGGTGAACAAGCGGGCCTGGGCCGGCTACGCGGTGGCCCTGGCGTTGGTCGGCGCCGTCAGCGGCGCCATCGGCCTCGTCCTCGGCCGGAGCGACACACGCGTGGCCAACATCTCGATGTCCTACCTCGTCGCGGTCCTCGTGACCGCCGTCCTGTTCGGCCGCGGACCGGCGATCGCGGCATCGATCGCGGCGTTCATCGCGTTCGACTGGTTCTTCGTCGAGCCGCTGCACCAGCTGACCGTCGAGGACCCGGACGAGTACGTCGCGCTGATCCTGTTCCTGCTCGTCGCCGTCGTGACCGGCACGCTGGCCTCGTCGCTACGCGAGCGTGCGCGCGACGCGACCGCGCGGAGCCGAGAGGCGACGGTCCTCTACGACGTCGTGCGGCTGCTCGCCGAGTCGGATGAGCCCCCTCGGGCGATCACGTCCGTCCTCGCGAGGCTGCGCGAGGAGCTCGCCCTCGCCGCCGCCGCGCTCGAGCCGGTCGCGGCCGGCATCGCCCCGGCCGCGGCCGGTGACGCCGAGGCGCTGCGCGCCCTGCGAGCCGCATCGGCGTTGGTCCTCGCGCCGCCGCCGGCGTCGGCCGGGCGCGCGCGCTGGATCAGGATCGTGCCGGCGTACGCGCGGCGCCGGGCCTCCGCCGGACGCGCGCACGCGGTCCCCGTCACGGCGAACGACCGGCGCCTCGCGACGCTCCTCGTGCTGCGCCCGGAGGGGAGCGGCGCATTCCACGCCGCGGACGAGCGCCTCCTCGCGGCGGCCGCCGGGCAGATCGGGGCGGCGCTCGAGCGCGCCAGGCTGAGGCGGGAAGCGACGGAGGCGGAGCTCCTGCGGCGGACGGACGAGCTCAAGACCGCGCTGCTCGACGCCGTCTCCCACGACCTGCGCACGCCGCTCGCCTCGATCATCGCCGCGGTCGGCAGCCTGCGCCAACGCGAGATCCGCTGGACCGAGGAACAGCGAGCGGAGCTCACCCGCTCGATCGAGGACGAGGCGCGGCGCCTCGACCGCCTCGTCGGCGACCTCCTCGACCTCTCGCGCATCGAGGCCGGCGCGTTCACGCCGCGAAAGGCGTGGTACGACCTGGGCGCGCTCATCGATGACGTCGTCGGTCGCCTCCGGCCGGTGACGCTGGGCCGCCAGGTGCGCGTGCTCGTCCCCGACGACCTTCCGCCGATCGAGCTCGACTACGTCGAGATCGATCAGGTGCTGTCCAACCTGATCGAGAACGCGGCGAAGTACTCGCCGCCCGGAAGCGAGATCGAGATCGCCGCGGCGGTCGACGGGCAGGTCGTCCGGGTGGAGGTCGCCGACCGCGGCCCGGGCGTTCCGCGGGCGGACGCACGGGACGTCTTCGCCCCCTTCCGGCGGCTCGGCCGCGACCTGCGGACGACGGGGGCAGGGCTCGGGCTCGCGATCGCGCGCCGGCTCGTCGAGGCTCACGGGGGCACGATCGGCGTGGAGCCGCGCTCGGGCGGCGGCTCGCGGTTCGTGTTCACGCTCCCGCGATGACGGCCGCGCGGATCCTGGTCGTCGACGACGAGCCCGCGATCGTGAGCGCGATCCGCACCAACCTCGAGGGACACGGGTTCTCGGTCGATGCCGCCGCGGACGGCCGCGAGGCGCTCGATCGCTTCGAGCGGCATCGGCCCGACCTGGTGCTGCTCGACCTCAACCTGCCGCTCGTCGACGGCATGGACGTGATCAGGTCGATCAGGCGCGAGGCGCGCACGCCGATCGTCGTCCTTTCGGTCCGCGGCGCCGAGCGCGACAAGGTGGCGGCGCTCGACCTCGGCGCCGACGACTACCTGACGAAGCCCTTCGGCGTGGACGAGCTCCTCGCGCGCGTGCGGGTGGCGCTCCGTCACGCGGCGGCGTCGCCGCCGGCCGCGGGTGGATCCGTCTTCGCGACGGGCGACCTTCGCGTCGACCTCGACCGGCGCCTCGTCACCCTTCAGGCGAGGCCGGTCCACCTCACGCCCACCGAGTACGAGCTCCTGCGCGCGCTCGTCTCGCGATCCGACCGGGTCGTGACCGACCGTATGCTGCTCCAGCAGGTCTGGGGCCCCGAGTACGGCGACGAGTCGCACTACCTCCACGTCTACGTCGCGCGCCTCCGGCGCAAGATCGAGCGCGACCCGCAGTCGCCGCGCTACCTCCTCACGGAGCCGGGTGTCGGCTACCGCCTCGTAGGGGAGGGCTCGACGCCGACGCGCTGAGGGACCGCACATCGCGTTGACACATCGTTGAGCGGTCGGGGCCGACACTCGGAGCATGACCGCCACCGCACCCATCCGCTCGGTACTTGCCGCCGACGACCTGCGCTCGCTCGCGTACGCGTCGGGTCTCGTCCGGAGCGGCGCGTGCCGGTCGATCACGGTCACGCTCGCCGCGCTGGACGAGCGCGGCGCGGCGGCGCTCGAGCATGCCTGCCGGCTCGCGGCGGAGCGCCTCGGGACCGTCGCGGAGATCCGCTTCGCCAGCGACCGCACGACAGTGCGGCTCGAGGCCGGATGACGCCGCCGGACGAGCGCTCCGGCGGGCCCGGCCTCGAGCGCCGGGATGCGCGCACCGGCCGGAAGCCGGGAGACCGCTACGTACGCATCGTGCGTCCGGCCCAGCGGGAGTTCCGCCGCGAGGGCGGCCACTACGTGGCGACGCGCGATGCGCACCGGCCATCGGGCGCGCTCGGCCGCGCGTTCGCGAGCGTGCGCCGAGCCCTGTTCGGCCGGCCGCTCGAGAGCGAGGCCGACGCGACCGAGCGTCTCTCGGTCCCGACCGGCCTCGCGATCCTCGGGTCCGACAACATCTCGTCGTCCGCGTACGCGACCGAAGAGGCGATGCGGATCCTCGCGCTCGCCGGCGCCGGCGCTCTCGCGCTCACGATGCCGGTCGCGTTCGCGGTGGTCGCGATCCTCGCCGTGGTCGTGCTCTCGCAGCTCCAGGTGATCCGCGCGTACCCCAACGGCGGCGGGAGCTACGTGGTGACGGCGGACAACCTCGGGAAGATGCCCGGGCTGTTCGCCGGCGCCGCTCTCCTCATCGACTACGTGCTCACCGTCGCGGTGTCGACGGCCGCCGGCGTCGCCGCGATCTCGAGCTTCGTCCCCGAGCTGCAGGGACAGCGCGTCGCGGTGGGCATCGCGTTCATCGGGATCCTCATGCTCGGGAACCTGCGCGGCATCCGCGAGGCGGGCCTCGTCTTCGCGGGGCCGACCTATTTCTATCTCGCGAGCATCGGCGCGCTCATCGTGTACGGCATGGTCCGGGTCGCCACGGGCGACGTCCCGACCGCGGCGCTCCCGCCGCATCCGTTCCCGGACGAGCCGATGCAGGCGCTCGGCCTCCTGCTCGTCCTGCGAGCGTTCTCCTCGGGCTCGGTCGCGCTCACCGGCAGCGAGGCCATCGCGAACGGCGTGCCGAGCATGCGGCCGCCGGAGGCGCGCAGCGCCTCGATCACGCTCATCCTCATGGGCGTCTCGTTCGCCACGATCTTCCTCTCGCTCTCGTTCCTCGCGCAGGCGATCGGCGTGCGGCCGGACCTGCACGAGACGGAGACGGTGAACAGCCTCATCACGAGGTCGCTCGTGGGAGCCGGCACGCCGTTCTACTACGCGGTGCAGGTCGGGACGGCGCTGATCCTCGCGCTCGCCGCGAACACCGGCTTCACGGGGTTCCCGCGCCTCGCGTCCGTCCTCGCCAACGACCGCTTCATGCCGCGGCACTTCGCCCACCGCGGGGAGCGCCTCGCCTTCAGCACGGGGATCATCGCGCTCGCCGCGCTCGCGGCCGCGGTCCTCGCGGCGTTCGGCGGCAGCGTCACGAGCCTCATCCCCCTCTACACGATCGGCGTGTTCCTCGCGTTCACCCTCTCGCAGTCGGGCCTCGTGCGCCGCTGGTGGCGGCTTCGGCCGCGCGGCTGGCGCGTGACGATCGTCATCAATGCTGTCGGCGCGCTCGTCACCGGCGTGGTCCTCGTGATCGTCGCGGTGACCAAGTTCGAGCACGGCGCGTGGATGGTCCTCGTCGTCCTGCCGGTCCTCGTCGCGCTCCTCTGGTCGATCGAACGGCATTACCGCACGGTGCACGACGCCCTCGTGCTCGAGACGCTCGACGAGGGCCTTGCCGAGATCGCGCCGCCGGTCGTCATCGTCCCGGTCGCGCGCATCGACCGCTCGGCGCGGCAGGCGCTTACGTTCGCCCGCTCGATCTCACCGCACGTTCGGGTCGTGCACGTCGCCACGTCCCCGGGGAGCGCTCGCGAGTTCCAGGACCGCTTCGCGCGCTGGGCGGCCGGCGTCCCGCTCGACGTGATCGAGTCGCCCTACCGGTCGCTCGTCCCGCCGCTCCTGCGGTACATCGACGCGCTCGACCGCACGGACGACCGCCCGATCACCGTCGTGCTCGCCGAGTACGTCCCGAGGACGCCGTGGGAGTGGCTGCTCCACAGTCAGACCGCGCTCCGGCTCAAGGCGAACCTGCTGTTCCGGCCGAACACGATCGTCGTCGACGTGCCGTACCACCACGCCGCGCAGACCTAGCGGGGCGCCGTCCTCGCGCGCTCGGCGCCGGCCTGATCGACGAGGACGACCGCGTCGGCGGCGACGTCGACCGAGATCGTCTGCGCGGGCGACGTGAGCGCCTGCGTGACGATCGCGTCCGGGCCCGGCTCCGAGAAGCTCGCGTGCACGCGCAGCTCCCCGCCGCGCTTCCCCACCCGCTCGACGCGCACCGAGTACCCGCCGGTCGTCTTCTGGCCCTGGAAGACGGTGATGCGGAGGCCCGACGCCGTGCGGACCGCGTCGATCGCGGGCGACGTCTCGCCGCGGCCCGACTGCGGCGTCGTGCTTTCTACCCGGAAGGTCACGACGGCCTCCGACGCCGGTGACGGGGAGCCCGTCGGGAGCGCGGTCGCGGCACCCCCGCACGCCGTGACGACGAGCGCGATGACGAGCGGGTCAAAGGCCCGCCGCCAGGCGGTCCGCGAGGAAGCCGGGGAGGCCGCGGTCGCGTATGCGCCCCTGCGTCTCGGCGACGTCGTACGCGGTGCGGCGGAACTCCACGGTGCGCGCATCGGTGTCAAGCATGGCCCATGACGCGCGCGCGTCCCCGTCGCGGGGCTGCCCGACGCTGCCCGGGTTCACGAGCGCCGTCGCGCCGAGCGGATAGGTCTCGTCCGCGCGCGGCCGCACGAGCCGCGCGCCGGCGCCCGCGCGCTCGAAGATCGCCGGCACGTGCGTGTGCCCGTTGCAGCACAGGTCCGTCTCCGCGCGCTCGAGCGTCGCGGCCGCGCTCCGCACGTCGAACACGTACTCCCAGACCGGGTCGCGGAGCGAGCCGTGGAAGCAGGTCGCGCCGCCGGTGCGCAGGACCAGGGGCAGCGCGGCGAGCGCGTCGCGCTCCTCGGGCGAGAGCCACGCGCGGTGGAGCTTCGCGGCGGCTGCCGCCGCCGGGTTGAAGGCACCGAGCCCCTCGCCGGTCGCGACCGCGAGGTCGTGGTTGCCCGCGACGACCGTGGCGCCGCGCTCGCGGAGGAGCGCGAGCGTGTCGGACGGGTCGGGTCCGTACCCGACGGTGTCGCCCATCACCCAGACCGCGTCGTGCGGCGGGACCGCCGCGAGCACCGCCTCGAGCGCGACGAGGTTCGCGTGCACGTCGGAGAGGAGGATCACGCGCACGCCTTCGCCTCGGCCACGCTGAAGCGCCCCCGCGCGAGCGCGCGGCCGATCGTGACCGACGCGACCCCCTCGCGCGCGAGGGCGCGCACGTCGTGCAGGTCCCGCACGCCTCCGCCCGCGTGGAGCGCGACGTCCGGACCGACAGCGCCGCGCACGGCGCGAAGGAGCGCGAGCGGCGGGCCGGCCGGCGCGTCCTCCGACGAGACGTCGATCACGTAGAGGTCGTGCAGCCCCGCGCGCGCCGCGGCGCGCGCCGCGTCCAGCACGTCCCGGCCGCGCGCCCGCGCCACGCGCTCCGGGTGGCCGCCGCGTGGCGCGAGCCGCCCGTCGCGAGCCTCGATCTCCACGAGGCCCGCGCCGCGCGAGGCGGCGAGCAGCGCGAGCACGGCGTCATCGGCGAAGGCCGCGGACGAGAGGAGCGCCCCCGCGAAGCCGTCCTCGACCGCGGCGAGCGCGGCCGCGGCGCTGTCGATCCCGCCCGCGATGCGGCACGGCACGCCGGCCGCGCGCGCGACCTCGCGCAGGAGCGCGCGGTTCGGCGATCCGCCGCGCTCGGCGGCGTCGAGGTCCACGAGATGCAGCGCCTCGGCGCCCTCGGCCACGTAGCGGACCGCCAGCTCGCGCGGGTCGCCGCCCGCGTGGAGGCGGCCGCCGCGGACGTCGATCGACGGCACGATCACCACGGACGCCGCTTGGCCTCCGCGGATGTGCGCGGGTAGCGCTGCGGCGTCGGGCGCGTCTTCCTGATCACGACGATGCGACGCCCCGGAAGGAGGTCTCCGACGCCGAGCGCGGTCGTCGGGACGACGGCGGAGATCTGGCCGCCGATGGCCGAGAGCGCGCGCTCGGCGCCCTCGAGCTCGCCCTCGAGCCTGCCCTTCCACACGAGCGCCTCGCCGCCGACGCGCAGCAGCGGGAGCAGGTACTCGACGCACGCGCCGAGCGTGCCGACCGCGCGTGCCGTCGCGACGTCGTACGACGCCCGCTCGCCGGCCTCGCGCGCCACGTCCTCCGCGCGCGCGTTGCGCACGGCCACGCCGGCGATCCCGAGGGCCGCCGCGGTCTCCTCGAGGAACCGCGCCTTCTTCCCCACGCTCTCGACGAGCGTCACGCGGATCCCGGAGAGCGCGATCCGCAGAGCGAGCCCGGGAAAGCCCGCGCCGCTCCCGACGTCGACCAGGCGCTCCGTCCCGGTCCAGCGGCGGACGCCGTAGGCCGTGAACGCGTCGAGGAAGTGCTTCGTCGCGATGTCGGCGGGCTCCGTGATCGCGGTGAGGTTCACGCGCGTATTGGCTTCGGTGAGCACCTCGGCGTACCGGGCGCAGGACGAGACCTGCTCGGGCGAGAGCGCGAGCCCGAAGCGCGCCGCGTCCGCCGCGAGCGCGGCGAACGGCCCAGCGGCGCCGGCGGCGGGCACGGCCGGTATCGTACGGATCCCCGTCCGGATCATCGTCGCCGCGGTCGCGCTGCTGCTCGCGAGCGCGGGCGCCGCGCTCGCCGCGCCGGCCTCCGTGACGATCTCGAACGCGCAGTTCCTGCCGCAGACCGTGACGGTCAACGTCGGCGAGACCGTGACGTGGACGAACACCGACGCCGCGACGCACACGGCCACGAGCGATACGAACGCGTTCAACACGGGGAACCTCGCGATGGGGCAGAGCAGGCAGGTGGTGTTCGGCGCCGCGGGTACCTTCCCGTACCACTGCGCGGTCCATCCGACGATGCGCGGGACGGTCGTGGTGCGGGCCGCGACGACGCCGACGCCTCCACCGCCGACCCCCGCTCCCACGCCGGTGCCCACGCCGGCTCCCACGGCGGCGCCGCGTACTCCCCCGCCGGCGACGGCCGCGCCGGCGACCGCGACGGCCGCGCCCACGACCGCCGCTCCGACGGCCACGCCCGTCCCGACCGTCACAGGAGCCGTTGCAGGACCGTCACCGACGCCGGGCGCGGCCGGGAGCCCGCCGACGGCGCCTCCGGCGGCGGCGATCGCGGAGGGCCCGGGCCCGGCCGTCGTCGCCGGCGCGGTCCTGGTGGCGGTCGGGCTCGCCGGCATAGCGGCGTTCCTCGCCATCAGGCGCTAGCACGGACTGGCACCGTCCATGCGTGCGACTGGGACATGTTCGGAACGAACTGGCTCGAGGGGATCTTCGGGACGGTCCGCTGCGCCAACTGCGGCGCGACGTACGACCGCGAGGACGTCAGCGTGGTCGGCAACCGCGAGGAGTACTGGTTCGTGCGGTGCTCCTGCCACGCATGCGGCACGCAGGGCATCGGCGTCGTCATCGTGAAGGAGCTCGCGGCGACGAGCGCGACCGCCGAGCCGGCGGCCGAGCGTGAGGCGATCAGCGTGGACGACGTCATCGCCGCTCACGAGGTCCTGCGCGCGCACACGGGGGACGTCCACAGCCTGTTCGACGGCATCCCCGGCCGCTAGCTCCGCGGGGCGACCTAGCATGCGGGTCGCATGGACGTGCGGACGCGGCTCGGCGACGACATCGCCGAGATCCTCGTGGACGAAGCGGCCCTCCGCACCCGCGTCAAGGCGCTGGGCGCCGAGATCGCCCGCGACTACGAGGACAAGGACCCCGTCCTCGTGAGCATCCTCAAGGGCGCGCTGCCGTTCCTCGCCGACGTCATGCGCGCGATGCCGATCCCGCTCTCGCTCGACTTCCTCGAGGTCTCGTCGTACGGCACGGGCACGGAGACGAGCGGCGTGGTCCGGATCCTCAAGGACCTCGCGGGCTCGGTCGCGGGCCGCCACGTGGTCGTGGTGGAGGACATCCTCGACACAGGGAACACGCTCTCGTACGTGCTCCAGCACCTTCGCACGCAAGGCCCCGCGAGCGTGCGGCTCTGCGTCCTCCTGGACAAGCCGTCCCGGCGCCAGGTGCCGGTCGAGATCGACTACCGCGGCTTCGAGATCCCGGACAAGTTCGTCGTCGGGTACGGGCTCGACTTCGCCGAGCGCTACCGCAACCTGCCGTACATCGGCGTGCTGCGGCCCGAGGCGTACCGCAGGGCGACGTGAGGCGCGCGGCCCTCGCGCTCGGGGCGCTCCTCGTCACGGGCGCGGGCGGCACGGCGGCCGACGCGGCTCCGCGCCTCCCGGCGCTCCCCGCCCAGGTCCGCGTGAACGTCGCGGGCCTCGGGACGGATCACGCCGTCATCGGGTCGACGGGGACCCTCACGGTCACGCGCGCCGACGGCTCGGTCGTGTACCGCGGCGCCGAGAGCGTCGTCGCGCGCCGCGACGTCCGGCGGATCGAAGGCCTCGCGATCCCGCCGCGGTCGGCGGACGACGACTCGCTCTCGCGCGACGAGCGCGTGCGCCTCCGCCGCGAGGCGCGGGAGCTCGTGCGCGAGCTCGGCCCGTACGCGGTCGTCACGGTCCCGTTCGAGCTCGCGGTCCTGCGCGCGTCGAGCGACGGGATGGGCCAGGCCGCTGTGACCGCCGACGCCGTGCCACCGCTCCGCTTCGCGGCGACCGACGGCGCCCTCACCTACAGGGGCCGCGCCTTCCGCGGCTCCTTCGAGCTCGCGCTTGACGACGAGGGCGACATGATCGTCGTGAACACGGTCCCGACGAAGGACTACCTCGCGTCGGTCGTCGGCGCGGAGATGCCGACGGCGTGGGAGCCAGAGGCGCTCGCCGCGCAGGCCGTCGCGGCGCGGACGTACCTCGCGACCCACCTGCGGCGCCACCGCGCGTACGACCTCGAGGGCGACGTGCGCGACCAGGAGTACGGCGGCATCGGCTCGGAGACGGCGTCGACGGTGCGCGCCGTCGAGCGGACGGCGGGGATCGTCGCCACGTACCGCGGCGGGACGATCGAGGCGCTCTACTCGGCCAACGCCGGCGGCGTGACCGAGGACTCGGAGAACGTGTTCGCGAACGCGCTCCCCTATCTGCGGAGCGTCCCCTCTCCGGGGGACGAGGTCGCCGCGTCGTCCTCGTGGGGCGCGACGTCGTGGCGGTGGACCAGGGAGCTCACCGCGCCGCAGCTCCGCGACCACCTCGCGGTGCGCGGCATCGCGGTCGGCATCCCCGAGAGGATCGAGATCCTCGAGAAGACCTCAGCCGGCCGGGTCATGCGCGCCCGGATCAGCGGGCGGGACGGGACGCGGGAGATCGGCAAGGACCAGAGCCGCTACTACTTCGGCCTGCGCAGCACCCTCTTCGACGTGGAGAAGCGCGCCGGCGGCGACCTCGAGCTCGTCGAGCACACCGCGACGGAGCGGCGGCGCGAGGTCGAGGCGCTCGGCGCCTCGCGCATCGGCGAGGTCTACCGGCGCGCCGCCGCGGACGACGGGCCGCGGCTCGTCGGGACGGTGTACCGCCTCCCCGACCGCTTCGTGTTCCGCGGCCGCGGCTTCGGCCACGGCGTGGGGATGTCGCAGTGGGGCGCGCAGGGCATGGCGCTCGCGGGCGCGAGCGCGGAGCAGATCCTGCTCCACTACTACCGCGGCATCACGCTCACGAACATCGGCGGCGCCTAGCCTGCGCGCCCTCGTCGCGCTCGCGGCGCTGGCCGGGCTCATCGCCCTCGCCTCGCACCGTAACGAGCCGGGCGCGCACGACTTCGTCGCCCTCTACGCGGCCGCGCGTCTCGTCGCGCTCGGTCGCGGCCGCGAGGTCACGGATGCCGACGCGCTCCTCGAGATCGAGCGCGCGACCGCGCCGGTCGTCACCAGCCTGCTCAACGACCCGAACCCGCCGGCGCTCGCGCTCCTCATGGCGCCGCTCGGCGCGCTCACCTACGGCGCCGCGTACGCCGTCTGGGTCGCGCTCCTGTGCGCCGCGCTCGTCGTCGCCGCCCGCGCGCTCGCGCCGCTCGTGGCGCCGTCGGAGCGGCGGCGGCTCGCGCCGTTCCTGTTCCTCGCGCAGCCCACGCTCATCGCCCTCCTCCAGGGCCAGACGACCCCGCTCGTGCTCGCCGCGGTCTCGCTCGCCCTCGCGGGCCGGACCGCCGCGCTCGGGGCCGTCGCGCTGCGGCCACAGCTCCTGCCCCTCACGGCCGCCGCGGTCCTGCGCTCGCCGCGCGCGCTCATCTCCGTCATCGCGGGCGTCGGG
>DASSSF010000134.1:0-15493 GCA_035708565.1 Candidatus Limnocylindria bacterium
CCATATGCTCGGTCCGTCATGGATGCGCCTGACGACGACGAGCGCGGCGGCTATTCGGCCGGCCTGCGGGCCGTCGCGCTCGTCCTCCCGGCGTTCCTCCTCGCGCTCCTGATCGCGTTCCGCTACATCGTCCTCGACGACGTCCTGAGCCGCCTCGAGGCCGCCGTGGTCACGATCGTCATCGGCGTCGCCGGCGTCGCGGCCTTCTCGATGGCCATCTTCGCGCGCCTCTCCGAGCTCCACGCGAGCGAGCGGCGCCAGCGCGCGCGGCTCGAGGTCGCCGCGCGGGATCTCGACGCGCGCGGCCGCCGTCTCGAGGCGCTGAACGAGGCGGGGATCGCGCTCGCGGCCGAGCTCGACACGGACGCCCTCCTGCAGAAGGTCGCGGAGCTCGCGCGCCAGCTCGCGAACGCGCGCTACGCGGCCCTCGGCGTGTTCGGCGACGAGGGCGAGCTCTCGCAGTTCTTCACCGCGGGCATCACGCAGGAGCAGCGCGAGCGCATCGGCCCGCTGCCGAAGGGGCGCGGGATCCTCGGCCTCCTGCAGGCGGAGGGGCGGCCGCTCCGCCTGCGCGACCTGAAGCAGCACCCGGCGTCGGTCGCCTTCCCGCCGCACCACCCGGCGATGAACAGCTTCCTCGGGGTCCCGATCCTCCTGCGCGGGGAGCCGCTCGGGAACCTCTACCTCACGGAGAAGGTCGGCGCCGAAGAGTTCTCCGACGAGGACGAGCGCGCGCTCGTCACCCTCGCCGCGCAGGCGGCCATCGCGATCGAGAACGCGCGGCTCTACGAGCAGAGCGAGCGCGTCACGATCCTCGAGGAGCGCCAGCGCATCGGGATGGACCTCCACGACGGCGCGATGCAGTCGCTCTACGGCGTCGGCCTGCTCCTCGAGGACGCGGCCGCGCAGGTCGACGACCGGCCGCCCGACGCGAAGCGCGCGATCGCGCGCGCGGTGGACCGGCTCAACGCGACGATCGCCGACCTGCGGTCGTACGTCATCGGCCTCTCGCCGATCCGCGAGAGCGACCGCCCCCTGCGCGAAGCGCTCCCCGCGCTCGCGCACCAGGTCGCGGCGAACGCGCTCCTGCACGTGAGCGTGGACGTGGACCCCCGCGCCGAGGAGGCGCTCGACCGGAGCCAGCGCGAGGCCATGTTCTTCATCGCTCACGACGCGCTCGCGAACGTCGCGCGGCACGCTCGCGCGCGCAACGTCGCGCTGCGGCTGGTCCGGAGGGACGCGACCGTGGCGCTCGAGATCGCGGACGACGGCGTCGGCTTCGACCCGGCCGACCGGGTCGGCGGTCTCGGGCTGCGGAACATGCGGGAGCGCGCGTTCCTCGTGGGAGGGAGCCTCGGGGTCGAGAGCGCGCCCGGACGCGGCGCGCAGGTACGCTTCGAGGTACCGGCTCGGAGGGAAGTGACGGCATGAGCGACGGAACGATCCGCGTCTTCATCTGCGACGACCACGAGGTCGTGCGCGAGGGGCTGCGCACGCTCATCGCGCGGACCCCGGGCATGAGCGTCGCCGGCGAGGCCGCGACGGCCAAGGAGGCGATCGACGCCGCGGCGAAGGCGAGGCCCGACGTCGTGATCATGGACGTGCGCCTCCCCGACGGCAGCGGCGTCGAGGCGTGCCGCGCGATCCGCGAGTCGCGTCCGGAGACGGCGGTGATCATGCTCACGTCGTACGCCGACGACGAGGCGCTCTTCGCGTCGATCGTCGCGGGCGCCTCGGGCTACCTGCTCAAGCAGACCCGCGGACAGGCCGTGGTCGAAGCGATCCAGGCCGTCGCGAAGGGCCGGTCGCTGCTCGACCCCGACGTCACGGGCAAGGTGCTCGAGCGCGTGCGCCGCGGCCGCGAGGAGGAGGACCCCGGCCTCGCGTCGCTCACCGAGCAGGAGCGCAAGGTGCTCGAGCAGCTCGCGGAGGGGAAGACCAACCGCGAGATCGGGACGGTCCTGTTCCTCTCCGAGAAGACGGTGAAGAACTACGTCAGCCGGATCCTCGACAAGCTCGGCCTGTCCCGCCGCGCGGAGGCCGCCGCCTACGTCGCGAAGCGCAAGCCCCGCTACTAGGGCCGCGTAGGGCCGAACGTCCCTGCCGCCCGGGCCGAGCGGCCGTCGCCCCGTGTAGGGCGCGTCCGTACGGTCCTCGGCATGGACGAAGAGACCACCGAGAACCCCTCCGACACCTCCGGCAAGATCGCGCGCCGCGTCCTCCTCGGCAACCTCGGCCTCGCGACCGCGGGCGCGGCGACCGTCGCCGTCCTCGGCGCGACCGGCCGTCTCGTGGCCGAGCCGAAGGCGGCCTCCGCCGCGACGGCGGCCCCGACCCTCGCCCCCGGGCACAGCCCCGCGCCCACGCCCGCGGTGACGAAGGCCCCCGCGCGCACGGCCGCGCCGGTCGTCGACCACGACCCCGAGCACGAGGCGGTCATCAAGGCGTTCCCGGCGAAGACGCAGGGCGACGGGCTCCTCGAGCTCCCCTCCAGGGTCGTCTCGGGGGTCCGTGAGTTCGAGATCACGACGAAGCGCACGCGCTTCGAGGTGACGCCGGGCAAGTTCGTGGACGCGTTCACGTACAACGGGCAGGTGCCCGGTCCGGTGATCCGTGTCACCGACGGAGAGGCCGTGCGCGTGATCGTGAAGAACGAGCTCCAGCAGAGCACCGCCGTCCACTGGCACGGACAGCGCGTCAAGAACGTCTCGGATGGCGTTCCCTTCATCACGCAGCCGCCGATCAAGCCCGGCGGCACCTTCGTGTACGAGTTCGTCGCGGGCCCGCCGGGGACGCACATGTACCACTCTCACCACAACGCGACGGAGCAGGTCGGGCAGGGCATGCTCGGGCCGCTCGTCGTCGCGCCGAAGGACCCTCGCACCGAGCCGCCGTACGACAGGGAGGCCTTTTTCGTGTTCAACGACGGCCTCGGCGGCCTGACGATCAACGGGAAGGGCTTCCCCGCGACCAAGCCGTTCACGGCGAAGCTCGGTCAGCGGATCCGCTTCCGCTTCATGAACGAGGGGCAGCAGATCCACCCCGCGCACCTCCACGGCCTGACCATGGAGGTCTTCGCGCGCGACGGCTACCCGCTGCCGCAGGCGTACAAGTGCGACACGCTGAACGTCGCGCCGGGCGAGCGGTACGACGCGATCGTCGTCTGCGACGCGCCGGGCGTGTGGGCCTTCCACTGTCACATCCTCGGGCACGCCGAAGGACCCACGGGCATGTTCGGGATGGTGACGGCGCTCATCGTCGAGGGGTGACCTCGGTCCGCGCGACGGTCCGCTAGGCGGCGAGATCCGCCTCGGCGCGGCGCAGGAGGAGGGCGTTCCCGACGACCGTGATCGACGAGGCCGACATCGCGAGCGCGCCGAACTCGGGCCGCAGGAGGATGCCCAGCGACGGCCAGAGCGCGCCGGCGGCGACCGGGATCGCGATGAGGTTGTAGATCGCCGCCCAGAACAGGTTCTGCTTCATCTTCCGCACCGTCGCGCGCGACAGGCGGATCGCCGCGAGCACGTCGGCCGGGTCGCTGCGCATGAGCACGATGTCGCCGGTCTCCACCGCGACGTCCGTCCCGGCGCCGATCGCGATGCCGAGGTCGGCCTGCGCGAGGGCCGGCGCGTCGTTCACACCGTCGCCGACCATCGCGACGAACTTCCCCTCGGCCTGGAGACGCTTCACCTCGTCCGCCTTGTGCTCCGGGAGCACGTCCGCAAGGACGCGCTCGATGCCGAGCTCCCGCGCGATCGCGTCGGCGGTCTGGCGGTTGTCGCCCGTGAGCATCGCGACCTCCACGCCGAGGGCGCGGAGGCGCTCGACCGCGGCGCGCGCCGTCGCGCGCGGCCGGTCCTGCACCGCGACGACCCCCGCGACCCGTCCGTCGATCGCGGCGATCATCAGCGTCTTCCCCTCGGACAGGAGCCGCTCGACGTCGCGGGCGACCGGCGCGACGTCGTACCCGCTCTCCTCCATCAGCCGGCGCGTCCCGACGACGATCTCGCGGCCGTCCACGCGCGCGCGCACGCCGCGGCCGCCGAGCGCCGCGAAGTCCCCCACCGCGGAGGGCGTCGCGATCGCGCGCCGCTCGGTCTCGGCGAGCAGCGCCGCGGAGAGCGGGTGCCCCGACCGCGCCTCGGCACCCGCGACGAGGCGCAGCAGCCCGGCCTCGTCGCCGCCGCCCGCCACGACGACGTCGGTGACGCGGGGGCGGCCCTCCGTGAGCGTGCCCGTCTTGTCGAAGATCACCGAGCGGATGCGTGACGCGAGCTCGAGCGACGCCGCCTCCTTGAAGAGGATCCCGTGGCGGGCGCCGATGTCGGTCGCGACCATCACCGCGGTCGGCGTCGCGAGGCCGAGCGCGTCGGGGCACGCGATCACCACCGTCGTCACGGCGAGCGTCATCGCGAAGAGGAGCGGCTCGCGCGCGACGAAGAGCCAGAAGAGGAGCGTGACGACGCCGGCCGAGACCGCCGCGATGACCAGCCAGTGGGCGGCGCGATCGGCGAGGCGCTGGGCCGGCGCCTTCGACGACTGCGCGGTCTCGACGAGCCGCGCGATGCGCGCGAGCGCCGTGTCGGCCCCGACCTTCGTCGCGCGGTAGCGGATAGAGCCCTCGGCGTTCATCGTCCCCGCGACGACCTCGTCGCCGGCGCCCTTCGCGACCGGGATCGACTCGCCGGTCACCATCGACTCGTCGATCGACGTGCGTCCGTCGATCACCTCGCCGTCGACCGCCACGCGCTCGCCGGAGCGCAGGACGAGCACGTCGCCGACGCTTACCTCCGCGACGGACACGCGCGTGACGGCGCCGTCGCGCTCGACGTTCGCCTCCGCCGGGGCGAGCTCGAGGAGCGTCCGGACCGCCTCGCTCGATCCGCGTCGCGCGCGCATCTCCATCCAGTGGCCGAACAGGAGGAAGACGGCGAGCATCGCGGCCGCCTCGTAGAACGTCTCGCCGCCGACGGTGAGCGTGAGCGCGACGCTGAACAGGTACGAGACGAGGATGCCGAGCGAGACGAGCACGCTCATGTTGAGCACGCGCGTGCGAAGCGAGCGCCACGCGCCCACGTGGAACACCGAGGAGGCCCAGAGCGCGACCGGGGTCGTGAACGCGAGCATGACCCAGTTCCGGTCGACCGGCGTGGCGATCTCGCGTCCGAGGACGAGCGTTCCGAGCGGCGAGAGCGCGACCACCGGGATCGTCAGCGCGAGCGCGACCTGGAAGCGGCGCTTCATGTCCGCCTCCATCGACGCGGCCATGCGCGGGTCCGACATGTCGTGGCCCATCGCCTCGTGTCCGCCGTGCGCCTCGGTGCGCGCCGCCGCCTCGTGCACGTGCTCGTGCGACGACACCTCCGCCCGCGGCAGCGGCACCGGGTTCAGGTAGTTGCAGGCGTCGATGCGCGCGCGGAGCGCGATGGCGTCCGTCATCCCGCGGCGCACCGTGACGTGCGCCGTCATGCGCTCGGGGTCGACGCGGGCGCCGACGACGTGCGGCATGCGGCGGATCACGGCCTCGAGGTCGTCGTCGCAGCAGGGACAGAAGACGCGGTCGATCGGGACGGCGAGCGTCTCGGTCGCGTCGGCGCGTGGCGCGGCGTGGTGTCCGGCGTGGATCAGCGGCGGAAGCCTAGCGGGTGCGGAGCGCCGCCCTCCGCGCGCGGAGCTCGTTCTCGTCGATCTCTCCCCGCGCGAAGCGCTCGGAGAGGATCTCGTCCGCCCGGCGCGCGCCGCCGCCGCGCGCGAACGCCCAGATCGCCGCGACGAGGACGACGACCGGGAGGAGCCAGAGCGCCGCCATCCATAGCCACGCCCAGCCGTCCAGGTACATCGGCATGCCGGACATCGGCATCCCCGACATCGGACCGCTCATCCAGGGACCCATCGCCACCTCCTCACGCGAGCGAGACCAGCGCCGGCGCCTTCGCGCGTACGCGCGCGGGCGCGGAGCCTACGAGCACCGAGCAGGACGCCGTCGCGAGCACGATGTCGACGGGCGTCGGGAACGGCGAGGGATGCACTTCGTGCCCGCGGGTCCCGAGCACGATGAGGTCCGCGTCGACGGACACCGCGCGCTCGAGGATCGCGCGCGGCAGGCGGTCGTCGAGACGGAGCGCCGGCAGCACCCCGGCGAGGGGAAGCGCCGAGCGCGTGGCCTCGAGGTCCGCGGCGCTCGACTGCGGGCTCTCCACCGGCTGCAGCCACAGCCTCGCCGCCCGCCGCAGCGGGAACCGGGTCAGGAGCGTCGTGAGGGACCGCGAGAGCGGCGAGCTGTCGGTGACGAAGAGCACGCGCTCGAAGCCGTGCCCGCCGCCGCGGACCACCAGGGTGGGAGCGGGGGCGTGCCGGGCGAGCTCCCGCGCGACGCTCCCGAGGAGCATTCCCGTCACGACGCCGCGGCCGCGAGAGCCGATGACGATGAGGTCCGCCGGTATCTCGAGCGCGGCGCGCTCGACCGCGTACGAGGCCGGCCCGTCCGCCGCGATCGGACGCGCGGCGATGCCGAGCGACCCGAGCCGCGCGGCCGCGGCGCTCGCCACGGCGCTCGCGGCGCGCTCCTCGGCCGGGCCGATCTCCGTCAGCCCGACCGCGCGCTCGCCGATGCGGATGTCCTGCTGGACCGCCGCCGAGATGACGCTGACGCGGTCGTGGTGCGAGAGCGGCAGGTCGCAGAGCACGTCGAGCGCCGCATCCGCGCCGCGCGTGCCGTCCGTCGCGAACAGGATCTCCATCAGGCCGGCGCCAGCTCGGCGTCGGCGACGCCGACCGTGACGTCGAGCCCGCCGCGGATCGACCGGACGACCGTGCAGTGCTCCATCGCACGGACCGCGCCCGAGCGGAGCGCATCGGCCAGCGGCCGGGACGTGTGGAGGGTCAGCGCGACGCGCGAGACGCTGCCATCCTGCGCCTGCTCGTACACGCAGTCCACGCGATGCCCGGTCACGCCGTGCCGCGCGAGGAACCGCCCCGCGTAGAACGCGGCGCACGAGGCGATCGACGCCACGAACAGCTCGAGCGGCGTCTGGCCGCTGTCGCCGGTGGACGGCTGGTCGACGACGATGCGATGCCCGCGGGTGAACACGGCGTACGCGTCGCCCTGGAGGTGGTGTACGGACGTCACGCGCACCCGGTGAGCATCCGTTCCGGCGAGGACCGCGGGCAGTGGCGAAGGTCGCTCGGGCACAGGACCGGTCGGCCTACGGCGGGTAAGGCGTGACGGTCGCGGGGCCGACGGCGCTCCACTTGCGGTCGACCCGCTCGCGGATCGTCCGGAGCGCGAGGCCCTGCCCGAGCATGTCGATCACGTCACGCGTGACCCCGATGCACGTCCCTCAGCCGAAGCTGTGCGTGTCGAGGACGACCGCCCCCTGTCCGAGCTCGGCGTCGACGTAGCACTCGAAGTTGCTCTTGTGCCCTTGCGAGACGCAGCCGCAGAAGCAGGGGAAGTACTGGAGCGCTGCCTTGTTCCTGACCGCCCAGCGGTACGAGTCCTGGACGAGCGCCGGCGCGGCGCGGTAGATCGCGGGCCAGACGTCCTTGTCGGGGTCCGCGTAGAGCGCGGCGCGCCCCGTCGCGCGGGGCGTCGCGCTGGACCCGGGATCCTCGACGATCTTGGCGCCGCACGCCGCGAGGACCGCGCCCGCGGCGCCCGCGAGGAGGTGGCGGCGCCTCACCGCCCGCGGTCGCGGGGATGGCGGGCGGCGTCGAGCATCACGCGCGCGGCGTACGTGCCTCCGAGCACCGCACCGAGGACGAGGATGCTGACGAGGAACGCGACGACCGACGGATCCATTCCGAAAGGGTCCGCGCGGGCAGGGCTGAGAGACAGAGCCGAACGGCCCGATCTACCGACCTGCGCGACCCACCACCGACGCGGGCGCGGCGCGCCGGCGTGGTGTGGGGGCTCGCCCGACGTCAGGCGGCGAGGGGGTGGCCGCGCGCCCGCGCGACCGCGGCGAGGAGGAGCGGTGCGACCGTGCGCGCGACCTTGCGCGCGTGCACCTGGCTCGGGAAGTGCGCACCCGTTCCTGACAGCGCGACGGCGCGGTACGGGCCGATCCCGTCCAGCTCGTGGGTGTGCACGAGGTAGCGCCGCCCGCCGATGACGAGCGAGGACGGGAAGCGCTCGTCCGCCGAGAGCACGACGCCGACGAGCGTCCAGGGGGTGATCGCGACCATCACGCGCGCGCCCGCGGCGCTGCCCGCGTCGACGACCTCGACGTGGATACGCGGCACCTCGCCGGCCGCGGCGTAGAGGTCTTCGGAGATCCGCTCGAAGCCGCACCGCACGAGCTCCGCCGTGTCCCGCATCGGCGCGAACGTACGTGCGCGCACGCTCCGGGAAGAGTGCGCTTCGACCCCCGGCGCGGGGGTCGGAGGGCACGCCGCCGCGCCGGCGGGCGCGGCCGTCCGGCCGGGTCCAACGGCCGCCCGCTCGGCCGAGCCCGTGGTGCCCATCGGCAGGGCCGGAGGGTCCATCCGGCCCATGCGAGCGTCGGGCCGCGAGACCTACGGTCGCGCCCATGGCGACCACGGCGCCGCTCGACAGCCTCCCGGCGGCGTGCCTGTCGTGCGAGAACGCGCCCGCGGTGCGGCGGGTCATCTCGTCCCGCCTCGTCGCCGGCCGCATCCTCCGCGCGCAGGAGGAGGAGCGCTCGCGGATCGCGCGCGAGCTGCACGACGACACGGGCCAGGCGCTCACGCTGATGCTCGTCAGGCTGCGCATCCTCGAGGCGCTCGCGCCCGAACCCACGATCGGCCGCGAGATCGGCGAGCTCCGTTCGCTCGTCAGCGACTCGCTCGAGTCGGTCCGCCGGCTCGCGACGGATCTCGGCCCGACCGTGCTCCGTGACCTCGGTCTCGACGCCGCGCTCGCCTCGCTCGTGGGCCGCGTGCGCGACGACACCGGCCTCGACATCGCGCTCCGCACGAGCGTCGAGGGCGTCGTCCTG
Organism: Candidatus Limnocylindria bacterium; assembly: GCA_035708565.1. Lineage (GTDB taxonomy): Bacteria > Chloroflexota > Limnocylindria > P2-11E > P2-11E > JACDAF01. Next base: position 8,961 of record DASSSF010000134.1, read on the forward strand.
CCCGAGCCCGTCGCGCTCGCTCTCTACCGCGTCGCGCAGGAGGCGCTCACGAACGTCGTGCGGCACGCCGACGCGTCGCAGGTGGAGATGCGCCTCGACCGGCTTGGCGGCGGCGTGCGGCTCGTCGTCGAGGACGACGGCGTGGGCTTCGCCGTGCCCGAGGAGCTGAACGGGTCGACCGTCGGCCTGCTCGGGATGCGCGAGCGGATCGAGCTCGTCGGCGGGGTGTTCGAGCTCGCGTCGCGCCCCGGCCGCGGCACCCGCGTCGCCGCGGTGGTCCAGGCATGAGCGAGCCGATCAGCGTCGTCCTGGCCGACGACCACCAGATCCTCGTCGACGCGCTGCGCCGGCTCATCGACGCGACGGGAGAGATGCGCGTCGTCGCGACGGCGAACGACGCGGACACGGCGGTGACGGCCGTCCTCGAGCACAAGCCCGCGGTGATCGTGCTCGACATCTCCATGCCCGGTGGAGGCCTCGAGGTCATCAGGCGGATGGCGGAGTTCGGGAGCACGACGAAGGTCGTCGTCCTCACGATGTACGGCGAGGAGCGCTATGTCCTCGAGGCCGTGCGTCTGGGCGCGCGCGGCTACGTGCTGAAGCGCTCCGCGGACCGCGACCTGCTCGAGGCGATCCGCACGGTCGCGCACGGCAACGGCTACCTCACGCCGGCCGCGGTGCGCGTCCTCCTCGCGAACGAGCGGGGCGACCGTCCCGAGCCGGCGCTCTCGCCGCGCGAGCGCGAGGTGCTCCGCCTCACCGTGCGCGGGCACAGCAACAAGGAGATCGGCGAGAAGCTCTTCGTCAGTCCGAAGACCGTCGACACCTACCGCGCGCGCGTGATGGCGAAGCTCGACGTGCATCGCCGCTCCGAGCTCGTCGCCTACGCCCTCGAGCACGGCCTCCTCGACTGAGGCTGTCGGGCCAGCGCCCCACGCGCCTCCGTCCGTGCGGCGAGCGTCCCCGTGACCGCGGGCCCTGTGCTCCTCGCGTCCGGCGCGCGAGCGTCCTTGGCGGAGGTGCCGACATGCCCGCCACCATCAGCAGGGAGACCCTCTCCGAGACCTTCAGCGGCGAGACCGTCGACAAGGTCGTCGCGCGGATCAGGGAGCTCGTCCACGAGGGGAACGTCCGCCGCGTGATCGTGAAGGACGCCGCGGGCGCCACGATCATCGAGGCGCCGCTCACGGTCGGCGTCGTGGGGGCGGCGCTCGCGCCCGCCGTCGCCGCGATCGGCGCGGTCGTCGCGCTCGTGAGCGACTGCACGATCACCGTCGAGAAGCGCCTGCCCGCCTAGGGAGGCCGCCCCGCGGGACGCGACGGCGGGCCCCGCCGGTGCCGTCGTCCCCGCGGGAGGGGCCATCCGGCCCTATGTCGGGTATCGCCCCACGGCGAGGCTACGTCCCGGACGATCTCAGAGGAGGAGCGACAAGATGAAGGAGCCCACGACGGTCATCCAGGACTCGCCCGTGGCGCGCTTCCTGTTCTCGGACGTGCGCTTCGCGGCGTTCTGGCTGGTCGTCCGCGTGTACGTCGGCTGGCTCTGGCTCGACGCCGGCTGGCACAAGGTCCAGGACCCGAAGTGGATGGACACCGGCGCGTCGATCCTCGGCTACTGGAAGGGCGCGGTCGCGGTGCCCGCGCAGGGCTCGCCGCGGATCACGTTCGACTGGTACCGGAACTTCCTCCAGTTCCTCATCGACAACGACCTCGCGCCCGCGTTCGGCCGCGCGATCGCGGTCGGCGAGACGCTCGTGGGGATCGGCCTCATCGTCGGAGCGTTCGTGGGCGTCGCCGCCTTCTTCGGCGCGGCGATGAATTTCAACTTCATGCTCGCCGGCTCGACGAGCACGAACCCGATGCTCTTCTTCCTCGCGGTCCTCCTGATCATGGCCTGGAAGACCGCGGGCTACTACGGGCTCGACCGCTACCTGCTCCCGGCGCTCGGGACCCCGTGGCAGCCGATCCCGATGCTGAAGGGCGGCGGGCGGATGCCCGCGCCCGGGGCGGCTCGGGCCTGACGCGCGACGGAGCGGAGCGGAGGGGGACGGCACCGTCCGTCCTCCTCCGGCATTCGGGAGGGACGAACATGACCGCGAGGATCCGAACGCTCGTGGTGAGCAGCGACCCCGATCGCCGGGAGCGATGGGCGCGGGACCTCGCGGACGTGGACCCCGATCCGCTCCGCTGCGGCGGGCCGCGCGTGTCCTGCGCGCTCCTGTCCGGCGGCGACTGCGCGCTGCTCCGCGAGGCCGACCTCGCCCTCTACGACCGGGACGACTACCTGCCGGAGCTCGCGCGCCGCATCTCCGCCGGCGTCCGCTGCGCGGCCGTGATCGTTGCGGAGGACGGGCCGGCCCGCTCGCTGATCCACGGCAGGCTCGCCCCGCGCGGCGGCACCTTCGGTTGTTTCGGGGAGATCCCCGGGAACCCGATCCCGTGACGGATCGGCGTAACGCTCGTGTAACGGTGGCACGCGGGCTGCTGAGCCCGGCGGCCAGCACAGGGGAGGGAACGATGCTCGAACGGGACGGCGCCGGACCGACCATCGCGTACCGGTGCGTGAAGCTGAGCCATCAGGCGGCACCGTCGCGCGTCGGGCGCGGCGGGCTCGTGCCGTACCAGCGCGGCTGGGCCTACTGCGACGGGCTCGACGTCGACGAGGACCACGTCTGGCAGCCCACGGGCGGCGTCACGCTCGCCTCGGTGATCAACTGGGAGAACGCGTCTGCCGCGCGTCCGCGCCCGGACGTCGACCTCGACGCCGCCGTCCGCTAGCCGCATCGCGGTCGCGCCGTCGCGCGGCGCCGTCGCGCTCGCGGCGCTCAGGCCGCGGGCTGCCCCTCCGGCCGCGCGTAGCGCGCGGGCTCGCGCATGAACGCGTTCCGGCAGCGGGTGCCGCAGAACACGTAGCGGCGTCCAGCGGTCTCGGCCTCGAGGCCGAGGTCATGCGCCTGCTCGGGGTCGACGTCCATGCCGCACACGGGATCGGTCTCGTCGATCGGCTCGGTCTCGTATGGCATCAGGCCACCTCCCCGACTGTCGTCGCGGACGACGATGTTAGGTCCGGGCGAAGTGCTCCAGGAAGAGGGCCTCGGCGACGGCCGCGTTCTCGAGCTCGCCGAGGTGGACGCTCTCGTTCTCGGAGTGCGCGTTCGAGGTGGGGTCCTCCACGCCCGTCACGAGGAGGGCCGCGCGGGGGAACACCTCCGCGAAGTCCGCGAGGAACGGGATGCTGCCGCCGAGGCCGACGTCGATCCCCTTCCGTCCCCAGGCCTCGGCCATCGCGCGGTGGAACGCCTCGTAGGCGGGGCCGGAGCGCGCGCTTGTGAACGCCTCTCCGGTGGACTCTCGTGTCACGACGACCTCCGCGCCCCACGGCGCGCTCCGCTCGAGGTGGCGCACGAGCGCGTCCTGCGCGGCGGCCGCGGGCTGACCCGGGGGGATGCGCAGGCTGACCTTCGCGCGCGCCTCGGGCACGAGCTGGTTGGACGCTTCGTGCACGCTCGGCGCGTCGATCCCGGTGATCGAGAGCGAAGGCCGCGACCAGAGGCGCGACGTGAGCGAGCCCTTGCCGATCGCGCGGAGCGACGGGCGTGCGCCCGTGTAGCCGCGCAGCTCCTCCTCCGTGAGGTCGAGCGGGTCGGCGTCGTCGCCGCGCAGGCCCTCCACCGCGACGTTCCCCGCGTCGTCGTGCAGCGACGCGAGGAGCCGCGAGAGCGCCATGAGCGCGTCCGGGAACACGCCGCCGTACGCGCCGCTGTGCACGGCGTGATCGAGCACGCGGACCCGCACCGTGACGATGACGTTGCCGCGCAGGGAGACGGTGAGCGCCGGCTGGCCGATCCGCCAGTTCGCGGAGTCGGCGAGGATCACCGCGTCCGCCGCGAGGAGCGCCTTCTCCTTCTCGAGATACGTCCGGAGGTGCTTCGAGCCGGCCTCCTCCTCCCCCTCGATGAAGAGCGCGACGTCGCAGGGCGGCTTCGAGCCGTGAGCAAGGATCGCCGCGAGGTGCACCGCGATCCCGGCCTTGTCGTCCGCGCTGCCGCGGCCGTAGAGGCGGCCGTCCTTCTCGGTCGGCTCGAACGGGTCGTCCTGCCAGCGCTCGCGCGGACCCTCCGTCTGCACGTCGTGGTGCGCGTAGAGGAGGACCTTGCGCCCCGCGCCGGGGCCGGCCACCCGGCCGACCACAGCCGGATGTCCCCCTTCGACGGAGATCACGCGGCTCTCGATGCCCGCGTCGGCGAACGCCTTCGCGACCGCGTCGGCCGAGCGACGGAGAGGCTCGGGGTCGTGCCCGGAGGCGCTGACGGACGGGATGCGCACGAGCGCTTCGTGCACCTTCCGGACGCGCGGCATCGCCGCGCGCACACGTTCGCGGAGCTCGGTCGCACGCCGGTCCGCCACTTGGGGCTTCGCGTCCGCCACGGACGGAACGGTACGCTCTCCGGCGCATGCCCGGCATCTCCCTCGAGCACCTCGACCGCTCCGTCCGGCCGTGCGACGACTTCTTCCGCTTCGCGAACGGGACGTGGCTGCGCGAGTTCGAGATCCCCGCGCACGAGCGCGCCTACGGCGCGTTCGCCGAGATCCGCGACCGCAACAAGGAGGTCCTCCACGCGATCTGCGAGGAGGTCGCGCGCGACGGACGCGCCGAGCCCGGTTCGGCGCGGCAGCTCGTCGGCGACCTCTACGCGAGCGGCATGGACGAGGCGGCGATCGAGCGCGCGGGTCCGGACGCGATCGCGGACGAGCTCGCCGCGCTCCGGAAGCTCGGCGAGCCCGCGTTCCCGCTCGCGCGCACGCTCGGCTGGCTCAACGCGCGCCGTGTGCCCGCGCCGTTCGCGCTCGCCGTGCTGCCGGACGCGAGAGATCCCGAGCGGTACCTCTTCCAGCTGCAGCAGGCCGGCCTCGGCCTCCCCGACCGCGACCACTACCTCAAGGACGACGAGCGCTCCCGGGCGCTGCGCGAGAAGTACGTCGCGCACGTCGCGCGGATGTTCGAGCTGCTCGGCGACGATGCGGCGACGGCGTCGCGCGGCGCCCGCGCGGTCATGGAGATCGAGACGCGCTTCGCGCGCGCGTGGATGCCGCGCGTAGAGCAGCGCGACCCGTACCGCGTCTACAACAAGCGCTCCGCCGGGGACCTCCTCGAGCGCGTCCCGGCGTTCTGGAGCGAGTACTTCGGCGGCGTCGCGCAGCCGCTCTCGTGGGTGAACGAGCGGCAGCCCGGCTTCGTCGCCGAGCTCGAGGCGATGGCGCGCGAGATCCCCTCCGTCGACTGGACCACGTACCTCCGCTGGCACGTGGTCCACCGGAACGCGCCGTTCCTCTCGAAGGCGTTCGTCGAGGAGGACCACGACTTCTTCCACCGCGCGCTCGAAGGCGTCCCGGAGCTGCAGCCGCGCTGGAAGCGCGTCGTCGACGTGGTCGACCAGCGGGTGGGCGAGGCGCTCGGGCAGCTGTACGTCGAGCGGGCGTTCCCGCCGCAGGCGAAGCAGAAGGTGCTCGCGCTCGTCGGGGATCTCCGCGCCGCGCTCGCCGACCGCATCCGCGGGCTCGAGTGGATGGGCGGGACGACGAAGGAGCGCGCGCTGGAGAAGCTCGCCGCCTTCCGCGTGAAGATGGGCTACCCGGACACGTGGCGCGACTACTCGGGCCTCGCGATCGACCGGGGGTCGTACGCGCGCAACGTCGCGAACGCGGACCTCTGGGAGTCGCGGCGCCAGCTCCGCCGCGCCGACGGCCCGGTCGACCGGGAGGAGTGGCGCATGACGCCGCCGACGGTGAACGCCTACTACTCGCCCGGCTTCAACGAGATCGTGTTCCCCGCGGGCATCCTCCAGCCGCCGCTCTTCGACCCGGCGGCGGACGACGCCGTGAACTACGGCGCGATCGGCATGGTGATCGGCCACGAGATGACCCACGGGTTCGACGACGCGGGCAGCAAGTACGACGCTCGCGGCGAGCTGCGCGAGTGGTGGACGCCCGAGGACCGCGCCGCGTACGAGGTGCGCACGGCGCTCGTCGTCCGGCAGTACGACGGCTACGAGGGCGCTCCTGGGCAGAACGTGAACGGGAAGCTCACCCTCGGCGAGAACATCGCCGACCTCGGGGGGCTCAAGATCGCGTACGCGGCGTTCCGCCGGAGCCTGGGCGGGCGCGAGCCCGCGCCGATCGACGGCTTCACGGCGGACCAGCGCTTCTTCCTCGGCTTCGCGCAGGGCTGGCGGAGCAAGTGGCGCGACGAGGCGATGCGCGTGCGCCTCACCGTCGACCCGCACTCTCCGCCGAGCTTCCGCTGCAACGGCCCGGCGTCGAACCTCCCCGAGTTCTACGCGGCGTTCGGCTGCGACACCGAGGGTCCGATGCACCGGCCGGAGGCCAAGCGGCCGACCATCTGGTAACTGCTCCGCAGCGCGGCCGCTTCGCGCCCACCGCTGCTCGCAGTGAGCGGGCACGGATCGTGCGCGTGGCGCGCGCGAGAAGCGCCCGGAGGGTGAGATGGACGAGCGTGAAGCGATCGACGAGCG
>DASSSF010000135.1:0-9960 GCA_035708565.1 Candidatus Limnocylindria bacterium
CTGCGCGACGCGGGCCACGGCGACGGTCACGACGCGGCCTCGACGAGCTCCGTCCGGAGCCCGACGTCGGTGACCGTGCGGCCGAGCGACGACACGTGGAAGATCGCGCGCTCCGCCTGGCCCGCGCGCGAGGCCGCGAACGTCCAGCCGAGCGTGCGCCCGTGCCGGCGCTCCCAGGCGACGCGCTCGAAGCGGAACGTCGGGAGCGCGAGGCGCGCGGGCGGGCGCTCGGCGACGACGAGGAGCGCCGCGGTCGACGAGCGCACGAGCGGGAGCAGCGGCGCGAGGTCATCCGGCACGAGCGACGCGCCGAACGGCGCGCCGGCGTCGACGGCGACGAGACGGAAGCCGTCGCTGCGGAGGGCCGCGCCGGCCGCGACGAGCACGTCCTCTCGTGTGCGCGCGCGCACGACGAGCAGCCGATCGAGCGCGACGCCGGCGCGCTCGGCGGCGAGCGGGTCGAACGACGCGGGGACGTCGAGCCACATCGCGCAGCCGCCCTCGCCCTGCGCGGCGGCGACCGCGCGGAGCGCGAGCGTGAGCTTGCCGCAGGTGCCCTCGCCGACGAACGCGTACGGCGAGCCGGTCGCGAGCCCGCCCCCGGTGAGCCGGTCGAGCGAGGTGCCGGTCCGCGTCCGCCGCTCGCCGGCACGGCGCTCGGCCGCGCTGGCGCGCACGACCGCATGCGCGCCGAAGCGGCGCTCGATCCGAGCCATCGCGCCGGCGAGCTCGGCGATCCGCGTCTCCCCTGGCTGCGTCCGCGTCGACATGTACCCACCGCATCCGTCCGGTCCGGCCCGCCCTCCGGCGTCGAACGGATGTTCTAGAACGTAGGAGGCCGCGCGAGGGCTGTCAATGACGCGAAAAATGGGCGCGCTCTGATTACCGATCGTTTCCCCGGACCCTCATGCCGTGGCTCCGTTCATGCACCGCGTCGCGCCGTGGAGCGGCCCGGGATCTGCGCCGACTGCGGCAACGACGCGTACATCCAGCTCGCCGGCGACAAGAAGGATGGCGAGATGATCTGCGCGCACTGCTACGCCGCGCGCGCGCGCCGCGACGCTAGTGCCCCGCCGCCCCCCGAGCGGCGGCACGGGCCCCGGCCGCAGGCATAGTCGCCGCCTCGCGCAGCGCGCGCACCCTGACGAACGCGTAGGACACGAGCAGGCCGACCGCGAGCGAGCCGCCGAGGATGGCGACGTCCACGCCCGCGACGGTGCCGATCGCGCCGAGCAGCATCACCCCGAGCGGCATGAAGCCGAGGAACACCATCGTGTGGACGCTCATCACGCGGCCGCGGAGGTGATCCGGCGTCCGCGTCTGCAGCATCGTGTTCGAGAGGCCCATGAACAGCATCGTCGTGAACCCGACGAGCGCGAGGATCGGGAGCGCGAGGGCCATCGAGCGCTGCAGCGAGAACGAGGCGATGAGGGCGGACATCGCGAGCGCGCTCAGGAGGAGCACCGTCCCGCGCCGCTGGAGGCCGCCGAGCGACGCCGTCGCGAACGCGCCGATGACCGCGCCCGCCCCCGACGCACCCATGAGCCAGGAGAGCTCGAGCGCTCCGACGTGGAGCACGTGCTCGGTGAAAGCCGGCAGCAGCTGGATCCACGGGCGCGCGAGCAGCGCCGACGCGAACGTGAGGAGGATGAGCCAGCGGACCACGGTGTCACGGCGGACGTAGCGGAGGCCCTCGCGGATCGAGCGGAGCATCGTCACGTCCCGGCGGCGCGCGCTCACCGGCACGGGCTCCATCAGGAGGAGCGCGGCGATGACGGCGAGGAACGAGAACGAGTTGATGAGGAAGAGCCCGCCGAGGCCGAGCGGGATGTAGAGGATCCCGCCAAGCACCGGGCCGACCACCTGCGCGCCGTTGAACGCGACGGAGTTGAGGCCGACGGCGCTCGCGATGTCCCCCGTTCCGACGAGCCTCGGGACCATCGATTGCCGGGTCGGCGCGTCGAACGCGAAGATCGTCGACGAGAGCGCGCCGAGGAGCAGCACGTGCGTGATGTCGATCCGTCCGCTGAGCGTGAGGAGCGCGAGGGCGAGGGCCACGAGGGCCGCGCCGACCTGCGTGAGCAGCAGGAGCTGCCTGCGGTCGGCGCGGTCCGCGACCGCGCCGCCGAACAGGCCGAACGTGAGGCCGGGGAGCGCGCGCGTGAGCCCGACGAGGCCGAGGTAGGTCGGCGCGAGATGCGGGACGCCGTCGCGGATCGCCAGCTGCACCACGAGGTAGCCCTGCCCGAACATCTGCATCCACGTGCCGGTGTTCGAGATCACGAGACCGGCCCAGAAGAGCCGGAAGTCGCGGTAGCGGAGCGCGGCGAGCGCCGAGGTGCGCCACGGCTCGGCCGCCTCGGTGTCCTCGATGATGTCGGTGAGCGCGCCCGGCTCCGCGGGGCGTTCATTGGTCATGCGATCATCCAAGTGTGAGCCCTCGACGCGCTGAGCGGGCCGCGAGCGGTCCGCTGATCCGCAGCGTCGTCCTTCGGCGTGACGACATCGCGGATCCCGACGCGTACCCGTTCTCCATCCCCGCGATCCGAGCGCTCGGCGAGCTCCCGCTCGATCCGCACGTGACGCTGTTCGCCGGCGAGAACGGCACCGGCAAGTCGACGCTCGTGGAGGCGATCGCGGTCGTGGCCGGCTTCAACCCGGAGGGCGGCAGCCGCCACGCGACCGTGTCCACGCGCCGGTCCGAGTCCGTGCTCCATCGCCATCTCCGTCTGGTGCGGGGCTCGCGGCGCCCGCGCGACGGCTACTTCCTGCGCGCGGAGAGCTTCTTCAACGTCGCGACCTACCTCGAGGGCCTCGACGGCGGGCTCGCGCCGTACGGCGGGCGGTCGCTGCACGAGCGGTCGCACGGCGAGTCCTTCGTCACGCTGATCACCACGCGGTTCGGCCCGGAGAGCCTATTCGTCCTCGACGAGCCCGAAGCGGCGCTGTCGCTGCGCGGCGTGCTCGCGCTCATCCGTCGGATGCACGATCTCGCCCATCAGGGATCGCAGTTCGTGGTATCGACGCACTCGCCGATCCTGCTCGCGTATCCCGGCGCGACGATCTACGTCCTGTCGGAGGAGGGCATCACGAGGACGCCGTACGAGGCGACGGACGTGGTGCGCCTCACGCGGGCGTTCCTGGGCGATCCCGACGCGTTCCTGCGCCACCTGCTCGACGACGAGCGCCGCTGAGCCCGCGCGGTCAGCAGCCGTACCTGCGGCACCATCCACGGCCGCGGCGGCGCCCGACCTCGATCGGATCCTCGCTCGTGAGCGTGGCTTCGACGTGGTCGCTCACCATCTCGAACGCGTTCCCGATCCCGCCGGCGAGGAAGGAGAGCGCGACGAGCACGCCGAGCGCGATGACCGCGATGACGAGCGCGTACTCGACCAGGCCCTGCGCGCCCTCGTCGGCCGAGAACGCGCGGAGGCTATGCCACCACGCAGCCCATTCCACGCCCCAAGGCTAGAACGACTCGGCCTGGGGACCCAATAGGAAGGCGCACGGGCCGGAGGGCGCCGACGGTCATGCCCTGACGGGTGTGACGCGCAGCACCCCGCTGCGAGAGTGCATGGGAGTCGAACCCACCACGGAGCGTGCTGCGCCCCGTCAGCGGTTTTGAAGACCGAGGACATCACCGGATGCCTCGCACTCTCGATCGATCCCTCGAGAGAGAGATCCGTGACCAGTGTATCGGCCGAGACCGCTGATCCGGCGGATCCGCCGGCATCCGGGTCGGATCCGCGATCGGTCCGCGATCCGGCGGAGTTCGAACGACTTCGCTGGATCTCTAAGCCGGGAGGCTTCCGCCGCTCTCAGCGCTCTGGTACCGAGGATCGTTCGCGCGGTAGCCCATGAGGCGTGCGACGAACGCCAGCGGGACGAGCAACAGACGCTGGAGGAGGACCGGCGGCTGTATCTCGTTCCGGTACTCGCGCATGACGACCGCCAGCTGCAGCAGGCTCGGCATCCCGTGAGCGTCGACCTTTCCGTCGCGGGCCAGGCCGAACCACTGGCGAAAGAACGGCTCCATCCGCAATGCGGGCTGCAGCTCAACGAGGACGCGCGCATCCTGATCCGACGGATTCGACCAGACGTGCGGAGTACCGGGAGGCACTGTCACCGACTGCCCGGTCGCTACCCGCACGTCGCGACCCCCGATCCGGAACGTGATCACACCGGCGTCGACACTGGAGCGCTCCCCCTGATGTGGATGGACATGAGGGGCGGCGACGAAGCCGTGGGGCGCGACGCTGAAGTCCATCCTCAGCGGCTCGGCCCGTGTGGCACCGTCCCGCCTAAGGAACCTGATCCGCTCGCCGGTGACGGGGTTGTCGATCTCATCGGTCATCTCGGACCTCCCAGGCGGCTGCGAGGACGTCACTCGCGAGTTGTCGTACCGCCGCGATGGCCGGTCAAGACCGCGTGCGGTCTCATGAACGAATGGCCCGAACCTTCACGAGACGCCTAGGGCGCGCCGATGGCGCCGGAGATCCGCGCGGTGTGTGGGCGTCGCGCGCGACGCTTAGTGTCTGGCCGAAGCGACTGCCGCTAGGAGGATCGCCATGTTGCCGACACCACCGGGCGAGCCGATGCTGCCGATCCCGCCGCTCCTGCCTGACGAAGCGACAAGGGCGCGTCGAAGCGCTGCCGCCAAGAAGGCTGCCGCGACCCGGAAGCGCAGGACCGCGGCGAAGAAGGCGGCGGCCACGGAACGGCGACGCACCGCGGGAAAGAAGGCCGCCACGACGAAGCGTCGCAAGGGCGCTGCGAAGAAGGCCGCCGGCACCCGGAAGGCGAGAGCCGCAAAGAGCCCGCGGAAGAAGACGCGCTAGCCAGCTGCGCCGAGCCGGTCGCAGGCGACCGCGATCAGGAAGCGCTAGGGCTGGTCCCGCGTGGCGCGGGGGCCGAGCGGTCGGGCACTCGAGCTGAGTGGCAAGGGGCTGGTCGGCTGCGGTCCGAACGCCAACGGCACGCGCCCTGCGATGCGCTCCTCCATGGACACGCTGCCGGCCCGCCGGCACACGGTGATCGGAGTGTTCCGCTCCGGGCTCCACGCGTTCGTCGCGCTCCGAGGACTCGACAGGGCGGGCCTGTCTCCGCGTGACATCACGCTCATCGCCGGCGAGCCGGACCTCGACGCGGAGGCACGGGCGCTGCCCCATGCGCCGAAGGGAGCGATCGCCGGTGCGGCGATGGGCGTCGTGATCGGTGCCGGCTACGTCATCTTCGGCGGCTCCGGGCTGTTCGCCGACATCCTCGGCGTGTTCCTCGGGCTCGCCGTGGCGGCGGCGGCTGGGATCGCGGGGTTCCTTCTCGGACGGACGATCGCTCGACGCGTCTCGCGCTGGCGTGACTACGAGCGCGTCGTGAGCGAAGGCGGCGCGATCGTGACCGTGGCGTGCGCCGACCAGGTGTGCGACCAGGCCAAGGACGTACTGAAGGCGTCGGGCGCGGTGCGGATCGTGGACGAGGCGGCCTAAGCCGCCGCGCGCGCTGCGCCTAGACACAGGGCGCGACCGGGAGAACGCGTTCCCCGCGCTTGCCGATCGGGACGACCATCTCCGACGTCGCGGTGCTCCGCTACGACCAGGCCGGAACCGGAGCGCGCGGACGCGCGTTAGAGCGGCGTGAGGCGCTCGGCCCTGCTCGCCTGCGCGGCCGTACTGCTCGCCGCGTGCGGCAGCCGCGCGGCGACGCCGTCGACGCCGACGCCCCGCCCCTCGTTCACGCCGGAGGCCGTCGCGACCGCGGAGCGCGAGGGCGTCCGCGTGACGCTTTCCCTCGACCGCCGCCGTGTCGCGCCAAAGGAAGCCGTCTGGGCCGACGTCCTCATCGAGAACACGAACGCGGCGTCCGTCTGGTGGATCGGCGGCGGCTGCAACTTCCCGGCGCGCGTGAGCGCGACCGTGGCGACGTCCGGGCTCGGCGCGCAGCAGCCGCTCGCGCTCGCGGAGTGGAAGAAGCGCTGGCTCCTCCCCTACACCGCACCCGCGTCGTTCGTCCCCGAGAGCGCGTGGGCCGAGCACCAGCGGACGGGATCGGGTCCGGCGTGCACCGCGGACATCAGGATCCAGGAGCTCGCGGCGAAGGGCGTGCTCAGGATGCGCGCGGCGTGGGACGGGACGATCGGCGGACCTCTGTCGCGCGCCGACGCGCCGAACGGCACGAGCACCGTGACCGCGTCGTTCCCGATCACGTTCGCGCCCGCGCCGCCCGGACAGTTCCGCGACCTCGCCGGGAAGCTCGAGATCGCCGCGAGCGCGACGATCGAGCTCGTCGGCCGCGCGACCGTGATCGCGGCCGGCGAGGCGCTCGACGCGGCGCTCGCGGACCCGCGCTTCCGCCCATGGCTCGAGGAGCGCCTCGCCGACGAGCGCGCGGGCTACCGGCTCGAGGGCGGGCTCCATCTCCAGGGAGCGACCTGGCGCGTCGCGGTCGCGCAGAAGGTGCCCGCCGGCGGCGCGGCCGCGGTCCACGAAGGGGGCGTCCGGATCGACGCGGCCACGGGCACGGTCACCGCGGTCGACCTCCGCCGCCGCTAGAAGAAGACGCCCGGGCCGTTCGGCCCGGGCGTCGTGGGTTCGGTGCGCGCGCCGCTACGCGGCGACGATGTGCTGCTGGAGCTGCTGGAGCAGCTTTTCCTTCGGCTGGAAGCCGACGAGGCGCTGCGCTTCGCGGCCGCCCTTGAAGAGGATCATCGTCGGGATCGCGCGGACGCCGAAGCGGCCCGCGGTGATCGGGTTCGCGTCGACGTCGAGCTTCGCGATCTTGAACTTGTCGTTCTCGCTCGCGATCTCCTCGAGGACGGGCGCGATCATGCGGCAGGGGCCGCACCAGGTCGCCCAGAAGTCCACCAGGACCGGCTTGTCGGACTTCAGGACCTCCGCCTCGAAGGTCGCGTCCGTCACGGGGGCTGGCTTGCTCATCTGTAGTTCGTTCTCCTTCGGAAGCGGTCTATCACCAATTGAACACCAGTTGCTGTCCGGATCGTTCCACCGCAGGTTCGAGGCCAAGGACGGGCTCGAGGTCGGCGAGCCCCGCCGCGGGGTCTCCGGCGAATCGCGCGAGGGGTGCCCATTTCACGAGGCGCCAGCCCCGCCGCCGGATCGCCTCCGCGACGTCGGGCGACCGCTCCAGCTTCCAGGCGAGAAGCGGCTGCCGCGCGTCGGCGACCGCGAGGAAGCGGAAGACGCGGTCGTCGTCCGGGATCGCCTCGCCGAGGGCGACGACGCTGCGGTGCGCCCGCGCCGTCCAGTCCAGCTGCCAGAGGAAGGCCATCTTCCCGCGGTCGTACCAGCCCACGTCGAACGAGTCGAGCGCGTCCGCGGGACCGCGGAGCGCGCGCGAGATCGGCACGATCCGGTCGGCGTCCGGGACGAGGTCCGCGAGGAGCGCGCCGTCCGCGGTGCGCCGCCGGCGCAGCTCGCGGCCCACGTGCACGCGGAACCCGAGGCGCCTGCCGGCGGCGAGGAGCGAGGCGGCGAGCGCGGTCTGCTCGGCGTGCCGGCTCGCGAGCGCGTCCTCGTCGCGGAGGCGCCACCGCGCGCCGTCGCTCTGCACGGCGTACGACGCGAGGCAGCGCTCGACGAGCTCGCGGTCCGGCGTCTCGGCGCCGCGGAAGAGCGCGTACGCGTGCCGCAGGAGCGCGCGCGTCTCGACGTCGCGGCCCGACGAGAGGAGCGTCCACACGCCCCACTCGACGCGGTCGTCGAGGGGCGCCTGGTCGCCGTCGCGCGTGCTGAGCGCGTACGAGACGTCGTCGCCGCGCGCGACGCGCTCGATCCCCGCGCGCCGGCCGTCGGCGAGCGCCGAGCGGAAGTGGTCCTCGAAGAGCTCGAGCTCGCTCACGCCGCCCGCCCGAGCGAGCGCGAGGGGCGCGAGGAGCCGCGCGCTCGCGAGGCCCTCGAGGGCCGCGGCGGCCGCGCGGTCGCTCGAGATCGCGGAGCCGCGGGCCGCGACCGTCTCGCGGATCCCCGTGCGCATCGCGTCCTCGATCGCGAGCGCGCCCGCCGGGCGCTGGTCCACGAGGAGGGGCGCGTCGCGGTCGAGGTCGAGGATCGCGGCCGCGCCGCCGTACGCGCTCGGGAGCGCGTCGCGCTGGTAGAGGATCCCGCGCAGGCGGTACCCGGCGCCGGCCGCGCCGAGCGCGCACGCCGCGAGCGTCCCGGCGTCGGCGCGCGAGAGGTAGAGGACGGCGGGCGCCTCGGGACGCGACGCGCGGTGCGCGTCGAGCAGGGCGCTCCGCGTGGCGCGCAGCAGCCGCTCGCGGGCGGAGAGCCGCGCGTCGGAGGCGTCGAGCGGCCGGGCCGCGTCCGCGCCGAGCAGGAGGACCGTCGCGACGTAGGACCAGGCGCCGAGCGTGTCGTCGACCGGCGCGTGGAGCAGGACGAGGTCCGCCGGACCATCCTCGGTCGCGCGGGGCCGTCGCGCGCCGTGCGCGTCAAGCCACGACGCGAGGTCGCGGACCGTGCGCTCGTACTCGAGCCAGACGTTGATCTCGCGGTGCTGCGACGCGTTCCCCCGGCGCGCCCGCCCCTTCTCCACGCGCAGCGCCGTCCCGTGGCCGGCGAGCGCGTTCAGCTGCGACCCTCCGACGAGCACTTCCACGAGCGCGACGAGGAGGACCGCGCGCGCGGCGGGATCCGTCACGGCGGTCTCGACCGCGCGGAGCGTCGAGACGAGCGCCGCGAGGTTCCGCGAGGTGAAGAGCGCGGCGACCGTCTGCCCGAGCGCGCGGCGCTCCTCGTCCGGGCCGAAGCGGTCCACGAACTGCCAGTACGAGAGGCCCCTCGGCTCGACGGCGCGGGCGCGGTCGACGTCCTCGTCGGTGACCGCCTCGATGAGGAGCGAGCGGCCGTCGCGCGCGCAGACGGTGCAGCGGAACGCCTTCTTGGACGGCGCCGGCGCGTCGCGGTCCCAGAGGAACGCCTCGGCGACGACCGGCGCGCGGCAGGTGTCGCAGCGCGAGGCGTAGAGCTCACGCATCGCGATGCGGTGCGGCATGCCCGTGAGCGCGCTCATCGCGACCCGCTCGAGCACCGCGAGGATGTCGCCCGCAGCGGGCGCGCCCGCGACCGCGCGGCACGCCCACTCGCCGAGCGGCTGCGGCCCGCGCGCGACGCCGCGCCGGCCGAACGCCGTGACCGCATCCGCCGCGCTGAACGGGTACGCGAGCGGATCGAGGACCGCCGCGCCCTCGCGCGTGTACGCCGTGACGTACGACTCGGCGAGCGCGGGCGGGAATGCCGGACCGAAGCGATTGAGCGGAGGAGGCAACGGGAAGGACTCGATGGGCACGAAGCTCGTCACACGCTCCGGACCGCTCACCGACGCGAAGAGTACGCGGCGTCAGGGGATCGCGGCGATGACCCGGTCCGCGACCTCGACGAAGACCGCCTGGCTACGGCAGCGTGAACGTCACCGCGCGCCGGGCGTCGGAGAGGACGGCGATCTTCGTCCCGTCCGGGGAGACCGCGAGGTCCTGCACCGTGCCGCCGACGCCGAGCTCGTCGAGCGCACCGGTCACGGGATCCACCGCGATGAGGCGCTCGGTCCCGTCGAGGACGATCGCGCGCTTCCCCGCGAGGACGCGGCGGCCGTCCACCAGCTGGATGGACCACCGGCGCACGCCGGACGGGTCGATCGCGATGAGCGCGGTCTCCTGGAGGACGAAGAGCGTGCCGTCGGTCGCGAACGCGATGTCGCGCGCGGGAAGGCCGAGCGCCGAGACCGTTCCCTGCGGGTTCCCGTCCCGCGGGCCGAAGCGGATGACGCCCTGGTCCGTGAGCGCCGCGGCGCGCACCCCGGCGGGATCGATGACGAGGAGGCGCAGCGTCCCCGGCAGCCGGACCACGTGCCGGACGCTGTCCTCGAGCCCGACGCGGAAGACCTCGATGTCGACGCCGCCCCCGGACGCGGGCGTCGAGATGTAGAGCTCGCCGAGGTTCGACGGCG
>DASSSF010000136.1:0-33087 GCA_035708565.1 Candidatus Limnocylindria bacterium
GCCGCTCGGGCCGACGAACGAGACGAACTCGCCCTTCTCGATCTGGAGCGTGAAGTCGTCGATCGCGAGCACCTTCGAGCCGTCCCGGCGCTCGTACTCCATGTGGACGCGGCGGGCCTCGAGGATCGGTGCCATCACGCGGACCCCACGCGCGGACGCCAGACCCGGAACCGGGCCTCGAGCGTGGAGATCGCCTTGAAGCCGAGGAGCGCGAGGATCGTGATGAAGATCGCGCCGAAGAGGAGGCGATCCGTCTGGAGCGTCTGGCCCGCGCGGAACACCATGTTGCCGAGCCCGGCCTGCGAGGTGAAGAACTCGCCGACGAGCACGCCGCCGACGCCGCGGCCGACGCCGATCCGCATCCCGGTGAGCACGAAGGGGACGACGCTCGGCAGCACCACGGTGAGGAGGCGCTGTCGCGGGGTGGCGCCGAAGGAGCGCGAGACCTCGATGAGATTCGCGTCGACGGTCCTGACGCCGTAGAAGGTCTGGATCACGATCGGGAAGAACACCCCCAAAAAGACGATCACGATCTTGGACATGATCCCGAGGCCGACCCACAGGATCACGAGCGGGAGCAGCGCGATCCGCGGGGTCGCGTTGAACGCCGAGAGCCACGGGTCGAAGAAGTAGTGGAGCGGGCGGAACCAGCCGGTGACGAGGCCGAAGGGGATCGCGAGCGCGGCGGCCGCGACGTAGCCGATCGCGAACTCCTGCGTCGAGATGAAGACGTCGTTCCAGAAGCGCGGCTGCTGGACCTCGCGGACGCCGGCGAGGAACACCTTCGTCGGCGACGAGAAGAAGAATTCCTCGAGCGCGCCGACCCGCACGCCGATCTCCCACGCGGCGATGAGGAGGACGAACGTCGCGAGGGGCAGGAGGGTGCGCTCGTTCGCCCAGTACCAGCGCCCGATCGACATCAGCGGCCGAGCGCCCCCGCGGCCTCGCGCGCGTGCGGGAAGCGGGCCTCGAGGTCGCGGAGCACGTCCGCGAGCGGGCGCACGTCCGCGAACTTCGAGTCCATGTCGAAGAGGTTCGCCTTGTGGCTCGTGGGGAAGCGGTCGAAGCACGCGTCCTCGACCACGGTGACGCCGAAGTTGTACGAGAACGCGTCGTAGACCGACGCGCGGACGCAGCCGCTCGTCGTCGTGCCCCCCACGATGAGGTGGTCGACGCCAAGGCTCTGGAGGTGCGACAGGAGCGGCGTCCCGAAGAAGATGCTCGGCTTCGTCTTCTCGATCACGACGTCGCCGGGGCGCGGCGTGAGCTCGGGGATCCACTCGCTCCCGCGGCCGCCGCTCTCCTCGGCTTCCCTGCCGGCGCGCGCGTTCTTCCGGCGCTGCGCGCCGCGCAGCTCGACCGGGAGCGGCTGCGCGCGCGTGAACACGACCGGGAACCGCCGCGAGCGGCCCGCGTCGACGAGGCGCGCGAGCGCCTCGACCGCGTCCCACGACCCCGGCCCGCACGCGGAGCGGTACTTCCGGAGGGCGGTCACGTGGTCGTCCCCGCGGTCGCCGGTGAAGCCGCGCACGACGTCGACGACCACGACCGCCGGCCGCTCGCCGATCCCGCCGAGCTGTCCGTAGCCGCCGAGACGCCGCGCCTCGAGCTCCTCCGCCGTGTAGAGGTCGTCCCAGGGCCGCTTCATCGCAGGGCCGCCTGCGCCGTGCGCGCGGCGCGGGCCTCCTCGAACCACCTGCGGATCTGCGGGTCCTCGTCCTCGTACTCGATCTGGATCACCGACTTGACGCGGTAGTCGTGGAGGATGTTCGCGCGGTTCGCGTTCGTGAACGGGAAGCGGTAGCCGCCGTACGACATCGCGAGGTACCGGCCCGGCCGGTCGCTCGTGTTGAAGTGCTGGTGCCACTCGCGGTGCCCCGGAGAGTGGAGGAGGCCGTACTTCCACTCGACGCGGCGGTAATCGCGCGTCCCGTCGCCCCAGTAGAGCGAGTAGCCCTCGTCACCGAGCTGGAGGATGTGCGTGCCCTCGTCGTGGATGTGCGCCTTCTTGTACGCGCCGACGCCCACCTCGGAGATGTGCGCGGCCATCGTCGTCTCGCCGAGCACGAACTGGATGTTCTTGCTGCCCTTTCCGCGGTTCGGCGACTCGGTGACCTTGTCGAAGGTCAGGAGGTCCGGGATGAAGTTCGCCTCCCACATGTTGCGCATCTCGCGCGTCGGGATGAAGGTGCCGTCGCCCCGGTAGTACTTCTCCTCGCCCCAGCGCTCGCTGAATTCGAACGGGTTGCCGAAGACGAACCGCTCGTTCCGGAACTGCTTCATGACCATCGGGAGGTTCGCGACGACGGCGATCCGCGCGGTACTGCGGCCGCTCCCCGAGTAGAGCCGGTACGTCATGTTGATCGGCAGGCAGAAGAGGCTGCCCTTGCCGAACTCGAAGCTCCGGCGCTCTCCGTTCGAGCGCTCGACCGTCGCGCTCCCGTTGCCGTCGAGGACGTACATCACGGCCTCGTAGAGGTGGCGCTGCGGCTCGGTGCGGGCGCCCGGCGGCAGGTCGATCAGGTAGAGGCTGCAGAGGTCGCCGCGGGCGTGGGTGTGCACGAACGCGCCGGGGACGCCGAGGCGCGGCCAGAGGCGGGTCTCGACGCCGAGGAGATCGACCGCGAGGTCCTCGACCACGGGGACGTCCTCACCCTCGAGCCACTCGAGATAGCCGTCGATGAGCCAGCGGATCTCCGCCAACGGACCTCCACCCTCACGCAGATGACCAACGGAGTCTACGGACGGCCATGGATAGCGCCCGTCCAGCAAGATCGGCGCGTGTTCCTATGTATGCACCTGTATATCATCGACGGACGTCCGCGAAGCGGTGCCGGGAGGAGAAGATGCGGTTCCTTGGCGCGGCCATCCTGTGCGTCCTCATGATCGCGACCGCCTGCGGTCCCGGTGGGACCGGGGCGCCTGTGCCGACGGCGACCACGGGCGCGTCGGCCGCGCCCGGCGAGATCGTGTTCCCGAAGCCGGAGAAGACGAGCGTGAAGATCGGGCTCTCCGGCGTCGCGACGATCGGGCTTCTGCCGCAGCTCGTGGCGAAGGGCCTGAACCTCTACAAGAAGTACGGGCTCGACGTGGAGTTCTTGTCCTTCTCGGGCGCCGCGCAGGCGACGCAGGCGCTCGTCGCCGGCCAGGTCGACGTGGGTGACAACTCGGGCGGCCCGGTCGTCGCGTCGCTCGCGACGGCGAGCCCGCAGCAGCTCGTCTTCATCACCCGGCACAACCTCACGGACAACATGTACGGCCGCAAGGACATCAGGAGCGCGGCCGACCTCAAGGGTAAGAACGTCGCGATCTCGTCCTTCGGCTCGCAGTCGCACGCGGGCGCCCTCCTCGCGCTCAAGTCGCTCGGGCTGACCGACAAGGACGTGACCATCCAGCCGGTCGGCAACGACTCCGCGCGGCTCGCCGCGCTCAAGGCGGGCTCCGTCGCCGCGTCGATGCAGGACTCGGCGATCGCGCAGGAGCTGACGCCCCTCGGCTTCAACATCCTCGTCGAGCTGACGAAGGTGCAGGGCATCGGCGGCGTGCCGCGGACGAGCCTCGTCGTGTACCCGGAGTTCGCCGAGAAGTATCCGAACACGGTGCTCGCGATGGTCGCGGCCTACCTCGAGGGCATCACCGAGATGCGCCGCCAGCCCGACAGGGCGGCCGAGTTCCTCGCGAAGGACGCGCAGCTCCCGCTCGAGCAGGCGAAGAAGCAGGTCGAGGTGGAGCTCGCCGCCCCCTGGGAGCCGCGCGACGGGCGCTGCGACCCGGTGGTCATGGAGTTCACGCGCCAGGTCAACCTCCCGTCGAACCCGGCGCTCGCGAACGTCGACGCGGCGAAGGCCTGCAACAACAAGTTCCTCGACCAGCTCAAGGCGATGGGTTTCCAGAAGAAGATCGGAGTGCCGGGCTACTGATGAAGACACGTTGGATCGCCATCCCGCTCGCGCTCACCGTCCTCCTCTCGGCCTGCGGCGGCGGTGACACCGGCGGCGCGCCCGCGGCGCCCACCGGGACCGGCGCGGCGGCCGGCATCGAGGTGACCGCCGGGAGCACGAAGATCCGGTTCCCGCAGCCCGAGAAGACGTCCGTCAAGATCGGGCACTCCGGCACGCCGACCATCGGGATCATCGGCCAGATCATGGCCCGCGGCCTCGACCTCTACAAGAAGTACGGCATCACCGTCGAGTACGTGTACTTCAACGGCGCCGCGCAGTCGGCGCAGGCGCTCATCGCCGGCCAGATCGACGTGAACGACGGCTCGGCGGGTCCGGTCATCGCCTCGCAGGCAACGACCGATCCACAGCGCATGGCGTTCGTCACGCGCCACAACCTCACGGACTTCATGTACACGCGCTCGGAGGTCAAGAGCGCCGCCGACCTCAAGGGCAAGAACGTCGCGATCTCGTCGTTCGGCTCGCAGTCGCACGCGGGCGCGCTCCTCGCCATCAAGTCGCTCGGCCTGACGGACAAGGACGTCACCATCCAGCCGATCGGCAACGACTCGGCACGCCTCGCGGCGCTTCGCGGCGGCAGCGTCGCGGCCTCGATGCAGGACCAGGCGATCGCGCAGGAGCTCACGCCGCTCGGCTTCAACATCCTCGTGAAGCTCACCGAGGTGAAGGGCATCGGCGGCGTGCCGCGGACCAGCCTCATCGTGCCGAAGTCGTTCGAGGACAAGTACCCGAACACCGTGCTCGCGCTCACCGCGGTGTACCTCGAGGGCCTCACGATCATGCGCAAGGACCCGGAGGGCGTCGTGAAGTACCTCTCGGAGTACGGGCAGATCCCGCTCGAGTCGGCGAAGAAGCAGGTCGAGGTCGAGCTCGCCGCCCCGTGGGAGCCGCGCGACGGGCGCTGCGACAACACGGTCTTCGAGTTCACGAAGCAGGTGAACCTGCCGTCGAACCCGGCGATCGCGAGCGTCGACCCGACGAAGGCCTGCACGAACCTCTACCTCGACAAGCTCAAGGACATGGGCTTCCAGAAGGCGATCGGCGTCCCCGGCTACTAGGTCCGCACGTCCCCTGGACACGCCGGCGCCCCGGATGACCGGGGCGCCGGTCATTTCTAGCGGCCGAGGAGCAGCCCGACGGCGGACCCGATGCCGATCGCGAGGACCGGGTGGCGCTTCCCTTCGAGCCCGATGAGCGCGCCGAGCGCGACGAGGGCGAGCTGCCACCACGCGGTCGCGCCCGGGTTCGAGCCGCTCGGGAGGATGAGGAGTGCGACCGTCGTGAGGACGAGGCCCGACGTCGCCATCGTCAGGCCTCGCACGAGCCCGGCCATCCACGCGCCGAGGAGCTGGCGGCGGAGGAACGTCGCCGCGGGGAGGATAACGAGCGGCGGGATCGTCACCGCGCAGAGCGCGATGAGCGCGCCTGCCCAGCCGAGCGCGAAGTAGCCGAGGCTCACCATGTACAGGCCGCCCGGCCCCGTGCCGAGCCGGCCGATCGTGATCGCCTCCACGAGCTGGTGGTCCGTCACGTAGCCCGTCGACACGAGGTCCTGGCGCAGGAGCGGGAGCGCGCTCATGCCGCCGAGCGACAGCATCGACGCGCGGAAGAACGCGACGACCATGTCGAGCAGCCCGTCCACGGCTACTCCGGCGGCGGCGTCGAGGCTGGCCGCTCCTTCCCGAGGAAGATCGCGCCGAAGAGCGCGCCGGCGAGGATCACGACGATCGGCGAGATGCCCTCGATGAGGCCGATCGCCGCGGCGACCGCGAGCACGCTCCAGTCGACGAGGCCGCGCTTCCCCGCGCGGGCCGCGACCTTCGCGAACGGGTAGGTGATCCCGATCGTGAGGCCGATCGTCACCGGGCCCGCGCCCGCGAGCGCCGCCTGGATGAGCGGCTGGTCGCGGATCGTCGTGTAGCCCGCGGCGAGCGTCGCCGCGATCAGGCCCGACGGGAGCATGAGCATGAGCACCGCGACCGCGGTCCCCCGCGTCCCGCCCGTTCGGCGGCCGAGGAGGCCCGCGAGCGCGACCATGTGCACGCCCGGCGAGAGCCGCGAGAGGGCCCAGTCCTCGAGGAACTCGCGCTGGCTGATCCAGCGCAGGCGCTCCACGAGGAGGAGGCGCATCAGGTAGAGCGTGCTCGGGCCGCCGCCGAGCGACTGCGATCCGATCGCGAGCCAGGTGCGCGCGAGCGTCGAGAGGCTCGGCGGCGGCTGCTCCGCCGGGCTCAATGCTTCGCTTCCGGGAAGACGAGCGACTTGATGACGACGGGCACGACGTTCGCGGGGAGGATCGGCTCGCCCATGTCGATGTAGTCGAGCTCCGCGAGCTCGAGGCCGTCGAGCGCGATGACGCCAGTGCCGATCCCGAGCTCGTCGACGAGGATGCGGCCGAGGCTCGCGGCGACGTCGCCGGACAGCGCGACCACCATCGGCGCGTCCTTCCGCGGCGCTGCCCGGTGCGCCTCGGCGATCCCGTCCGCGATCGCGCGGAGGTTCGCGTACCGCGGCTCGCCGTCCCACGCGAGCGCGACCGCGACCTCGCCCGCGCGCTGGTCGAGGTCGAGGCGGCGCGCGGCGCGCTCGATCGACGCGCGCACGGCGGCGGCGTCGGGTTCCTCCGCGGCCTCGGCGCGCAGCACCGGCACGTTGTGCACGGGCAGGAGCCCGCGGTGCGAGACGTGGACGGTGTTGCCCGAGAGCTGCACGGTGAACTGCGACGCGCCGATGACCGTGGCGCGGATGCGCTCCGTGCCCTCGTGGATCGGGGCGGGAAGCTCCGCGGCGCGCGCGCGGAGCGCGGACGCGAGCTCGATGCCGAGGTCCCCGTAGCCGCGCGAGGCGGGGTCGGCCAGCAGCTCGGAGACGCCGCCCGAGAGCACGACGAGCGCCGGCCGCGGCTCGCCCGGGAGCTCGCCGGCGAGGACGCTCCCGGGCTCGGGCGTGCCGGCCGCCGCGCGGACGATCCGCTCGGCGAGCGCGGCCGCGAGACGCTCGCGCGCGGGCGCGTCGAGGCGGCCGCCGACCTTGAGCGGGATGCCGAGGCGCTGCGCGAGCTCGGCCGCGACGTGCTCGACGCGCGCCACGCGGCCGTCGGGGCCGAACTCGACGAGGCGCGCGCCCGCGCCGATCGCGAGCGTCCCGAGCACGTGACCGTCGACGGCGAGCGCGTACTTCGTGGTGCCGCCGCCGATGTCGATGTTGAGGACGGGCCGCTTGCCGCGGACGGAGAGCGCGACCGCGCCGGAGCCGTGCGCGGCGAGGAGCGCCTCGAGGTTGTGGCCCGCCGACGCGCACACGAACCTCCCGCCCTCCTCGGCGAAGAGCTCGGCGATCGCGCGCGCGTTCGCCCGCTCGAGCGCGACGCCCGTGAGGATCACCGCGCCGGCGTCCACCTTGTCGCGCGTGTAGCCGGCGTCGGCGTACGCGCGCTCGATGAACCGATGGAGCGCCTCGGTGTCGATGAGCCCGTCGGCGCGGTAGGGCGTG
This sequence comes from Candidatus Limnocylindria bacterium, assembly GCA_035708565.1. GTDB lineage: Bacteria > Chloroflexota > Limnocylindria > P2-11E > P2-11E > JACDAF01. The sequence continues at coordinate 7,452 of DASSSF010000136.1, forward strand.
AGGAGGATGGGGGAGCGGTGGAGCGCGCGGCGCTCCACGACCGCGAAGCGCGTCGAGAACGTCTGGACCTGCCGCTGGAGGTGGAGGTACGAGAAGATCAGGTGCGAGGTCGCGGAGCCGATATCGACGCCGACCGTCACGAGCTCGACGTTGTCGTTGCGCCAGATCTCCTTCTCGATCTCTGCGTCGGCCACCGCGTCCGGCGGCGGCCCGTCGTGGTCGTGGTCGTGCATCGGCTACGCGCTCAACGCGACGCGGCCGGCGCCTTCCCTCGCGCGAGGTACTTCGCGCGCTCCGCATCGAACAGCCGGCGGATCTTCGGGTCCTCGTCCTCGTACTCGATCTGCACGTCCGGGTTCTTCACCGTGTACGAGCGCTGGATGACCTGGAGCTTCTCCTTGAGGAACGGGTAGCGCATGCTGCCGAACGCGATCGCGAGGTAGCGCGCGCCCTCGCTCGCGACGTTGAAGTGCTGGTGCCACATGCGGTACGGCGGCGAGTGCATGACGCCGTATGTCCAGTCGACGCGGATCGGCTCCTCGCCGACGTTCCAGTAGAGCGAGTAGCCCTCGCCCGAGAGCTGGAAGATGAAGTACCCCTCGCCGTGGACGTGCGCCTTCTTGTAGTTGCCCGCGGGGATCTCCGACATGTGCGCGTGCATCGTGCCGTCGGCGAGGATGAACATGATGTTCATGCTCCCCGTGCCGCGGCCGTGCGAGACGCGCATCTGGTCGAAGGTGAGCAGGTTCGGGACGAAGTTCGTCTCCCACATGTGACGGTGCTCGCGCGTGGGGATGAACGTGCCCTCGCCCTTGAAGAACTTCTCCTCGCCGAGCCGGTCGAACACGTGCGGGTTGTCGAAGACGAACTTCTCGTCGCGGAAGAGCTTCATCACCGTGGGGAGGTCGCTCACGCTCGCGAGGCGCGCCTTCTTCGTGCCGCTCGAGTTGTGGTGGCGGTAGCGCGTGTTCACCGGGATCGCGAAGAGGCTGCCGCGCTGCCACTCGAAGGACCGCTGCTTCCCGTCGGGGAGCTCGAGGACCGTGCTGCCGTTCCCGTCGAGGACGTAGAAGACCTCCTCGAAGATCCCGCGCATCGGCTCGGTCGAGCGGCCGGCCGCGATGTCCGCGAGGTAGCACGTTGAGAAGTCGCCGCGCGCGTCGAGGTGGATGAACGCCGCGTCGGCGCCGAGGCGCGCCCACGGCTTCGTCTCCGCCTGCATGAGGTCGATCGCGAGCCCGGTGTGGACCGGGAGGCCCTGCCGGTCGAGCCATTCCTGGTACCCGTCGATCATCCAGCGAACGTCGCTCATGGGAGCTCCCCCTCACACCTCGGTCGTGTACACGATCGTACGCGAATGCTGCCTATGATGCCCGCATCGATCGCATCGAGGAGGATCACGTGGCGCGGACGACGGACAAGAAAACGGGCGAGCAGGATCCCTGGGAATACGCGAAGGGCTACTACAAGAACCCCGACGTCATCAAGGGCTTCGAGATGCTCGCTCGCTACCGGCCCGAGGTCGTCACGGGGTACTTCCGCCTTCGTCAGGCCGCGTTCAACACCGGCGCCGGCGCCGCGCTCGACGCCAAGACGAAGGAGCTCGTGATCCTCGCTATCGAGATCGCGCGCACGAAGACGAACCCGCCGCCGGTCGGCCACGCGAAGCGTGCGATCGGGTCGGGGGCGACGCCCGCCGAGATCGCAGAGGTCGCCTCGCTCTGCATCCTCATCGGCGGGATGCTCACGTACCAGGAGTCCGGCCGCTTCGCGCTCGAGGCGGCGGAGAAGGAGTACGCGGCAAAGACGGCGACGCGCGCGAAGCGCTAGCGAACCGCGATGGGCAGGAAGATCGACCTCGCGCGGGCGCTCGCCGACGACCCCGCTCCGCTCAAGGCGACGCCGGCCTGGGTGAACTCCGAGCTGGGGACGGTCAATGGAGCGACGGTGCTGCACGCGGGCAGCGGCCGCCTCGACGGGCGGTGGCATCGCCAGGACAGCGACGAGTTCCTGCTCGTGCTCGAGGGCGAGCTCACGGTGGAGTTCGATCTCGGACCGCTGTCGGCGGGACCCGGCCAGGGCATCCTCATCGGCGCCGGCGAGCGTCACCGCGCGGTCGTGGCCGACGACTGCTTGCTTCTGTCCGTCGAAGCCGCGGGCATGACACGGACCGAAGCCTGAGGGTGGTACTACTTCTCGGGAACAGATAGGGCGGGAGGACTGCAGTGATGACTCGAGCGAAGGTCGCCCTCGCGGCCGCGCTGGCGGTCACGATCGTCGCATCGGCATGCGCCCCGGGCTCCGGGCCGAGCGCGCCGGTGGGCGGCGGGGGCACGCCCAAGAAGGGCGGGACCCTGGTCCTCGCGCGCGCGGGCGAGGTGACGAACCTGGACCCGCACAAGGTGCCGGCGTTCACGTCCGCCCGCGTGTTCGAGCTGATCTACAGCTACGTGATGCGCCTCGACGAGAGCCTCGGCGTGCAGCCGGACCTCGCGGAGTCGATGCCGACCACGTCGGCCGACGGCAAGCAGGTCACGGTGAAGATCCGCAAGGGCGTCAAGTTCCACAACGGCGATCCGCTCACGAGCGCGGACGTGAAGTACACGTTCGACCGCATCATCGACACGAAGACGGCGGCCGTCGCGCGGTCGTTCTTCGGCGACGTGGCGAGCGTGACCGCGCCCGACGAGTCCACGGTGGTGTTCGACCTCAAGACGCCGAACGCCGCGCTCATCGCCTACATGGCGCACCCGAACACGGGCATCGTCTCGAAGAAGATCGGCGAGGCGAACGCGGACCTTTCGAAGAAGGAGACCGCGATCGGGAGCGGCGCCTTCAAGCTCGCCGAGTGGGTGCCCGACAACTTCATGCGGTTCGAGGCGAACCGCGACTACTACGTCTCCGGCCAGCCGTATCTCGACGGCGTGCGCATCAACGTCGTGCCCGACGAGACGGGGCTCGCCGCGGCCCTGCGCACCAAGGCGGCGGACATGGCGATCGTCGTCAACGCGAACGTCGCGCGCACGCTGCGGAACGAGTCGTCGGTGACGCTCTCCGCGAAGCCGAGCCTCAGCTACAACCTCCTCTTCGTGAACACCAAGCGCAAGCCGTTCGACAACCTGAAGGTGCGCCAGGCGATCGCGTACGCGATCGACCGGAAGGCGATCATCGACGCCGTCGCGTTCGGCGAGGGCGAGGTGACCGGCCCGATCGCCCCCGCGCTCACGAACTACGCGCTGCCCACGTCGCAGTACCCCCTCTACACGCGCGACGTGGCGAAGGCGAAGCAGCTGCTCCAGGAGGCGGGCGTCGGCCCCGTCTCGTTCACGATGCTCACGCAGACGACCGAGCCCGCGTACGCGAAGGACGTCGCGCAGCTCGTGCAGGCGCAGCTCGCCGAGATCGGCGTCACCATGAAGATCGAGACGCTCGAGTTCACGCAGTGGGTCGATCGCTGGCTGAAGGCCGACTTCGACATGGCCCCCGGCCTCAACGGCGGCGGGCCGGACCCGGACTTCTACGTGTTCCGCTACTTCACCGACGACGGCAACCTCAACTTCGTCACGAGCTACAAGAACCCGGTCTCGAGCGACGCCATCAAGGCGGCGCGCGCGACCACCGACGTCGCGAAGCGCAAGGAGCTGTACACGACGGCGCAGAAGGAGCTCGTGAACGGCGTTCCGTTCATCTGGCTCTTCGTCGGCCGGGACTACAACGCGACGCTTCCCACGACCAAGGGCTTCACGCACCTCCCGACCGGCTCGATCATCTACCTGCGTCAGACCTGGCTGGACAAATAGGGGTCGGTCGGTGCGCGGCGGGAGGCGCGTCCTCCCGCCGCGTCCCTAGCGCGTGAGCCGCTATCTCGCGGTCCGGCTGCTCGGGGCGGTGCCGACGCTCGTCGGCGTGTCGCTCCTCACGTTCCTGTTCATCCGGCTGATCCCCGGCGACGCGATCGCGGCGCGTCTTGGCACGTCGACCGCGCTCACGCCCGAGCAGCTCGCGAGCCTTCGCGCGTACTTCGGGCTCGACCTGCCTCTTCCCGTCCAGTACTGGAACTGGCTCGCCTCGCTCCTCCAGGGCGACGCCGGCTACTCGATCCGGACCGGCCGGCCGGTGTTCGTCGAGATCGCCGAGCGGCTTCCTGCCACCCTCGAGCTCGCCGCCGCGGCGACGCTCATCGCGATCCTCATCGGGATCCCGCTGGGCCTCCTGTCGGCGATGCGGCCGCGCACGCGCGTCGACGTCGCGGGCCGCATCGGCGGGCTCGTCGGGCTGTCGCTCCCGAGCTTCTGGCTCGGCACCCTGATCATCGTCCTCTTCTCGGTCCACCTGCGCTGGCTCCCGAACACCGGAGGCTACGTCGAGTTCGTCCGCGATCCGCTCGGCAACCTGCGGCTCCTGCTCTTTCCAGCGATCACGCTCGGCGTCGCGCTCGCCGCCGCGACGATGCGCATGACGCGGTCGGCGATGCTCGACGTGCTCGGTGCCGACTACGTGCGCACGGCGCGGGCGAAGGGTCTCGGCCCGTCGCTCGTGGTCCGGCGGCACGTGCTCAAGAACGGGCTGATCGTCGTCGTGACGCTGCTCGGCATCCAGGTGGGCCAGCTCCTTGGCGGTGCCGTCGTCGTCGAGGAGATCTTCTCGATCCCGGGCGTCGGCCGCATGCTGCTGACGGCGATCGTGCAGCGGGACTACGCGCTCGTGCAGGGAGGCGTCCTCGTGATCGCCGTGCTCTTCGTGTTCGTGAACATCGTCGTGGACCTGTTGTATGGCTACCTGGATCCCCGGATCAGGCTCGCTTAGCGTCGCGCCGCGCTCGGCGGGGCTCGCCGGGATCGCGCGCGCGCTCGCGCGGGAGCCCGTCGCCGTCATCGGGCTCGCGATGGTGCTCGTCTACGTCGCCGTCGCGCTGGTGGTCCCGCTGCTCCCGCTGCGCGACCCGCTCGCGATCTCGACGCAGCGGCTCGCCGCGCCGACCGCCGAGTTCCCGCTCGGGACGGACGCGCTCGGCCGTGACCTCCTGAGCCGCATCCTGTTCGGGGCCCGCCTCTCGGTGCAGGTCGCCGTCCTGTCCGTCGCGATCGCGACCCTCGTCGGCGCCGTGCTCGGCCTCGTCTCCGGCTACCTCGGGGGCATCGCCGACCTCGCGATCGGACGGATCCTCGACGTGTTCTTCGCCTTCCCGGCGATCCTCCTCGCGCTCGGCATCGTCGCCGCCCTCGGTCCCGATCCGAACAACGTCATCGTCGCGATCGCCGTCGTGTACACGCCGATCTTCGCGCGGGTCGTCCGCGGTCCGGTGCTCGCGCTCAAGGCGCGCGAGTTCATCGAGGCCGCGCGCGCGGTCGGCGCGACGCAGCTGCGCATCGTGACGCGCCACATCGTGCCGAACCTCCTGTCGACGCTGATCGTCCAGGTCAGCCTCGCGCTCTCGTGGGCCGTGCTCACGGAGGGCGCGCTCTCGTTCCTCGGGCTCTCGGCGCAGCCGCCCGCGCCGTCGTGGGGCGTGATGCTGAACGAGGGGAGGCAGTACCTCGAGTTCGCGACGCACCTCGCGGTGTTCCCGGGGCTCGCGATCATGGTCGCCGTGCTCGGGTTCAACCTGCTCGGCGACGGGCTGCGCGACGCCCTGGACCCCCAGCGCGCATGAGGATCGTGGCGGCGCGCCGGACGCACGTCCCCGCGCTCGTCGCGCTGATGACGGCGTCCCCGCTGCTCCGCCGGTACGGCATCACCACGGACGGCGCGAGAGCGAGCCTGAACGAGGCGCTGCGGCACCGCGACCAGCTCCGCGTCGCGCTCGACCGCGACGCGATCCTCGGGCTCGCCTGGGTCGTGCCGACGCGCGCGCTCGACCGCTCCGCGTACCTGCGCCTGCTCCTCGTGGCCGAGGGACGGCGGTCGCGCGGCGTGGGCGCGGCGCTGCTCGCCGATGGCGAGCGGCGCGCTCGCGCGGCGGGCTCCTGCCACATGATCCTGCTCGTGACCTCGACGAACCGGCGCGCGCGCTCCTTCTACCTGCGCGAGGGCTACCGGTACGTGGGCGTCATGCCGCACTTCGCGCGGCCGGGCATCGCCGAGGCGGTCTACGTGAAGAGCTGGGAGAGCGGGGGCTAGTCGCCCGCCGTCGCGGCCTCCGCGCGGGTCGCGGCCTTCGCCGCCGACACGCCGGCCGCGCGGCCGAACACCGCGCCGGCCATGAGGCCGGAGCCGCCCGGGTAGTTGTAGTAGAAGAGCCCGCCGACCATCTCGCCGGCGGCGTAGAGGCCGGGGATCGGCTGGTCCTCGGTGTCGAGGACGCGCGCCTCGGTGTCGATCTTCACGCCGCCGAAGGTGAACGTGATGCCGCAGGTGACGGCGTACGCCTCGAACGGCGGCTCGTCGATCCGGAGCGCCCAGTTCGTCTTCGGCGGCTGGCCCGCGGGGTACGCGGCCTTCCCGTCGAGCTTCGTCGGCTCGAACGGACCGGCCTGGACGGCGGCGTTGTACTCGTCGACGGTCTTCCGGAGCGCCGCCGGGTCCACGAGCATCTCGGCGGCGAGCGCCTCGATCGTGTCGGCGCGCGCCTTCGTCACGCCCTTCATGCGGTACTCGTCGCGGAGGAGCGGGATCGTCTTCTTGTCGAAGATCTGGAAGGCCTGCCGGCCCGGCTGGCGGAGGATCTCGCGCCCGTACTTCGCGTACGTGTAGTTGCGGAAGTCCGCGCCCTCGTCGATGAAGCGCCTCCCCTCCCGGTTCACGACGATGCCGATGGGGTAGGAGTGCTTCTGGAAGAGGTCGCCGACCTCGCGGTCGCCGGTCTCGGGCGCGAGGAGGTCCCACGCGACGGCGTGGCACGAGCTCCAGTGGCCGTGCGGCTTCGCCCCGGCGGCGAGCGCCATCGTGATGCCGTCTCCCGTGTCGTAGCGCGTGCCGCGCACCTTCGCGAGGTCCCACTCCTGGCCGAGGTAGCGCGCGCGCATCTCGGCGTTCGCCTGGAAGCCGCCCGACGCGAGGACGACCGCGCCGCACGCGTAGGTGCGCCGGCCCTCGTCGGAGCGCGCCTGGACCCCGATGACGCGGCCGAGGTCGTCGGTGACGAGCCGCTCGCCGCGCGTCCGGTAGAGGACGTCGACGCCCGCGGCCTTCGCGCGCGCGAAGAGCTGGTCGGAGAGGCCCTGCCCGCCGCCGTGCGCCTCGAGGATGAGCGCGCCGAAGAAGCGGTGACGCCCGTCGGCGATCTTGTACGCCTGGCGGCCTGTCGCGAGCATCCAGCGCACGCCGCAGCGCTGGCGGAGCCAGAGCATCGTCGCGTGCGCGCCGCGCACGAGGAGGTCGACCATCACCGGGTCGGCGAGCCCTTCGCTCATCCGGTCGAGGTCCTGCGCGAAGTCGTTCTGCGTGTACCTGCCGACGTCGACCGCCGCGAGCTCGCTCTCGCCGTACTCGGGCACGAGCGGCGCGATCTCGTCCATGCCGGTGAACGGGAAGCGGAAGAGGCCTCCCGTGAAGGCGGTGTCGCCGCCGCGCTCGTGCTCGGGGGCCCACTCGAGGACGAGCACGCGCGCACCCGCCTCTCGCGCGGCGAGCGCCGCGCAGAGGCCCGCGTTCCCCGCGCCCACGACGACGACGTCGTACCGGGCGTCGGCCTTGGGGGCATCCACGGTCGCCGATCGTACACGATTGCACATCAAATGGGCCGTGCCGGGCGCTGCGTCGGTTAGGCCTGTGTGCGATGATCCCGCGCGATGGCACGACGCGGCACCGGCACCGACAAGAACGGCGCCTCGCGCTCCGAGCTCGCGTACTCGAACCTGCGCGCGTCGATCCACTCGGGCCGCTTCCGCGCCGGCGACCGCATGCGCGAGGCCGACCTCGCGGACATGCTCGGCATCAGCCGCACGCCGGTCCGCGACGCGCTGAAGCGCCTCGAGAGCGATGGCCTCCTCACCGCTGCCCCGCGCCGCGGCCTGATCGTCGCGGAGCTCGACCAGCAGCAGGTGACGGAGCTCTACGCCGTGCGGGACGTGCTCGAGGGCCTCGCCGCGCGGCTCGCGGCGCAGCACGCCTCGCCGGCCGAGATCGCGGCGATGCAGGACCTCCTCGGGCGGCAGGCGCGTACGCACAAGGACGACCTGCCGGCGCTCGCGCGGCTCAACCGCCTGTTCCACGACGTCGTCTACCGCGCGGCCCGGAACCGCTACCTCGTCGAGGTCCTCGACTCGTTCGAGTCGTCGCTCGCGCTCCTCCCCGGAACGACCTACGTCGCTGCAGGCCGGGCCGCGTCGGCGCTCAAGGAGCACGCAGAGATGGTCGAGGCGATCGAGCACCGCGACGCCGACCGCGCGGAGCGGCTCGCGCGCGACCACGTCCGCGCCGCCGAGCGGATCCGCGTCGTCATGATCTCCGGCGCTCACGGCGGCGAGCCCGCGACGCCGGCGCCGAAGCCGGCGCCGAAGCCGGCGAAGCCCGCACGCGCGAAGAGGCGCTAGCCCCGGGCGTACGCCGCCGACGCCACACGGTCGATCATCTCGCCGAGCTGGCCCGGGTCGTGGCAGACGAACTTGAGCTCCGCGTGCTTCCCGCCCGCGTCGCGGTAGCGGGCGAGCCTCGCGAGGACCTCGTCCGCGTCGCCGACGACGCACTTCTCGAGACCGGCCTCGAGCGTCTTGAACTTCTCCACGAGCGACGCCTTGGCGATCCTCACCGCGTCCTCGTGCGTCCGCGCGACCGTCACGTACGTCTCGATCCCCGTGTCGATCGTCGCGGGGTCGCGCTCGGCCCGCTCGGCGGCGGCCCGGAGGCGGCGGATGTCCTCGGCGTACTCCTCCACCGGCGCGTACACGGTCATCCACCCGTCGGCGTGGCGGACCGCGCGCTCGAGCCCCGCGTCGCTCGCGCCGGTGACCCAGAGCGGGAGCCGCCGCGGCCGCGGGAAGAACGTGCCGCCCTGCCAGGCGACGCTCTTGCTCTCGAACGCGTTCGGCTGCGCATCGGAGAAGATCGTGCGGAGCGCCGCGAGGTGGTCGGTCGAGAGCCGGCCGCGGCGGTCGAAGCGCACGCCCATGACGTCGAAGTCGTTCTGGATCGCGCCGATGCCGAACGCGAGGACGAGCCGCGAGCCGACGAGGTGCTCGATCGTGGTGAGCTGCTTCGCGAGGATCCGCGGGTCGCGGAGCGGCAGGACGAGCCCGGCGATCCCGAGGCCGACGCGCCGCAGGCGGCCGCCGAGGACGCCGACCGTCGTCACGCTCTCGAAGAAGTTCGGGTCCTGGTCGCGGCACGCCTCGAGCGACCCGGTCGCGAAGTGGGTGAGCTTCTCGCGCGACCACGAGATGTGGTCGTGGACCCACACGCGGTCGTAGCCCGCGCGCTCGACGTGCTCGGCGGTCGCGAGGATGTTCTCCGCGGTGGCGAAAGGGCCCGAGTTCGGGAGGCGGACGCCGAGGCTGATGCCCGCGAGGCCCGCCACTAGCTCGCGATCCAGGCCACCTCGGCGCCGGTCGAGAGGGACCCGAGGAGCATCTCGCGGAGGACGAACCCGTCGGCGGGGCTCTTCACCTCCTCGACCCTGTCGCCGAAGACGTCGAGGATCTCGGCGAGCGTCTCGCCCTGCTTCACCTCGTCCCCGACGTGCTTCTTCATGCGCAGCCCGCCGCCTTTCTCCGCGTGGGCGAGGGTGATCTTCGAGAAGCGGCGCTGCGTCTTCGGCACGTCGGGCTCGCCCTCCTCCATCCCCATGGCCCGGAGCGAATTGTGGATGCCGCGCACACCGAGGGGGACGTGCTGCCACGAGACGCGGCGCGATTCGCCCATCTCCGCGGAGAAGTCCGGCTTGCCGGCGAGCTCGGCCTGCGCGCGCATCGAGCGCGTCATGTCGCTCGTGCCGAGCTTCTCGCCGCGCGGCTTGTAGTACACGTAGGGCGTCCCGAACGCGCGGCCGACCTTCTCGCGGAGCGCGAGCGTGCCGCCTTCGTCGTCGTCGGGGTCGATGTACACGAACGGCGCGATGTCGCAGCCGTCGAGCGCCGAGTGCAGGTCGATCGTCATGTCCGCGTTCCGCACGAACTCGTTGAACAGCACCGCGGCGATGCGTTCGGTGAGGAGGCCGTGCGCGTTGCCGGGGAAGATGCGGTTGATGTCGATGAGCCAGCGCTCCTCGTGGAGGTAGCCGCGGGTCCGCGTGAGGTGCGCCGGCACGTTCGCGAGCGGGATGACGACGAGCGTGCCCGCCAGATCCTTCGGGTCGATCGTGGGGAGCGCCTCGCGCGCGATCTGGATGCCAGTGAGCTCGTCGCCGTGGAGGCCGGCCTGGATGTACATCGTCGGGCCATCCTTCGCGCCGCGGACCATCGCGACCGGGATCGTGACCGGCGTGCCGTCGGAGAGGTCGCCGACGCGCACGCGCGTCCGCTCGACCGTGCCGGGCTTCGCTGTCACCCCGAGGAAGGCCACCCCGCTCGCAGCATACCGATGTGTACCGAGCGGCGCTCAGGCGCGGTCGAAGATCGCCTGCACCTTCTCCGGGTCGGTGGTGGTCGCGAGCGCGAGCGCGAGGACGAGGCGGGCCTTCCACGGCGGCAGGTCGCCCGCCGCGACGATCCCGCGCTCCTTCATCTGCGCGCTCCGGAGCACGCGGCCCGTCACGGCGCGCGTCGCCTGGCAGATCACGACGCCGTCGCGCTGCGCGCGCTCGAACGCGACCTCCTCGGCCGCCGAGCCGCGGCCCGTGCCCGCCCCCGCGTGCACGATGCCGCGCGCGCCGGCGGCGACCGCGGCGTCGATGAGCGCGCCGTCCGCGCCGACGTACGAGAGGATCACGTCGACGCGCGGCAGGTAGAGCTCCTTCGGCACGGGGAGCCGCAGGCGCTCGCGCCTGCGGGCGCGGTCGAGGTGGACCGTGCCGTCCGGCGTGATCTCGCCCACGGGTCCCGCGCCCGGCGCCTGGAACGAGTGCGTGCGGTGGGTCGCGGTCTTCACGATCTCGCGGGCGGTGAAGATCTCGTCGTTCATGACGACGAGCGCCCCCGCGCCGTGCGCGCCGAGCGCCGCCGCGACGCGGACGGCGTTCATGAGGTTCAGCTCGCCGTCGTTGCTCATCGCGCTCGCGGGCCGCATCGCGCCCGTGACGACGACCGCCTTCTCGGTGCGCACGGTCAGGTCGAGGAAGTACGCCGTCTCCTCGAGCGTGTTCGTCCCGCGCGTGACGACGACGCCGGTGACGTCCTTCGCCGCGTCCTCGACCGCCCGCGAGAGACCGAGGAGGTCGGGCCAGCCCATGCGCTGGCCGCGCAGCTGCGGCGCGTCGCGGAGCCGGATGTCCGCGACGCGCGAGAGCTCCGGCACCTTCGCGAGGAGCCCCTCGGGGCCGAGGCGGGTGGGCAGGTCGCTGTAGAAGGCGAGGTCGAGCCGGTCGCGGCCGAGGTGGTCGATCGTGCCGCCCGTCGGGAGGATCGCGATGCGCGGCTTCGTCATGCGTCGGGCGGCCGGAGCAGGTGGTGTCCGGTCCCGCGCTGGAACGCCTCGGCGACCGCGAGGAGGAGCGGCTCGGAGCGCGGCGGGCCGACGAGCTGGAGCGCGACCGGCAGCCCGTCCTCCGCGAGGCCGCACGGCAGCGCGATGCCCGGGAGGCCCGCGAGGTTGCCGATGAAGCCGAGGCGGTCGGGCGTGGTGCGGCCCGTGCGGCGGATGTTCGGCCCGTCGAGCGCGATGGCGGTGTGCGGGCGCGAGGCGGAGACGATGAGGTCCACCTCGGAAAAGACCCGGCGCGCGTCCTCCCGCAGCACGGTCCGAAGCCGCATCGCCTGGAGGTAGTCGCGCGCGGGGATGTCGAGCCCCGCGCGCAGCTCCGCGGCCTGCTTCGCGTCGGTCATCGTCGAAGTGTCCTCGAGGTCCGCGGCGTGGGCCGTCGCGGCCTCGGCGAGCATCACCGTCGTCAGCATCTGGGAGTAGGGGAGGTCCTTCCGGAACTCCGCACGTGTCCAGCTCGGAGCGAGCTTCCGCAGCTCGTCGAGCCCGCGGCCGATCGCCTTTCGCAGGTGCGGCTCGCAGCCGCTCACGTCGTCGTCCGCGTATCCGATCCGCGCACGGCGCACCGCGCTCCGCGCCTCGCGCGCGCCGAGCGGGCGGAAGCGCTCCGCGATCGCCGCGAGCACCGTCGACACGTCGGCCGCGCTCCGCGCGATGAGCCCGACCTTGTCGAGCGTCCACGCGAGCGGCATCGCCCCCGCGCGCGGGATCGTGCCGTAGGTCGGGCGGAGGCCGGTCACGCCGCAGAACGTCGCGGGACTCATCGTCGAGCCGCCGGTCTCCGTGCCGAGCGCGTACGGCACGAGACCGAGCGCGACCGCGATCCCCGAGCCGCTCGACGAGCCGCCCGAGTAGCGCGTCGGGTCCCACGGGTTCCTGCCGCTCCCTTGGAGGGACGCCCCGGGCCGCGATGGCCGCCCGCCGCCCGCGAGTTCCACCATCGCGAGCTTCGCCGCGAGGACCGCGCCCCGCCGCTCGAGCCGCGAGACGACGGCCGCGTCCTCGTCGATGACGCGGTCGCGGTAGCGCGGCGTCCCCCAGGTGGTCGGCGCGCCGCGCGCGGCGAAGAGGTCCTTCGCGCCGTACGGGATCCCGGCGAGCGGCGGCGCCTCGCCGCGCGCGAGCCGGCGGTCGGCGCGCCTCGCATCCGCGAGCGCTCGCTCGCGCGGTAGATCCGCGATGGCGTTGTACCGCGGGCCGATGCGGCCGAGGAGGTCGAGCGCCGTCTCCGCGAGCTCCGTCGCGGACACCGCGCGACGGCGGAGGGCGCGCGCGATCTCCGGCATCTCCGCGTATCGGTATGCGATCGTGCGCGGATGCTAGGCGGCGCGGCCCCGGCGCGCATCCGCGACGATGGTGAGGATCTGCACGACGGCGAAGATGCCGACCGCCGCCGCGATGTTCGCGTAGCCGAGGACAGCGAAGCCGAGCGAGAGGCCCACGAGCGGTCCCGCGCGGACCATGCACTCGTTCACGGTCCTCACCCTCGGAGCCTCCGCCGGAACCTCTTGGTGCGCCTCGCGCGCGAGCTCCTCCCACGCCGAGAGGTCGGGGTCGTGAGCGTCGTCCCGAGCCCGAGCGCGCGCGCCGCGAGCATGAGGTTCTGGACCGCCGGGTAGACCGACGCGGCCATCCGAATGTCGTCCGGGCCCTGGTCGCGGACGACGACGAGGACGGGCGCCTCGTGCACGCAGAGGCGGCGGCGCTGCTCGGGGTCGCGCCGTCGCATGGCGCGCGTCGTCGCGATCGCGTCGAAGGCGTCCATGAGCGTCCTCCGTCACCGGTCGTCGCGCTCGCGCGCGGAGCCGAGCCAGCATGATGGGGCCGGAGCCGGGCGTGTGACCCGTGTCGCTGGCGGGCTGGCTAGGACGCGGCCCGGATGCCCATCCGTTTCTTGCCCTCGGTGAGCTGCGCCCGCGCCACCGTCCCGAACTTGGCGACGTCGTCGGCGTCGATGGCGGCGACCGGGACGGCCGGCAGCACGCCGGTCACGTCGCGCACGTCGCACTCGCCGTACGCCACGCGCAGTTCCTTCTTCGACGGCACGTAGTAGGCGTACCCGGGCCAGAAGAGGTGCTTCACCTCGCTCGCGCCGTCGCCGAGGTCAACGGGCGTGCGCAGGCGCGTGATCTGCCCGCCCCACGTGTCGTTCGTCGCGTCGCCTTCGAGCGGTAGCTTCTTCTGGAGCGCGGCCGTGGTCTTGGGCGCGGTGTCCTCGAGCAGCGTGGCCTTCACGGTCGCGTCGCCGAGGCTGAGCTCGATCCGACGGCCCTTGTGCGCGAGGCCGCGGAACGGCGTGGTCTGGTCCGTCGCGCGCCTGAACCTGATCGGCTTCGCTCCGGTCGCGTCCAGCGCGTCGCCCTTCTTCGTGAACTCGCTCATGTCGCCCTCGATCGCGCCGAGCTCGGTCACGATCATCGGCATGCCCGCGCTGCCGCTGAAGCGCGCCTCTCCGACGCAGAAGGCGATCTCCTGGATCGACGGGAGGAACACGATCGAGCCCGGGAACTGGTGGTTCGACCGGCCCTCGATCTCGAGCTCGCCAACGGGAGCGTGGTCGAGCATGCGGAACATCTGTCCCGAGAGCTGCGCGTGCACCGCGCGGCCCTCGAATGGCAGCGCGTCCCACACCGCCTGCGACGTCTTCGGAGCGCCTTCCTCGTTCAGCTTCGCGCGAACGACCGTGCCATCCAGGTCGATCTCGATGAAACGCATGTCAGCCTCCTCGATGTGTTGAGCGGCCTGTCCCCCCAGCCGAGAGCGCATTTGTGTACAGGCGTACACAAGATACAGCGGGGCCTATTGGTGCGAGTGCCGCGCTACCGCACCACGAACGGATCGGCCATCTTCCCGGACAGGTCGATCCAGACGCTCTTCGTCTGCGTGTACTCGCCGATCGCCTCCGCGCTCGACTCGCGGCCGTAGCCGCTCTTCTTGTAGCCGCCCCACGGCGCAGCGTACGACGCCGCGCGGTATGTGTTGATCCACACGATGCCGCTCTGGAGCGCCGCGGCGACCCGATGCGCGCGCCCGACGTCGTTCGTCCACACGCCGGATGCGAGGCCGTACTCGGAGTCGTTGGCGATACGGACCGCATCCGCCTCGTCGGCGAACGGCAGGACCGACAGCACGGGCCCGAAGATCTCCTCGCGCACGACGCGCATCTCGGGGCGCACGTTCGTGAGGATCGTCGGCTCGTAGAAGTAGCCGCGGCCGAGCTCGGGCCGGCCCGCCGGCCGGCGGCCGCCGGACGCCACGACCGCGCCCTCCGCCTGCGCCTCCTTCACGAAGCCCTCGATCCGCTCGAGGTGCTCCCGGAAGCAGACCGGGCCCATCTCGGTGGCGGGGTCCGACGGGTCGCCGAGCTTGATCGCCCGGGCGCGCTCGACGACGCGCGCCACGAACCGCTCCGCGATCGACCGGTGCACGAGGAGCCGCGAGCCGGCGATGCACGTCTGCCCCGACGCGCCGAAGATCCCGGCGAGCACGCCGGTCACGGCATTCTCGAAGCTCGCGTCCTCGAAGACGATGTTCGGCGACTTGCCGCCGAGCTCGAGCGTGATCGGGACCAGGTTCCCGCCGGCCACGCGCGCGATCGCGCGCGCGGTCGCGGGCCCGCCGGTGAAGGCGATCTTGTCGACGCCCGGGTGGGACACGAGCGCGCTGCCGGTCGGGTCGCCGTAGCCGGTGACCACGTTGAACACGCCGGCGGGAAAGCCCGCCTCCTCGACGAGGCGCGCGAACTCGAGCGTCGACGCGCTCGCGTACTCCGACGGCTTCGCGACGACGACGTTCCCGGTCGCGAGCGCCGGCGCGAGCTTCCACGTGAGGAGGAGGAGGGGCGAGTTCCACGGCACGATGCCGGCGATCACGCCGATGGGCTCGCGCGCGATGTAGTGGAACATGTCGGGCTTGTCGAGCGGCACGACCTGGCCGGTGACCTTGTCGGCCCAGCCGGCCCAGTAGGTGTAGTGGTCGGGTAGCGCCTTGACCTGTCCGAGCATCTCGCGGATCAGCTTCCCGTTGTCGCGCGTCTCCACCGCGGCGAGCGCCTCAGCGTCGCGCGCGATGAGGTCGGCGAGCCGTCGCAGCAGACGGCCGCGCTCCTTGCCGAACGCGGCCTTCCAGCCGGGGAACGCCTCGCGTGCCGCACTGACCGCGCGGTCGACGTCGCCCGCTCCCGCGAGCGGCAGCGTCGCCCAGACCTCGTCCTTGAAGGGATCGACCGAGTCGAAGGTGCGGCCGTCCCCCGACGGCGTCCACTTCCCGCCGATGAAGAGCTCGTATCGCTTCAGCACGGTCCTCTCCGTTCCTGGCCGTATCCGATCGTGCGCCTTCTGCGCGGCGCCGTCGCGCGCGGACCCACGAAGGGCACGCTTGCCCGGGCGGCATCGCTCTTGCCGGTCACGAGTCGCGGAGGTGCGTCATGGATGAGCGGACCGCACGCGACGACGAGCCGCCGGCGACCGTGGACGAGCAGCTGTCCGACGCAAGGCGGCCGGATGAGGTGCCCGTCATGGGCGTGCCCGGCAGCCTCATTCCCGCGGTCGGCGTGGGACCGGGCTTCGGGCCCGCCGCCGACGTCGCGCCCGACGACAAGGACTAGCCTTCGAGCCGGCTCAGGCGTACCGATAGCGGGCCGACGGAGATGATGTCCTCGCACCGCTTCGCGAACGCCTCGAGGTTCTCGTCGATCTTCCCGATGAGCGCGACGTCGATGGGCTCGGCGAACGGGTTGTACCACTTGGCCGGCCCGTAGGCGAAGCCGATCTTCACGAGCGTCGAGCCGGGGTAGTAGATGATGTCGCCCTTCGAGAGCCGGTCGGCGACGTTCTCGACGGGCGCGCCCTTCGGGAGCAGCTGGTAGTTCTGGTCGGTGCGCCACGCGTTGCCTGACCAGCGGACCTGGATCGTGCGGTCGTCGATAGGGAGCCGCTGCCAGAGCGCGTCGACCGTCCTCGGTGCCTCGTCCTCGAAGAGCGCCGCCGCGCAGGTGATCGACCCGTCGAGCACGATGCGCATGCGCTTGGCCATCGCTTCCTCCCGGTGCCGGGTCCGGTGCACGATCGTGCACCGTGACGAGCCGCACGCTAGGCGCCCGAGCTCGGGTCGGTCAAGCCGACGACCCGCCGGGGGCGAGGGTATACAGACACGCGTGGGGGACCCGGTCGAGGACGCGGCGCGCGCGCACGCGCGCGTGTCCATGGCCGCGCTCGAGAGCCTGTACTCGACGAGGGTCGCGAAGGAGCGGGGCCTCGAGGCGATCGCGCTCGGCGGCACGCTCGTCCTCGCGACGTCGGCGCCGGACGTCGACCTGAATCGCGTCATCGGCCTCGGACTCTTCGAGCCGGCGGCCGGGCTCGTCGACCGGATCGAGCGGCTCTACGGCCGGCGCGGCGTTCCCTTCTCCGTGCAGCTCCATCCGGGCTCGGAGCCGGACCTCCCGCGCGCGCTCGAGGCGGCGGGCCTGCGGCCCGATCAGCCGTGGACCGTGCTGTCGCGCGGCGTCGAGGCGCCCGCCCCCCCTGGCGCGGCGATCCGCGTCGATGCGGTCCGCTCGACGGACGACGGCGCGCGCTTCGCATCGCTCATCGTGCGCGCTTTCGGCCTGCCCTTCTCGCAGCAGGAGCTGTTCGCGGCGCCGGTCGGCCGCCCGGGATGGACGCACTACGTCGCCTACGTGGGCGACCAGCCGGCGGGCGCCGCGTGGATGCATCAGGCGGACGGCGCCGTGCTCCTCGGCGGGAGCGGGACGCTCGCGGCGTGGCGCCGCCGCGGCGTGCAGCGCGCCCTCACCTGGCGCCGGCTGGCCGACGCGGCCGCGGCCGGCGCGACGACCGCCTTCATCGAGACGCAGGCGTCGTGGGACCTCGACGCGCCGCACGAGCTGCGCGCCGCGCAAGCGCTCGGCTTCGTCCGCGCGTTCGAGCTCGCGTCGTACGTGTATACGCGGGGCTCCCGCCAGCGGTTCGACGACCGTACGGGCCGCTGGCGCTAGCGAGGAGCGCGTCCGGGCCGGCACACCTCGGTATCCAGCGGGACACGACGGGCGAAGGGTCGCTTGACGAGGGGGACCCGCACCACGACGATGCGCTCCCGTCCAATGCGATCGGCGTGCGAGCGCAGGTCGGGATAGGGGAAGACGATGGGCAGGTACATCCTCGGGAGGATCTTCGCGGCCGTCCCGGTGATCTTCATGACGGCCGTCCTGATCTTCGTGATCATGCGCCTCCTGCCGGGGGACCCGGTCCTCGTGATCGCGGGCCAGCCTGACTCCGCGCTCGACGAGGAGACGCTGCGGAACCTTCGCGAGCAGTGGGGCCTCAACGAGCCCGTGTGGGTCCAGTTCGCGATCTGGCTCGGGAAGATGCTGACCGGGGACTTCGGCACGTCGTTCGTCACGCGGCAGCCGGTGACCGCGCTCGTCCTGCCGCGCCTCGGACCGACGCTCCAGATCACGATGATGGCGTGGCTCATCGCGATCACCATCGGCCTCACCGTCGGTGTCGTGAGCGCGACCGCGCCGAACAGCCGGAAGGACTGGATCCTGAGCCTTGGCTCGCTGTTCGCGGCCGCCGTGCCGTTCTTCCTCACCGCGAGCCTCTTGATGCTCCTGTTCGCGCTCCAGCTGCGGTGGCTCCCCGCCTCCGGGTACACGCCGTTCTTCGACGACCCGCTGCGGAGCCTGCGCAGCACGATCATGCCCGCGATCACGCTCAGCTTCGGATTCGCGGCCGTGCTCGCGAGACAGATGCGGTCGAGCATGGTCGAGGTCCTCGAGCAGCCGTACATCACCACGGCCCGCAGCAAGGGCCTTCGCGAGCGGCTCACGATCAGCCGGCACGCGATGAAGAACGCGATGCTCCCGATCGTCACGATCCTCGGCTTCTCGCTCGGCAACCTCTTCGGAGGCTCGGTGATCACGGAGCGGATCTTCGCTGTGCCGGGCATGGGCCGCCTGCTCGTCGACTCGGTCTCCGCGCGCGAGTACGCGGTCGTGCAGGCGATCGTCTTCATCTTCGCGTTCACGGTCGTGGCCGCCAACCTCATCGTCGACGTCCTGTACGCGTTCCTCGATCCGCGCATCCGCCTCGGGGCCCGCGGTGGCAGCTAGCGGCACGGTCGGCACGGACCGGCCGGCCGTTCTGCCGCAGATCCGTCCCGTCGAGAAGCGCCGCGGCCTCCGGCAGGCGCTGCGCCGCTTCACGCGGCGGCGCGTCGTGCTCATCGGCGTGGTCCTCGTGGCGTTCGAGCTCCTGTTCGCGATCTTCGGCCCGCTCCTCATCCCGTACGAGCCTCAGCGTCAGGACCTCTTCCACACGCTCGCCCCGCCGTCCCCCGAGCATCTCCTCGGGACGGACGACCTTGGCCGCGACATCCTCTCGCGGCTCGCGCACGGCTCGCGGATCTCGCTCACGATCGGCCTCTCGGCGGTGTTCGCCGCCGGGATCCCCGGCGTGCTGCTCGGCCTCCTCGTGGGCTACAAGGGCGGCACGCTCGACAACGTGGTCATGCGCGTCACCGACTCGGTGATGGCCTTTCCGAGCATCGTCCTCACGCTCACGATCGTCGCCGTGCTCGGCCAGGGCATCTTCAACCTGATCATCGCCATCGGCGTCGCCGGCTGGCCCAACTACGCGCGCCTCACGAGGGGCCAGGTGCTCGCGGTGCGCGAGTACGACTACGTGCTCGCGGTCCGCACGGTCGGCGCGACGCAGACCCGGATCATGCTGCGGCACGTGCTCCCGAACGCGATCAACCCCGCGATCGTCGCGATGTCGCTGGGCGTCGGGTTCGCGATCGTGGCCGAGTCCGGCCTCTCGTTCCTCGGCCTCGGCGTGCTCCCGCCGACGCCCACGTGGGGCTCGATGATCCAGACGGGCTTCCAGGTCCTCGAGATCGCGCCCGGTCTCGTCATGGCGCCGGGCGTCATGATCTTCCTCGCGGTGCTCGGCTTCAACCTGCTCGGCGACGGCCTGCGCGAGGCCCTCGACCCCTACCTGAAGTAGTGACGCCGCGGCCGGCTCGATGATCGAGCTCTTCGGCGCGAGGCTCGTCTCCGTTCCCCTGGCCGCGGTGCTGTTCGTCGTGGGGGTCCGCCGCGCGCCGGCCCTCGCGTGGACCGCCGCGTTCTTCGCCTCGACGATCCTCGTCCTCGCGCTCGTGAACGCGGAGGACGTGCCCGCGACCATCGGCCTCGGCTACGCGCTCGTGAACGCGTCCGAGACCTACCTCATCGTGTTCGCGGCCCTCGTCGTGCTCGCGGTCGCCTGGCGTGCGGTCTCGCGACGCGTCCGCGCGCTCGGCGTGTCGCTCCGCCGCCGATGACCGCGCCCGCGCGCGCGAGCATGATGCCGCCGCGCCGGCGGCGCCTGCCCGGATTCGGCGTCGCGCTCCCCACCTCCGGTGACCTCGCCTCGCCGGAGAACGTCTTCGCCGTGGCGGAGCGGGCGGAGGCGCTCGGCTACGACGACGTGTGGGTGAACGACCACCTCTCCGTGTCGGGGACGCGCGCCTCCGCGCGCCCGACGCGGCGCGAGCCCGACTTCTTCGAGAGCCTGACGACGCTCGCCGCGGTCGCGGGCCGGCAGCGGCGCATCGGCCTCGCGGTACATAGCCTCGTCCTGCCCCTCCGCGACCCGCGCGTCGTCGCGAAGCAGCTCGCGACGATCCACGTGCTCTCCGGGGGCCGGCTCACCGTCGCGCCGGGCATCGGCTCGTCGCGCGAGGACTACGCCGCGGTCGGCGTGCCGTTCGAGCGGCGCGGACGCCTCATGGACGAGCACCTGCGCGTGCTCGACGCGATCTTCAACGACGAGCCGCCGGTCGCCTACGACGGCAAGGACATTCACATGAGCGACGGCTGGTTCTTCCCGCGCCCGCGGACGATCGAGCTCTGGATCACCGGCGACAGCGAGCCGGGCCTCGAGCGCGTCGTGCGATGGGGGACGGGGTGGTTCAGCACCGGCTGGCCGTCGCTCGAGGACTACGCGCGCCTCGGCGGCCGGCTCGGCGAGCTCCTCGCGGCGGCGGGGCGCGACGCGTCCGAGGTGGTTCGGGGCACCGCGCCGTTCGTCTGCGTCGCGCGCACGCACGAGGAGGCCGCCGCGCTCGTGGCGGCCGATCCGCGCCTCGCGCGGCGTCCGGTCCTCGTCATCGCGGGCGATCCCGCCGAGGCGACGGAGCGCATCGCCGCGTTCGTCGCCGCCGGGGTGAGCTACGTCGAGCTGCGCCTCGTGGCGCGTGACGCGCCCGCGCTCCTCGAGATGATGGAGCTCGTCGCGGCGGAGGTCCTGCCCGCCTTCCGTTAGTCGGCGGGCGTGGGCGGCGGCGCCGCGAGGGCCGCGTCGGCCGCGGGCGCCCTGCGGCGCGCGGGCTCGCGAAGCAGCACGGCCGCCGTCGCGATCGTGACGAAGTAGACGGCGGCGAACATGGCGAAGGTCGCGCCTGGCCCGATGCGGTCCCAGAGGATCCCGCCGAGCAGCGGGCCGACGAGGATGCCCACGTCCTCCGCGACCCCGTACACGCCCATCGTCAGGCCCTGCCGGCCCGCCGGCGCGATGTCGGCGATGAGCGCCTGGCGCGCGGGGTTCGACGTGGCGTTCCCGGCGGCGAGCAGGAACGACAGCACCGCGAGGGCGCCGAAGCTCGTGCCGGCGCCGATGGCGATCGCGACCGCCGGGATGCTCGAGATCGCGAGCCCGATCATCAGGAGCGGCTTCCTGCCGTAGCGGTCCGCGAGGCGGCCGCCCGGCAGCGTGAAGACGAGGACGGCGATGCCGGCGAGGCTCGTCAGGATGCCGACCTGCGACGCGGAGAGGCCGACGATCGTGGCCGCGAAGAGCGGGAAGAACATCCACCAGCCGGACTGCGCCCAGAACCCGAGGCCGGCGAGGATCGAGAGGATCGTGAACTGCCGCCGGAAGCCCTCCGTCGGCGCGGCCGCCGTCGCCGACGCGCGGTCCGCCGCGCGGTCGAGCTCGCGCGTGCCGCGGAGGCCGAGGAAGGCGAGGATCCCGCTGGCGAATGACAGCGCCGCGCAGAGCGCGAAGAGCGCGCGGAAGCCGATCCCGTCGATGAGCCCGCCGCCCACGAAGCCGGTGCCGCTCCGCGCGAGGCTCTGCGTCGTGAAGTAGAGGCCCATGATCGTGCCGCGCCGCTCGGACGCGACGTGCCGCGCGAGGAGCGCGCGTCCGATCGGCGCCATCGCGACCTCGGAGATCCCGCGGACGAACTGGAGGATGTAGATCCACCAGAGCTCGGTGCGCCACAGGTAGCCGAGGAACGCCGCGGTCGTGACGAGCTTCGAGATGAGGAGCGGCCGCCCGGCCCCGACGCGGTCGGACGCCCAGCCCCACACCGCCTCGGCGGCGAGGAACGCGAGCGCCGAGCTGGCGCCCGCGATGCCGACATCCGTCGCGGTGCCGCCAACCGACGCGATGTAGAGCGGGAGGAACGGCTGGAAGAGCCCGCCGACGAGCGCCCACAGCGCCGTGACGGCCATGATCACGAGGACGATCCGGCGGCTACCGCGCATCGGCCGTCCTCCTGAGGGCACCTCGCCTCGGCCGGGTCACGGCCGAGGCGAGGCGATCACTCGCTGGCGAGGTCAGTCGAGCCAGAGATCCTTGTAGCGGACGATGAAGTCGTTCATGTGGATGAAGCCCTTCACGCGCGGGCTGAGGCCCTTGAAGTCCGACCCGTTGTGGTAGTAGACGTGGTCGGCGTTCTCGTTCACGCGCTCGGCGAACTGCCGGTAGAGCGCGCGCCGCTTCTCCGGGCTCGGGTCCTGCTGCGCGTCGTTGAGCAGCTTGTCGATGACCGGGTCCTGCATCACGCTCGGCTTGAACCGGTAGTAGGTCGTGGTGCTCAGGTGCAGGTTCGGGAGGTAGTGGCTCGGGTCGGGCCGCGTGCCCCACCACGAGATGAGCATCGTGTAGTCGCCGCGCTCGTCCCGGGCCTGCGACGCCGCGCCCTCCTCGAAGACGATGTCCATCGTCACGCCCGCCTCGCGGTAGTTCTCCTGGAGGATCTGCGCGACCTGGTTCACGACCACGTCGTCGCCGGTGCGGTACAGCGTGAACCTCATCGGCTTCGGCACGTCCGCCTTCGCGAGCAGCTCCTTCGCCTTCGCGAGGTCGCGCTTGAACGGCTTGTAGTTCGCGTCGTAGTAGGGCGTGCCGGGCAGGAAGGGGTCGAACCCGACGCCGCCGGTGCTGAAGTACACCGAGGCGTGGATCGCGTCGCGGTCGATGATGTAGTTGAGGGCCTGCCGGAACTCCTTGCTCTTGCCGTAGGGCGACGCGACGTTCCAGCGGAGGAACTCGTACCGCGCACCCTGGCCTTCGCTCAGGACGACCTCCTTCATCGAGCGCAGGCGCGAGACGTCCTGGTAGGGGACCTCCTCGGCGATGTCGACGCCGCCGGAGCGGAGCTCGACGAGCCGCGTCGCGTTCGTCGGGATCACGCGGTGCTTGATCCGGTCGACGTAGGGGCGGTCCTTCATCCAGTAGTCGGGGTTGCGCTCGACCGTCGTGTGATCGTCCCGAACGTAGTCGACGTAGCGGAACGGCCCGGTGCCCGCGGGCTTGAACGAGATGTCGTCGCGGTTCTTCCCGACCGCGTTCGGCGAGAGGATGAAGCCAGGGCGATCGAAGAGACCGCTGAGGAAGCCTTGGTGCGGCGCCTTGAGCGTGAGGCGCACGGTGCTGCTGTTGACGACGGTGACCTTGTCGAGCGCGAGGAGGTCGGCGCGGCGGAACGACGCGGTCTTCGGATCGAGGTGCCTATCGAAGTGGAACTTCACCGCCTCCGCGTCGAACGCGAGGCCGTCGTGGAACTTCACGCCCTTCCGCAGGTGGAGGACGATCGACACCGGATCGGGCGTCTCCCAGCTCTCCGCGAGGACCGGGATGACGTTGCCCTTGGGGTCGATGTCGATGAGCGGGTCGTAGATCATGCGGCCGATGCGGCGGCCGGACGTCCTCGGCATGAACGCCGGGTCGAACGACAAAAGGTCGCTCACGTCGGCGACGACCAGCTCGCCGCCGCGCTTCGGCCCCGAGGCGGTCTGCGCCGGACCCGTCGTGGGCCCCGCGGCGCAGCTCGCGATGATGAGACCTCCCGCGAGGCGCGCGGCGTTGGTGAGGAACGCGCGGCGTGTGGTCATCGGTGGACCCCCCTCCCAGGCGTTTCGGACGGGACTGTGCGCTCGCCAGGGGTGCGCGGTCAATGCGTATCCGCAGGCACACGATCGGATGCGGTAGCGACCAGATAGGGTCGCGGGCCGCGCAGCCTCCGCGCGAGGGCCCAGGCGACGGCCGTGGAACCGATAAGGCAGATCACGGCGTTGATCGCGAGCGCGTCGCGGATGCCGAACGCGTTCGCGGCCGCGCCCGTGAAGCCGCTCCCGAGCGGCGTGAGGCCGCCGAAGATCAGCGTGTAGAGGCCCATGACGCGCCCGCGGAACCGCTCGTCGGTGCGCAGCTGGAGCGCGGCCTGCGTGCTCGCCGTGTAGAAGACGCCGCTGAAGCCGAGGCACCACAGGACCACGATCGCGAGCTCGAGCTGGCTCAGGCGCGAGACGGCGAAGAGCAGGAGCGTGAAGAGGCCGGCGCTCGTCGAGAGGACACGGTCCGTGGGGGCCGCGCGGGATGCGACGAGCACGCCGCCGCAGAGCGCGCCGAAGCCCATCGCCGCGTTCATCAGGCCGAAGCCGAGCGCGCCCGAGTCGAACGAGTACCGCGCGAGGAGCGGCAGCGCGACGCCGAAGTTGTAGCCGAAGGTCCCCATGAAGGCGAGGATCACGAGCGGTATCGCGATCTCCGGCGCCCGGCGCGCGTACCGCATGCCGTCCCGCACGTCCTGGACGATGCCCGTCGCGATCTCGCGCGCGGCCGGGGCGTGCACGCGCACGAGCGCGATCGCGCCGAGGACCGCGAGGTGACTGAGCCCGCTGAAGAGGAAGCACCAGCCGATCCCGAGGGTCGAGATCGCGACGCCGCCGAGCGCCGGCCCGAGGATGCGCGCGCCGTTCATCGAAGCCGCGTTGAGCCCAACGGCGCTCGGCAGGTCGGCGCGCGGCACGAGGTCGGCGATGAACGCGTGCTTGATCGGGCCGTCGAGCGCGTGCGCGACGCCCCAGAGGAACGCGAAGGCGTAGACCTGCCAGACGACGGCGCTCCCGCCGAGGACGAGCCAGGCGAGCGCGAGGCCCTGCAGCGTGAGGACCACCTGGACGTAGACGAGGAGCCGCCGCCGCGCGAAGCGATCACCGAGCGCTCCGGCGATCGGGCTCAGGAGGAGCATCGGGCTGAACTCGACGATCGCGAGCAGGCCGAGCGCGAGCGCGGAATCCGTGAGCTCGAGGACGAACCACGCCTGCGCCAGCCGGTGGACCCACGCGCCGACCTGCGACAGGAGGTACCCGCCGAAGTAGACCCGGTAATTGCGGTTCGCGAGGGCCCGCCAGGCGATCACGGCGCGGCTACTCGATGCGGGACATCCGTACGGACAGCGGGCCTTCGAGGATGATGTTCTCGCAGCGCTTCGTGAAGGCCTCGAGTCCCTCGTCGATCTTGCCGATGAGCGCGACGTCGAGCTCGCGCGCGAACGGCGCGTACCACTTGGCGCCGCCGTAGGCCATCCCGATCTTGATGAGGCCCGAGTGGTACCCGGGGTAGTAGATCACGTCGCCGGCGGCGAGCCGGTCCGCCACGTTCTCCACGGGCGCGTCCTTCGGCAGGAGCTCGTAGTTGCCGTCGGTGCGCCACGCGTTCCCCGACCAGCGCACCTGGATCGTGCGGTCCTCGATCGGCAGCGCGCGCCACAGGGACGCGACCGTCCTCGGCGCCTTGTCCTCGAAGAGGGCCGCCTCGCATTCGACACTTCCGTCGAGGACGATGCGGATGCGCTTCGTCACGGGTCCCTCCTCATTCGCGCCGGCCGCGCGTGCGGGAGCCGTATGGTAGCGTCCCGCGGCATCCGATCGTGTACAGCGCGGAGTAGAGGATGACGTTCGTCGAGCTCTCGTTCGGAGGCGCCACGTTCCGCGGCAGGCTCCTCGTGAAGCGCTCGCCCGCGTTCGCCGCGGCCGTCGAGCGCGCGCTGCCGATCGCGGGCCGCC
>DASSSF010000137.1:0-5799 GCA_035708565.1 Candidatus Limnocylindria bacterium
GGCCGACCCTGCCGGCCGTAGGTGCTGAGCACCCACGCGATCACACCGACCACGAGGATCGTCTCGAAGATCATCATCACGACACCTCCTTCCGTTCGCGCTGGGTGAGCCGCATCCGGTACGTGCGCACGAGCGCGCGGAGCCGGCGGACCGCCGAGCGGACCACGCGCCGCGTGCCCGCGCCCGGTCCCACGGCGATGTCGATCGTCCTGTAGCGGGGCGGTAGCGAGCTCACGGGGAGATCTTCCGGCGACGCGGCGGCCCCGCACAGACGGCGGGCACCAGATCCGGATGGGGGCTAGCCGGAGCGGCGGCGGGTGAGGGCAGCAAGCACGGCGGTCAGCGCAGCGCCCAGAAGGGCCCGGCGATCCCGAGCGAGGCGAAGAGCGCCTCGGCCTCGTCCACCGACGGCCGGCGCCACTCGGGCACGGCCTTCGTCGCGTACCACGCGCGCGCGAGCCGCCACGCCTGGTCGAGCGAGAGCGTGCCCCCGCGGGGCAGCCCGCGGGCGGCGGACCAGCGGTCGATGTGCGCTTCCGACCGGAAGACGAGCATCGTCGATCACGTGAACACGATGTCCTTCCACCAGTCGCGCGCCGGGACCGCGAAGTGGACGACGCCTTCGCCGCGGACCTCGCCGCCGCGCACCTCGAGCGTGAGCGGGCCGCAGCCGTCGCCGCACGTGGCCTCGACGACCCCGTCGGACGCGAGGATCGCGAGGATGCCGAGCGCGTCCCAGACGCAGTTGCCGAAGTACCACTTCCCGCGCGCCCGCACCGGGAAGGCGGTCGGCGCGGCCGAGTACGGGTTCGCCATGAGGATCTCGCCGTCGGACGCGAGGACGACGACGCGCCCCGCGCCGAGGCGGGCGAACGACGCCCGGACGTCCTCCGGTGGCAGGCCCATCTCGCCCGCGAGCGCGGCCGCCCGCGGGACGTCGGCGCGCCGCTCGATGGAGCGGTAGAGCGCGACGCGGACGTCGCGGTCGAGGTCCGCGTCGCTCACAGGCCCGTCGCGATCGCGGGCTTGAAGACGTTCACGCCCCCGCGGAGCGTCCCGTCGTCCTTGACGACGATCGCGCCCGGCCGCGCGAAGTTGGCGGAGAAGAACGTCTCGTCCTTGAGCGCGAGCTCGTGGCCCATGCGCGCGAGCTCGTCGAGCACGCCTGTCGGGAAGCGCGAGTCGACCATCGTCTCGCGGCCCTCGCAGTGGACGCGCGGACGGCTCACCGCGTCCTGCGGCCCGTCGCCGTGGTCCACCAGGTGGACGATGGTCTGCGGGACCGCGCTCATGATCCGCCGGCCGCCGGGCGCGCCCACGCACGCGAACGGCCGGCCGTCGCGCAGGAGCACGGTCGGAGACGGCGCCCAGAGGATCCGCTTCCCGGGGGCGGCGGAGTTGATCGTGCCGGGACGCGGGTCGAACCAGGTCATGACGTTCGCGAGCACCACACCCGTCCCCTTCGGCACGACGCACGCGCCGAACGCGCCCCCGAGCGTGGACGTGAGCGTCACCATGCGGCCCTCGCCGTCGACGACGCAGATGTTCGTCGTGCGGTCGGGGTCGTGGGAGACGCGGCCCGGGCCCTCGTCCGGCGTCGCGCGCGCCGGGTCGATCGCGCGCGTGCGCGCCCACTCCTTCGACGCGAGGCGCTCGAACGGTGCGCCCGGCACGTCCGCGAGGTGCGCGAAGCGGTCGGCGAAGGCGCGGCGCGACGCCTCCGCGACGAGGTGGAGCTCAGCGGCCGACCCCTGCGGCGTCCGGCGCAGGTCGAAGCCCTCGAGGAGGTTGAGGATCTCGACCGCGGTGGTGCCGCCGCCGGGACCCGCGATCGTGAAGAGGTCGACCCCGCGGTACGACGAGCGAAGCGGCGCGACCTCGCGCGGCTCGTACGCGGCGAGCTCCTCGCGCGTGAGGATCCCGCCGTTCGCCTGGACGTCGCGCGCGATCTCCGCGGCGACGTCGCCGCGGTAGAACGCGTCGGCGCCGCCGCGCGCGATCTCGCGGAGGACCCGCGCGAGGTCGGGCTGCACGAGGCGGTCGGCCGGCTCGAATCCCGTCGCGACGCGGAGCGGCGCGCCCTCCGGCCGGAAGAAGATCCGCTTCGACCCGGGGAAGCGCAGCAGGCGGTACGCGTACGTGCCGATCGCGAGGCCGAGGTACCAGTCCACGACCCGGCCCTGCTCGGCGAGAGCGATCGCGTCCTCGAGGATCCGCTCGCGCGGGAGCGTGCCGTACCGCTCGAGGGCGTAGAGGCACGCGGCCACCATCCCGGGCACGCCGACGGCGCGCCAGCCGACGTTGTTCGCGTCGTCCTTCGCCATCGGCCAGCCGTACATGCCGCTCCGGCCGCCCGCGTCGACGAGCTCGAACATGTCCTCGCGCGCCGCGCGCGGCGCCACGGTGCTCCCGTCGATCACCGTCACGCGGCCGTCCGGCGTGCGCAGCACCATCGTCGCGACGCCGCCGACGCCGCTCGTGAGCGGCTCGGCGACGCCCATCACGAACGCCGCGGCGATCGCCGCGTCGACCGCGTTCCCGCCGTCCTCGAGCGCCCGCACGCCCGCGCGCGTCGCGTGCGGGTCATCCGCGACGACCATCGCGCGCTCGCCGACCGCCTCGGTCTTCGCGATGCGCCACGCGCTCGTCGACGGCACTCGCGCGAAGATACCGGCGCCCGAGAACCTAGGCGAACCTAGGTGCGCGTCTTGTCGGCCGGCGCCCTCGCGCCGAGCGTTCGGCCATGGCCCCCGCGCTCCTCTCGGCGCTCGTGAGCGCCGTCTTCGGAGCCGTCGTGTTCGCGCAGTACCGGCGCCGCCGCCGTCCGTACCAGGAGGCGTGGGCGATCGGGCTCGCCATGTTCGCTGCGGCCGCGGCGTCCGGTGCGGCCGCGAAGGCCGGCGGCGCGACCGAGGACGAGTACCGGCTCTTCTACCTGTTCGGCGCGATCCTCAACGTCGCGTGGCTCGCGCTCGGCACGCTCTACGTGACCGCGTCCCGGCGCGTCGGCGACATCGGGCTCGTCGCGGTCTACCTCTTCAGCGTCGTCGCGGTGCTCGCGGTGTTCACGAGCCCGGTCGACCTGAGCGCCGCGGTCGACACGGGGAAGGGCTTCGACCAGGCGCCGCTCCCGCGGATCCTCGCGGGGATCGGCAGCGGCGTGGGGAGCGTCGTCCTCATCGGCGGCGCGCTGTGGTCGGCGTGGCGGTTCCTCCGCGCGCGCCGCGACGGGCGGCGGGCGCTCGCGAACGTGGTCATCGCGGCGGGCGTGCTCATCGCGGCCGTCGGCGGCACCGCGGCGTTCACCGGCGCGAGCGGCGTGGTGGAATGGACGAACCTCATCGGCGTGAGCGTGATGTTCGTCGGGTTCCTGCTCATCGGCTAGACGCGGTCGAGCGTCCCCATCCGGCGCGCGCGCTCCTCGAACCACGAGAAGAGCAGGTAGCCGCCGATCGCCCAGGCGAGCCCGATCGCGAGGTCCGTCGCGAGGAGCGGCAGACCGCTCAGCAGGTCGGCACCCGCCGCGTACCCGCGGACCGCCTCCACGGACCGGGTCAGCGGCAGGGCCCAGGCGACCGCCTGCAGCCAGCCGGGCAGCTCCGCGATCGGGACGTTCGCTCCGCTCAGGAGCAGCACGACGAACATCGCGAGGTTCGCGAGGAACGATGCGTCGAGGACGAGGAACGACGCCGCGCCGATGGCGAGTCCCATGGCCGACGCGGCGACCGTCGCGACGAAGATCCCCGCGGCGAGCCCGGCCCACTGCGCCTGCGACAGGTCGACGCCGAACACGACGACCGCGAACGTGAACGCGACGATCACGTCGAGCATCCCGTCCAGCACGTGGACCGACGCGCGCCCGAAGAAGAGGGCGACGCGGTGCGCGGGGGAGGCGAGGACGTAGGGAAGCGTTCCCTCCCAGCGCTCGTTCCCGACGGACGTGGCGACCACGAACATCGCCTGGTAGACGACGAGGATCGCGTTGCCGAGCACGTAGAACGAGAGCGGCTGCGCCCCGCCGAACGTCCCGATCATCGCGAAGAACGACAGCTGAAGGAGCGGGAAGGCGAGCTTGTTCGCGATGTACGCGCTCGGGCGGAGCCAGCTGAACAGCGCGCGATAGCTGAAGACCGAGGAGACGGCGAAGATCCGAAGCGCCTGCATCTCAGGTCAGCGCGAGCGTCCCCGCTCGGCGGGCCCTGCGGAGCACGAGCGCGTAGAAGGGGACGGCCATCGCGAGCGTCGCGAGCGAGGTCGCGAGGAGCGCGGCCCACACGGCCGCCAGCGAGGCCCACTGCGTCGTGCCCGAGCTCGTCGCGTGCAGCGCCTCCGCGGCCCAGTACGGCGGCAGCGCGTACGAGATCCCGTTGCTCCATGCCGGCATGAGGAGGATCGGGAACATGAAGCCGCCCAGCATGAAGACCGGATACTCGAGGATCGTGAGGAACCGTGCCACCGGCCGCCAGAGGACCCCGATCGGCGCGAGCAGGACGCCGACGCACCAGAGCGCGAAGAGCGCCAGGGGCAGCGAGACGAGGAACCCGGCGGGGTCGCGAAGGCCGAGCTCGTAGCCGAACAGCCACGCGCCGACCGTGTAGTTGAGCACCAGCGAGAGCAGCGAGTACGCCATCGTGCCGAGCAGGCGCGCGGCGAAGATGAGCATCAGGGGCGGGGGCGAGCCGGCGACGAGCTCGAGCGTGCCGAGCCAGCGCTCACTGCCGATGATCCAGGTGCCGCTGAAGAGAACGGTCGACCAGAGGCCGGACACGGCGGAGCCGATGACCACGTAGACCGGATCGAAGTCTGGCCTGTGGCGGAGCATGAACATCACCGTCACCGCGATGAAGAACGGCTGGACGATGACGCCGAAGAGCATCAACCGGTCGGTCGCGAGATGGCCGAGCTGCAGCTTCGCGCCGCTTCGGAGGATGCGAAGGACGTTCACTCGACCTTCCCGACGAGGCGCACGTAGGCGTCCTCGAGCGTCGCCTCGCGCACGGCGACGCGGCCGACCTGGAGCCCGCCGAACAGCGGCAGGAGCGTCGCGACGGCAAGCTCGCCGAGCGCGGTCTGGACCCGCAGGACCTGGCGCATCTCGCGCTGCTCCACGACGACCGACTCGACGATGTCGAGCCGCTCGAGCGACGCGACGAGCTCGGGCGACGCGCCGAAGACCTCGATCTCCACGACGCTTAGGTCGCTCACGCCTGCCTTGAGGTCGCGTGGCGTGCCGAGCGCCGCGACGCGACCGCCGTTGATGACCGCGATGCGCTCACAGAGCGCGTCGGCCTCGAACATGTAGTGCGTCGTCAGCACGATCGTCTTGCCCTCGCGGTGGAGGCGCGCGATGACCTCGCGGAGCTCGCGGGCGCCGACGGGGTCGAGCCCGATGGTCGGCTCGTCGAGGAACAGGACCTCCGGATCGTGCATGAGCATGCGAGCCAGGTGCAGCCGCTGCTTCATGCCCCGCGAGTAGCCCTCGACGCGCTCGTCCGCGCGGTCGCGTAGCCCGACGAGCTCGAGCAGCTCCTCGACACGGCGCCGCAGGAGGCCCGGCTCCACGGCGTAGAGGTGCCCGAAGTAGGTGAGGTTGTCGCGAGCGCTCACGCGGTAGTAGAGCCCACGCTCGCCGCCGAACACGAAGCCGATCCGCGGACGCAGCGCCTTGGCGTCCCGCACGACGTCGAGGCCGACGACCCGCGCGGCGCCCGACGTGGGCGTCAGGAGCGTCGTGAGGATCTTGATGGTGGTCGTCTTGCCCGCGCCGTTCGGGCCGAGGACGCCGAACAGCTCGCCCGC
>DASSSF010000138.1:0-7098 GCA_035708565.1 Candidatus Limnocylindria bacterium
CGCCCTCGTGTTCGGGACGCCGGAAGAGGCTCGCCGGGCCATCCGGCGGATCGGCGCGCGGCACGCCGGCGTGACCGGCGTCGCGACCGACGGCCGGCCGTACGAGGCGCGCGACCCGCGGCTCCTGCTCTGGGTCGAGACGACGCTCATCCTCACCTCGCTCCGTCTCTACGACCTCGTCCGGGGTCCGCTCGGAGCGCGAGAGCGCGAGGCGTACTGGGCCGAGTGGCGCCCGGTCGCCGCGGCGCTCGGGATCCCGGACGACGTGCTTCCCCGCACGCTCGCGGGCCTCGAGGCGTTCGAGCGCGAGATGCTCGCTACCGAGGTCCTCCCGGACGAGACATCGCGCGAGCTCGCCGCGGCGGTGCGCCGGCCCTCGCGCCTCATCCCCGCTCCGCTGCTCTGGCCACTGGACGCGCTCACGGCGGCGTTCCTCCCGCCGACGGTCCGTGTGCAGTTCGGGCTCGAGTGGCGGACGCGCGAGCGCCTACTGTTCCGTGCCGTGATCGTCGCGGTGCGGGCGCTGCGCCGCACGCTCCCCGACCGCCTCGCGATCGTCCCGCAGGCCCGCCGGTACGAGGACCGCGTTGCTCGGTAGCCCGCTCGACCACGTGAAGTGGTTCACCGACCCGGCGGCGTACCCGACGCGCTACGACCTCCTCCTCACGCTCCCCGTGCTCGCCGCGCTCGCGCTCGCGGCGGTCGCAGTGGCGGTCGCGTACGCCTGGGAGCGCCGCTTCCCCGAGCCGCGGGTCGTGAAGGCGCTCGAGCGCTGGGCCGAGTACGCGCCGACCGCGCTCGGCATCCACGTGGGCGTCGCGCTCGTGGTCGCGTCCCTCCTCGGCTACCTCTTCGTCCCGTCGACGGCGCTCCACATGGAGAGCGACAACGCGTTCGGCTTCATGCTCCTCACGCTCGAGGCGCTGTGCGGGGGCATGCTCGTCGCCGGCCTCGCGGCGCGGGCCGCCGCGGCCATCCTCGCCCTCCTCGGGGTCGTCGCGATGATCCCGTTCACCATCGAGGCGATCCTGGAGCAGGTCCACTTCCTCGGGATCGCCCTGTTCGTGTTCCTCGTCGGCCGCGGACCCTTCTCGTTCGATCGCATGCGCCACGCCGCTCCCCCGGTGCGCTCGGGGGCCATCCCCTGGATCGCGCTGGGCATCGCGCGGGTCGCGATGGGCTTCGGCATCTTCTACAACGCGCTGACCGAGAAGCTCCTCAACCCCGCGCTCGCCGCCACGATCCTCGAGGAGCGTCCGTTCCTCAACGTCTTCCGCGCCGCCGGCGTCTCGGACGGGCAGTTCGTGTGGCTCGCCGGCACCGTCGAGCTCATGGTCGGCGCGGTGATCCTGTCGCCGTGGGTGACGCGTCCCGTGATGGTCGTCGGCGCGGCGCTCTTCTCCGTCAGCCTCCTCCTCTTCGGCTGGCGAGAGCTCCTCGGCCACCTGCCGTTCTACGGCCTCTTCCTGCTCCTCCTCCTCGCGCCGAAGGCCGACTCCCCACGGGTGCGCCGCGCGATGAAGCCGGCCGCGTGACGAGGTACCGCCTCTTCGCCCACACCGGGCCGCAGCGCAAGGCGACGCAGGTGTACGTGCTCGACCTCGTCGGGTGCTGCCTCTACCGGCGGACCGCCGACGACGCGATCCGGGACGCGCCTGACGAGATCCGCGCGTACCTCTCCTGGCTCCGCCGCCACGGCGAGGACGTGGACCCGGACGCGCCGGTCGACGCGACGGTGGTCGAGGAGTCGCACGCCGGCGGCTTCATCGGCTCGGCGGAGGTCGTTTCCGACGTCGAGCCGGTGACGCCGCGGGAGATCGAACGGTACGCGCGGTGGCTCGAGTGGGGCCGCGAGGACCTCCTCGCGCTCGTCGAGGGCCTCGGGGCGAAGGCGCTCGACGCGAAGCCGGCGCAGGGCCGCAGCGTCCGCTCGATCCTCGAGCACGTCCTCGGCGCGGACAAGGGCTACCTCTACTCGGGCCTCGGCGTCACGAAGAGCGTCGGCGACCCGACGAACGCCGCGCTCGCCGGACGCATGGATCTCTTTGAGGCTTTGCGCACCGCGAGGGTGGCGGCCATCGAGCGCATCCGCCGCGCGACTGCGGCCGAGCGCTCGCGCGTCCGCAAGGGCGGGAGGTCGACGCACACGCTGCGTCGCAGCCTGCGCGCGATGCTCTCCCACGAGTGGCAGCACCGCCGCGAGATCGAGGCGCGCCTCGGGTCTAGAGCCGCTCGATCGCCCGCAGGAGCTCGCGGAACAGCGCGACCTGCGCGGCGTGGTCCGTCCCGTACCAGGGGACGCTGAGCCCGACCTCGTCGGCGTGCTCCCTCCAGCGCGCGAGCGCGGCGGGGAGCTCCTCGATCGTCGTCGCCGCGAGGTGGTCGAGCACGCGCGCATCGACGATCCGCGCGGCCTCCGTGCGCCGGCGGTCCGCGATCGCCGCGAGGATGGCGTCCATCTCCTCGCCGAGGCCGGACGCGTCGAGCACGCGCCGGTACGCCGGGACGTGGTACACGGTCATGTACATCGCGACGCTCGCGCGGTCGCGGCCGACGACGAGCGGCAGCACGACCCGCGGCACCGGGCGCCCCGCGCGCGCCGCGCCGTCCGCGAGCGCTGGCCGGAGGACCTCGTCGAGGTAGCGCGGCGTCGAGAACATGTGCGCCGCGAGGCCGTCGGCGACCTCGCCCGCGACGCGTCCCATGAGCGGGTTCACCGCCGCGACGTAGACCGGCACGTCCGGCCACGGATCGTCCGCGCCGGGCGCGAACACCGGCTGGCGGATCGAGTAGAACTCGCCCTCGTAGCGTCCCCGGCCGGCGCGGTACGCGTCGAAGCAGGCGCGCACGGCGCGCACGTAGTCGCGGAGCCGCGGCGCCGGGCGCTCGAGGGTCACGCCGAAGCGCGCGAGGAGCGTGGGGCCGACCTGGCTCCCGAGGCCGAGGATGAAGCGGCCGCCGCTCGCGCCGGCGAGGTCCCACGCCGCCTGCGCCGTCGCGGCGGGCGAGCGCGCGAACGCGACCGCGACGTTCGTGCCGACCGTGACGCGCGACGTCGCGCGGAGCGCCGCCGCGGAGACGAGGTACGGATCGCGGCGCAGGTCGGTGATCCAGACCGAGGGCGCGCCGCTCGCTTCGGCCTCGGCGGCGAGCCGTTCCGCTTCGGGCAACGTGACGTTGGACGGCAGGCCGATGCCGGGACGCACGGCTACGCCTGCTTCAGGAACTGGATCCCGGAGCCGAACTGCTTGTAGCCCATCTCCTCGTTGAGGTGGAGGATCGGCGCGTTCGCGCCGTCGTTGCCGGTGCGCACGCGTGGCACGCCGAGCGCGATCGCCTGCATCACCGTCTCGAGCTTGAGCGCGCGGGCCACGCCACGGCCGCGGACCTTCCGGGCGGTGCCGGTGTAGTCGGTCCACACGTTCCCGCGGGTGGGCGGATACATGAGCGCGGAGACGCCGACGACGTCGTCGCCCTCGCGCGCGATCCACAGCCGGTCGCGGAGGATGCCGGGCTTCGAGAGCCACTTGCGCCACTGTTCGAACGGGTACGGTGGGTGCGGCACCGTCGTCGGGATGTCCTGGCGCGACTCGTCCCAGACCGCCCACAGCTTCCGCTCGACCTCCGGGTCGCCGTCCTCCGCAAGCGTGCGGATCCGGATGCCCTCCCGCTCCATGCGCGCGCGGCTGTCGGCCGCCATGCTCTCGAGCCGGCCGCGCTCCGCGACGAGGTCGAGCTCCCATCCCTTGCCGCGCCGGTCCTCGGTGTAGCCGCGTCCGAGGAGGACCCCGATGAGGTCCTTCTCCTTGTCGCGCGCCCAGGTCGAGAACGTTCGCGTCCCGTCGGCGCGCGAGCGCTCCTCGACGAGGTCGAACGCCGCGCCGACCCTCGCCGCCGTGAGCTCGTCGGGCGCGAAGGCGACGCCGACGAAGCCGAAGCGGTCCGGCATCTTCTCCCACGGCGCGTGCGAGTGGAACGCAAAGCCGACGGTCCGGCCGTCCTTTTCGAGGACGAAGCGCTCCCGCGGCCACGGCGGCGCGGTCTTCCACTGGTAGCGCAGGACCTCCGGATCGGCCGGGTCCTCGGGATCCACGAGGGCGAGCAGGTCGGCGACGCGCGCGGCGTCGTCGATGGTCGCGGGACGGGCGTCGAGGTCGGCGATGCGCACGGACGGAGAGCCTAGCGCGGGCGGCTAGGCCTCCTTGGGCGAGCCGGATGGGTCGAGCGACACGAAATACGACTCGCAGGCCATGTCGATGAGGTCCGGCGTGAGGGCGGGCGGGCGCCCGAGGAAGCGCGCGGTGTCGATGAGCTGCTCGATGATGTCGCGCGGGTGGCACGACCGGAGCCCGAGGTTCTTCCGCCGGTAGTGCGCGAGGATCTGTGACATCGCCTCGGTCTTGTACTCGATGTTCTTGCGGGTGCACATGCGCTTGAAGATCTCGTCGTACTGCTCGACGGTCGGCGCCTCGATGCCGATCTTGTAGCGGATCCGGCGGAGGAACGCCTCGTCGACAAGGTCGGCGGGGTCGAGGTTCGTCGACTGCTCGACTACACTAGGTTGGCTTCCGCTGATTTCGGAGGGTGCCATGGCGAAGACCAAGCCAAGGGGAGCGGGAGCGACGGCGGGATCATGGCGGGATCCGGCCGTCAGCAGTCGCATCCTCGCGACGGTTCGTGGTGCGAACACGCAACCCGAGCTGGTGTTGCGTCGTGCCCTCCGGCGCGCTGGGCTGCGTCCAGTAGCTAACTATGCGGGCGTGATCGGTCGTCCGGATGTTGCGTTCCCGCGAAGGCGGGTCGCTGTCTTCGTTGACGGCGACTTCTGGCACGGGCGGGGCTTTCGCGAACGCGGCTATGCGTCCCTGGAGGAGCAGTTCAGCCGCTGGCGGCGGGGCGAGTGGTGGCTCGCAAAGATCAGGTCCAACGTGGCGCGGGATCGCAAGGTGACGCGCAGTCTCCGCAGGAAAGGCTGGACGGTGCTCCGTTTTCGCGAGAACGCAGTGCGTCAGTCGCCTGAGCTGTGCGCGTCGCAAGTCGCCGCCGTTCTGGACTCAAGGTGACTCTGACCTCGATCGAGTTGTTCACTGGTGCCGGTGGCCTGGCGCTCGGCGTCCATCAGGCGGGGTTCCGACATCTGGCAGTTGCCGAATACGACAGGCACGCTGTCGAGACCCTTCGACTGAACCGGGCGATCGCGGGGCTCGACGACGTTGAGATCGAGCGGACCAACGTGGCCGACGTCGACTGGTCGCCTTTCGCGGGACGCGTTGACCTACTCGCTGGCGGCGTTCCCTGCCAGCCCTTCTCCCTCGGCGGCCGACACCGTGGGCACGAGGATGCGCGGAACCTGTTCCCCGAGATGCTGCGGGCTGTCCGCGACATCGCACCCGCGGCGGTGCTTGTCGAGAACGTCAAGGGACTGCTGCGGTCGTCGTTCGCTCCATATTTCGCGCATGTCCTGCGGCAACTCCAGATGCCCGAACTCTCGGCGAGGGCGGGCGAACTCTGGCACGAACACGATGCCCGGCTGATCCGGGAATCCGAGGCATACCGCCGGCGCGGCGATCTGCTCTACACGACGCGGCATCAGTTGATCCAGGCCGCCGACTACGGAGTTCCGCAGCTTCGGGAACGCGTCTTCATCGTCGCCTACCGTGCCGACATCGGCCGCACATGGCGGCCACCAGACCCCACGCACTCCGAGTCCCGCTTGGTCCACGAGATGTACGGAACACGCGAGTACTGGGACGAACATGGTGTTCCGAGACGTCGACCACCCCGAGACCTTCCGGCGCAGATTGAGCTTGGGAGTGAACTTAGGTGGCGCACGGTTCGCGACGCCCTTAGCGGACTGCCTGAACCGATGCGCCATCGCGTGCCGAATCACGGCGCGGGGCATCGGGAGGTCTGCCACTGGGCCAATCCGGGGGCGCGCCCATACCACGGTCATGAGGGAAGCGATCGCGACTGGCCGGCCAAGACGCTCAAGGCTGGCGTTCATGGCGTTCCCGGCGGCGAGAACATGTTACGCAACTCCAATGGGTCGGTCCGCTACTTCAGCGTCCGAGAGGCAGCGCGGATTCAGACTTTTCCGGACGACTATCACTTCTCGGGCACGTGGGGAGAGGCCTTCCGCCAGATCGGCAACGCGGTGCCGGTCCTCCTCGCGAGCGTAGTCGCGCGGCAAGTGGCCGCGACCCTACACTCCGCCGCGCGCGAAGCGCACGCGGAGCAGAGATCACTTGTCGCCTCGGGATGAACCAGCACCTACACGCGTAGTCCGCGCGGTTCGAAAGGCTGTTACCGCGACCTGCGACGAGCACGACTTCGACGTCAACGTCGATCAGGCCGTGGCTGAGATGCTGGCCAACGCCTTCGAGTCGTCGCATCGACATGAGTTGGCGGACTCGCAAGCCCCTCGCAAGCCCGGCGTGTACGCGCTGTACGAGCGCGGACGGCGGAGTCCCGTCTACGTGGGAAAGGCCGCGGGTTCATTGCGAACGCGCCTGGCTGAGCATGCGCGGAAGGTCGCGGCAACGCCGCAACTCGCCGGTCGGACGTACGAGTGCCGATATCTCGCAGTCGCCCAGGCGTGGTGGGTGGTTCTCGCCGAGACGTGGCTGATCCGCCGCTACCGTCCCCCCTGGAACGGCGCAGGGTTCGCGGGCCATGTTCCAGGGTCCGGTCGTCCCGGAATCGAGAAGTCACTTTGGCAGCAGTATCTCGATGGCGAGTTGTCCGAGGCGGAAGCGCGTCGTAGGGCACTGCCGTCCGAGGAGGCGAGCGCGGGCGGCTAGGCCTCCTTGGGCGAGCCGGAGGGGTCGAGCGAGACGAAGTACGACTCGCAGGCCATGTCGATGAGGTCCGGCGTGAGGGCGGGCGGCCGCCCGAGGAAGCGTGCGGTGTCGATGAGCTGCTCGATGATGTCGCGCGGGTGGCACGACCGCAGCCCGAGGTTCTTCCGCCGGTAGTGCGCGAGGATCTGCGACATCGCCTCGGTCTTGTACTCGATGTTCTTGCGGGTGCACATGCGCTTGAAGATCTCGTCGTACTGCTCGACGGTCGGCGCCTCGATGCCGATCTTGTAGCGGATCC
>DASSSF010000139.1:0-3338 GCA_035708565.1 Candidatus Limnocylindria bacterium
GCGCTCGTCGCCGCGACGTCCTTCATCCGCGCCATCCGGTCCACCGTTCGTAGCGCCATCAGTTCACCCCCACGACCCTTCCGCCGCGTACGCGGAAGACGACGCCCGCCACCATCTGCTCGCTGCCGATGCCCCCCATCCGCCCGACGACGGTGTAGGCGGCCAGGATGTCGCCGCCGCGCTCCGTCGAGCCGACGAACTTCGCCTCGAGTATCTCGCCCATGGGATCGAGGGCCTCGCCGAGCGCCTGGAGAAGCTCCCCCTCGAGCATCCGCGCGAGCGTCCTCGCGTCGTCCGCGAGCACCACGCGCATGAGCTCGGCGGTCTCGGGCGGCTCGCCGAGCACCGGGAGCTGCGGGTACGGGTTCGGCGCGGCGGGCGGGTTGACCACGAGCTGCGTCAGGACGCCGCCCGCGAGGCCGGCGAGGAACAGGAGGAAGACGACGAAGCCCCGTCCCGCGGGGAACTGGCGCGCGGCGGCCGCCTCGGCGGCGTTCGCCGGCCGCTGGGACGGGAGCGCGGCCTCACGCACGCCGGATCACCTTCCCGCCCGAGAGCGTGAGGGCGAGCGGGATGAACTGCTCCCGGCCGTTCGACGACCGCAGCTCGATCGCGTAGACGTGGACGGACATCGACCCCGAGGTCTGCCCGCCGAGGTATGTGAGCGAGATCGGGCGCCACTGGCCCTGCGCGTCCTCGCTCATCTTGTAGCGGAGCGCGCGCGACACGACGTCGCCCTTGGGCGAGAGCGCCATGAGCGTTTCCGGCTCGTTCTCGAGCATGGCCACCATGTACCGGCTCGCCTCGGCCGACTCGCCCCTGTTCCAGCCGAGCTGGTCGGCCGCGGGCCCGACGAGCGAGGTTACGACGTAGCCGAGGAGCCCGCCGACGAGCAGGGTGGACAGCGCCCATCCGACGGTCCTTCTCATCCGCAGAGTCTAGCCCTCGGAACTCGCGTGAGTTCGATCCTTCTTAGGGCCT
The DNA here is from genome assembly GCA_035708565.1 of Candidatus Limnocylindria bacterium. Taxonomy (GTDB): domain Bacteria; phylum Chloroflexota; class Limnocylindria; order P2-11E; family P2-11E; genus JACDAF01. The sequence continues at coordinate 982 of DASSSF010000139.1, forward strand.
TCTTAGGCGCGGACCCTACGCCGCTGGCACTTCGGAGAGCTCCTCGAGCGATCGTCCCTTCGTCTCCTCAGCGAGGAGCGCGACGACGGCCGCCGTCGCGACCACGAGCGCCGTGAAGAGCCCGAAGACGCCGGCCTGTCCGAGCGACGGGACGAGCCAGGGCACGGCGAACGGGGCGGCGATGCCGGCGAGCCGCCCGACCGCGGCGGCCGAGCCGGAGCCCGTCGCGCGGATCGCCGTCGGGTAGAGCTCGGGCGTGATCGTGTAGAGCACGCCCCACGCGCCGAGGTTGAAGAACGAGAGCAGCGACGCCCAGACGAACGCGTCGACTCCGGTGCCCGCGTTCCCGAACATGAAGGCCGATGCGGCGGTGCCGAGCAGGTAGAGGACGAGCGTCGGCCGGCGTCCCCAGATCTCGACGAGCCACGCCGCGCTGAAGTAGCCGGGGATCTGCGCGATCGTCGAGACGAAGAAGAACTCGTTGCTGCGCACCTCGGAGAGGCCCCGCGCGAAGAGGATGTTCGGGAGGTAGATGAAGATCCCGTAGTAGGTGAACACGACGCCGGCCCAGAGGAGCCAGAGCATCACGGTCCGGCGCAGGAAGCGTCCCGCGAAGAGATGGCCGAGCGTGGCCCGCCGCGACGGCGCCGCCGGCGCGGCGGGGCGCGCGACGGTGATGAGCGGTCCCCCGCCCTCGCGCTCGACGCGGCGGACGACCGCGTCCGCCTCGGGGATCAGGCCGCGCGAGGCGAGGAAGCGCGGCGACTCCGGGAGGGCGCGCCGCAGGTACGCGACGTAGAGCGCGGGCAGCGCGCCCACGACGGTCGCCCCGCGCCACCCGAAGACGGGGATCACGAGCACGGCGATGAGACCGGCGAGGATCGTCCCGTACGCCCAGAACGACTCGAGGAGCACGATCATCCGCCCGCGGGTGCGCCGGGGCGAGAACTCGGACACGAGGGTCGCGACCACCGGCAGCTCGCCGCCGAGGCCGAGCCCCGCGAGCACGCGCGCGAGGAGGAACGTCTCGAACGTCGGCGAGAGCGCGGTCAGGAGGCTGCCGATCGAGAAGATGACGAGCGTCCACTGGAAGACCGCGCGGCGGCCGTAGCGGTCCGCGAGCCGTCCGGACACGGCGGCGCCGAAGAACATGCCGACGAAGCCGGCCGCGGCGATGAAGGGCACGCGGCCCGCGTCGAGCGCGAACTCGCGCGACACCGGCGTGACGAGGAACGCCACGAGGATCACGTCCATCGCGTCGAACATCCAGCCGATGCCGCTCACGATGAGGAGCTTCCAGTGGAAGCGGTTGAGCGGGACCGCGTCGAGGCGCGCGACGAACGACTCGGCGCTCACGTCCCGAGGCAGCCTTCCGCGGCGAGGAGCTCGGCGTTGAGGATCGAGGCGCCGGCCGCGCCGCGGATGGTGTTGTGCCCGAGGACGACGAACTTCACCCCGAGCACGGGGTCCGGGCGCACGCGGCCGACGACGCTCGCCATGCCGCGCTCGGTGTCGCGGTCGAGGTACGGCTGCGGCCGGTCGGGCTCGTCGCGCACCACGACGGGCCGGGCGGGCGCGCTCGGGAGCCCGAGCTCCTGCGGGCGGCCGCGGAAGCCGCGCATCGTCTCCTTGACCTCATCGACGCCCGGCGATCCGCGGAGGGACAGGCTCACCGTCTCGGTGTGGCCGTCGCGGACCGTCACGCGGTTGCAGTGGACCGAGAGCGCGATGTCCGCGGGCACGAAGCGCGTCCCGTCCCAGGCGCCGAGGAACTTCCGCGTCTCGTCCACGACCTTCTCCTCCTCGCCGCCGATGTACGGGACGACGTTGTCGAGCGTGTCGAGCGACGGGACGCCGGGATAGGAGGCGCCCGAGAGCGCCTGCATCGTCGTGACGATCCCGCGCTCGATCCCGAAGCGCCGCTGGAGCGGCGCGAGCGCGAGCGAGAGGTGGATCGCCGTGCAGTTGCCGTTCGCGACGATCGACCCGGTCCAGCCGCGGTCCTTGCGCTGGCGCTCCAGGGCGCGCATGTGGTCGGGGTTCGCCTCCGCGAGCAGGAGCGGGACGTCAGGATCCATTCGGTGCGTCGAGGCGTTCGTGAAGACGTGGTGCCCGGCCTTCGCGAGCGGCGCTTCGTGCTCCAGGGCGGCCTCGGTCGGGAGCGCGCTGAGGCAGATCTCGGCGTCGAGGTCCGGTGTCGTCGGCGCGAGCACGAGCTCCGCCACGCCGTCGGGCATCCCGCCGGGCAGGAGCCAGTGCACGGCGTCGCCGTACCGCTTGCCGGCGTTCCGCTCGCTCGTCGTGACCGCGGTGACGCGGAACCACGGATGGCCGGCGAGCAGGCTCAGGAACCGCTG
>DASSSF010000140.1:0-13477 GCA_035708565.1 Candidatus Limnocylindria bacterium
TCCCACGGCCCGTACGCGCGCGGCGGCGTCCGCCACGCGATCGGCGCGAGCAGGCCCACGCGCAGCACGAGGGCACGATGCCAGACCGGCGCGCCGCGGAGCACACTGGCCGTGGGAGGTCCGACATGAACACGCTCGCACGCACGCCCCACAGCTTCGGAAGGACGCTCGCGACCCCGTACGCGCAGGCCGTCGATGAGGTCAAGGAGGCGCTCAAGGGCGAGGGCTTCGGCATCCTCAGCGAGATCGACGTGAAGGCCGTGCTGAAGGAGAAGCGCGGCGTCGACTTCCGCCGCTACGTGATCCTCGGCGCGTGCAACCCGCCGCTCGCGGAGAAGGCGTTCGCAGCCGATCTCGACGTCGGCCTGCTCCTCCCGTGCAACGTCGTCGTCTACGAGGACGACGGCGGGAGCCGCGTGGAGGTCGCCGACCCGATCGCGATGCTCGAGATCCTGGGTCGTCCCGAGCTCCGGCCGATCGCGGACGAGGCGAAGGCGAAGCTCGAGCGCGCGGTCTCCGGTCTGGGCGACGGCCGGCGCTAGGGGCGTACGAGGCATTCGCGGCGGGAGGACCTGATGTCCGTCGTCGACTGGCTGCTCGACTCGGACCCCGGGATGCGCTGGCAAGCGCTGCGCGACCTGACGGACGCGCCCGCGGATGAGGTCGCCGCCGAGCGCGCGAAGGTCGCCACCGAGGGCTGGGGAGCCCGGCTGCTCGCGCTCCAGGGTCCCGACGGCCGCTGGGGAGGCGGCACGTTCATGCCGTACGCGACCTCGACCTTCTTCGCGCTCTGGCTGCTCCAGGCGATGGGCCTCGACCCGGCGAGCGACGCCGCCCGCCGCGCGGTCGCTCGCGTGCGCGACGCTCGGTGGGAGTACGACCAGCGGCTGCGCTTCTTCGAGGGCGAGGTCGAGCCATGCATCAACGGCAGGGTGGTCGCGATCGGCGCCTACTTCGGTGAGGACGTCCGCAGGGTCGTCGACCGGCTCCTCGGCGAGCAGATGGCCGACGGCGGCTGGAACTGCGAGCAGCAGCGGGGCTCGACGCGCGGGTCCTTCGACACGACGATCTGCGTGCTCGAGGGGCTGCTCGAGTTCGAGCGCGCCACCGGCGGCTTCCCGGCGGTGGCGGCGGCGCGCGCGCGCGGCGAGGAGTACCTCCTCGTGCGCCGGCTGCTGCGCCGCCTCTCGACGGGCGAGGTCATCGACGAGCGATGGACCCGGTTCTCGTTCCCGCCCGGCTACCACTACGACGTGCTGCGCGCGCTCGACCACCTGCGCGCCGCCGGCCGCGCGCCCGACGCGCGGATCGCCGAAGCGCTCGAGCTCGTGAGGCAGAAGCGTGGCGTGGACGGCCGCTGGGTCCTCGAGAAGCCGCACGCCGGCGAGGTCCACCTCCCGACCGGCGAGGACGTGGGCGAGCCGAGCAGGTGGAACACGCTCCGCGCGATGCGCGTGCTTCGCTGGGCCGACGGCGCCTAGCGCCGTCGCAGGCGAACCTATGAGGAGGCGCGGTCCGCCATCGTGAAGTACGGCTCGCCGGCGCAGCTGCGGCACCACGGTACGCCGGCGACGAGCACTTCCCGCTCGTTGATGATCTCCTCACCGCAGGCGCCACAGCTCACGCGTCGTCCGGGACGGCTGCGGAGCGCGTCGAGATCGACGGCGAGCCGCACCCGTGCCCAGCACAGGAGCTCCGCGGCGGGCATCGCCAGGTATCCCTCGAGCTGCTGGTGCCAGCGGTCGCGAGCCTCAGGCGCGTAGGCGGCCGCGCGGCTCCGCGCGGCGGGGTGCGGCCAGACGCGTATCGCGCCGCCGTCGGAGGTATCGACCACCGTCGCTGCGACCTTTCCGTGATCGATCAGCCGGAGCGTGCGGTGGCCGAGCCAGCACCCCGTCGCGACGGAGATCGCGTCGGTCACGCACCCGTCGGTCTCGGCGAAGACGTACAGCCGCTTGTCGCGGCGAGGGAGCTCGACGCCGAGCAGCTCGCCGGCGTAGAGGCCGAGCCGTACGCCGAGGACCTGGCGCGGGCAGAGGTGGCGATGCAGTAACGCCGTCTCGTCGAGGCAAGCGCGCATTCGAGTCGGCGCAGCGAGCGCCGACACCGGTGTGGCCGCGGGCGCGATGGAGCGCACCTACTGCTCCTTCGCCACGCGGACCTGCGTGTCGTAGAAGACCGCGCTCGCGCCGACGGGATCGGTGAGGCAGGTGTCCGGCATCGCGGGATCGACGCGCATCGCGGCGTTGGCGTGGATGCCGGTGCCCCGGCGCCCGTCGCCGCGGACGACCTCGCCGTCGACCACGACGTCGCGCGACCCATAGGCCCAGTGACCGTGGCCGAGCGAGAAGGCCACGACACCCGGCCTGATGCCCTCGAGCAGGCGCAGCTTGCCCGAGATCGCACGCGTTCCGGTCGGGCCGAAATCCCACACGCCGTCCGGATTGGATGCCGAGCGGACACGCACCGCGTCTCCGTTCGCAAGACCCAGTCGGCTCGCATCCGCCGGGTTCATCATCAGCGAGTTCTCTGGCAGGAGCGCCTGCAACCAGTAGTTGCCCGAGGTGCGGGACTTCGTGTGCATGATCTCCCGGAACGTGATGAGCCGCAGATCGTGCCCGCTCTTCTCGTCCTCGACCTTCCGGCCGAGCGCGTCGATCGGTCCTGGGACGTACGTGGCGATGCCCGAGAAGGCCTTTCCGGTCATGGCGTCCTTCGTCTTGGCGGTCTTCTCCTGGTAGAGGTTGAGGTAGTTCTTGTAGCCCGCCTTGAGGAGGTCGCCGTCGTAGACCTGCTCGGCCTCGGCGAAGCGGCCACCGCGGTTCAGCACGTAGACGACCTTCGGCCACCACGACGCGCCCACGATGCCCTTCCAGCGCTCGGCGTCGAACACGGTCTTCGGCAGATGCCGCCGTGCCTCGAGGAAGATGCGGATCTCGTTGTCGCTGGCGTCGGGCGCGGTCTCCGCCGGGCTGTCGCCGGCCGCGAGGTTCGCGACCATCCGCAGGTAGTAGTCGTCCGCCCTCCGGAGCGGCTTCCCGGCGCCGAAGCCGTTCGGTCCGAAGTTCGGGAGCCCGAGCTTCTCGGCCAGGCCGAGGAGCATGGTCTCGAACGTCAGCGGCTGCTCCTCGCCGTACACGGTCACGGTCTCGACGAGCGGCGCGATCGTGGGCTGCCGGATGCCCTGGACCTTCGCGGTGATGTTCGGATGCGATCCGGTGAACTCCCAGCGCTCGAGGTACGACACGTCGGGGAAGATGTAGTCGGCGTACATCGAGGTCTCGCCGATGACGATGTCGTTGGCCACGAAGAGCGGCAGCTTCGTGACGTCCTGCAGCTGCTCGATGACCTTGTGCCCCGCCGGCAGGGAGTACGTCGGCGCGCCCATGTACATGAACGCCGCCTTGATCGGGTACGGGTAGGCGTTCGAGAGCGACGGGATGATCTCCTGGTACACGTCGCTCGCCAGCGGATACCACCGGCGCTTCGCCGGATAGCCGCTGAAGATCGTCGTGTCCTCGTACTTCACGTTCTCGCGGATGAGGCTGACGCCCCACGGTGACATCTTCCCCGGGTTCATCGCCCCGACATCGAACGGCTGCGTCCACTTCTCGTCGGTGCCGTCGGCGCGCTTCACCGTCGCCGACTTCGTGCCTGCGGGCTCGAACGTGGAGGCGTAGCTGATCCCGCCCTTGTGATTCACGTTCCCGAGGAGCATGTTCACGGTGTTCCACGCGGACGCGTTGTAGAAGCCGTTCGTGTGCTGCGAGACACCGCGGTGGATGTCGACCGCCGCGCGCTTGCCATAGCTCGTCAGCTCGCGCGCGAGGTCGGCGATGTCCGCGGGCTTCAAGCCGCACTCCGCGGCCCACTCGGCGACCGTGCGCTGTCGCGCGCTGTCGGCGAGGACCTGCAGGGCGCTCTTGACCGCGATCGCCTGGACCTCGGTGTCCACGAGCAGGTCGCCTTCCACGGCGGTCTTGGTGTCGTACGGGTCGACGGCGACGGGCGTGCCGCCCTTCATCACGACGAAGGGATCGAACGTGTAGGACACGTCCTTCCCCGCCTTGTCCTTGAAGGAGCGCTTCTCGACCGCCATCCCGAGGTCGCTCCCGCGCAGCAGCGCGCCCGGCGCGCCCTTCTCGATCTTCACGAGCCAGGTGGCGTTGTTCCAGGTCGGCTCCTTGTCCGCCTTCGCGGCCGCCGAGTTCGCGTTCGCGAGGTACCTGGCGTCGTAGCGCTTCTCGTCGATGATCCAGCGGGCGACGCCGAGCGCCATCGCGCCCTCGGTCCCGGGCTTGATGGGGACCCATCGCCACGCCTTCGAGGCGAGCTTCGAGTGCCGCGGGTCGACGACGGCGTAGCGCAGTCGCCCGCTCGCGAGTCCTTCGGTGATGCGCGGGGCCCGGTTCGTCGGACCGTAGTTGCCTTCGAATGGCGAGGCACCGACGAAGACGACGAACTGCGCGTGCTCGAGGTCCGCCTGGAAGTACGCCTTCGCCCCGCCGGTCCACTTCATCGACGCCGAGGCCTCGTCGAGCACGAACTGCTCGGTCAGGGCCTTGCCGCTGAAGTACAGGGAGCCCTGGCACACGGTCGTGTGGCCGTGCCGGTTGACCGAGCCGAGGCCTTCGCCGAAGAAGCGCTGGGCGAAGTGCGAGCGGCCGCCCTTCTTGCGGCCCCAGAAGTAGAGGATCTGGTCGTTCTTGGGCCCGAGGTCGGGGTGGTCGGCGTCGATGAGCATGTCGAGGTTCGCGGCGTGCTTGGCCTTGAACTCGGCCAGGGTCATGGTCTTCTTCGCGACCTTCGCGGCGTCGTCCCCGAGCGCCTTCAGGACCGCCGGATCGCGCACGGCCCAGAGGTCTCGCAGGCCCTCGACCCTGCGCTGCTCCTCGCCGGGCACGTCCTTGAACAGCGCTCCGCCCTCGACGATCTCGGTGACGGCCTGGTCGAACGGGATCGACACCCACTCGTTCGAGCCGCGCTTGCCGGCGCGCTTGAGCACGTGAACGATGCGGTAGGGGTCGTATGCCGCCTGGACGCCGGCCTGGCCCTTCGGGCAGAGCATGCCGTCGACCCGAGCGGCGTTCACCACCGGCGTCCCGTACGGGACGTGCGGGACCATCGTCCACGGGGAGTACGGACTGCCGTCGATCTTCGCGACGATGCCGTCCTCGATCTTCACCTTGATGCCGCACTGCGTGTTGCACTGCTGGCATGCCGAGTAGATCACGCTCTCCGGCTGGGCGAGGGCGTACTCCTCCCCCGGCACGAACGTCCGTGGCTCGCGGCCGGCCTCGAGGATCCGCGGCAGCTGCGTCGCCACCAGCGTCGATCCCGCCAGGAAGGCTCCGCTCTTGATGAACGTCCGGCGATCGATCGACGTGGTCACTGGGCCACCTTCCTCTCAACGGCCGGCCGCAGGAACGGCACGAACTCGACAGCGAGGATGAACACGAGCGCCGCCGCGGCGATGACGCCGACCGCCACGAGCCATTCCGTCGAGCCCGGGAAGTACGCGGTGGTCAGGCGTGGATCGACGAACGCCTCGGGCAGCCCCTTCATCTCGGGGATCGCCAGCCCCGGCAGGACGATGTTCTGTTTCGCACCGGCGAGGCCGACCACGACCGCCGTCGCGGCGGCTCCGAGGCGGACGGACCCCGGGCGAGAGCGCCACAAGAGCGCAAGCGGAAGAACGATCCCCAGGCCGAGCTGTACGACCCAGAACATCCACCAGTACGGCCCGAACAGGATGAGCCGATGCGCTTCGACGACGGCCGGGATGCGCGAGTACATCGCGATGGACAGCTCGGCGAACTCGACCACGACGAAGCCACCGAGGGCGAGGACGATGCCGCGGCGGAGCAGGCTGCGCGCCGCTTGATCCTCGGCGTCGATCGGCCCGCGGTGGAACAGCGCCGTCGCCAGAGCGACGAGGGCGAGGCCGGCTGCGGCGGCGGAGAGGAGGAATCTCACGGGCAGGATGGCCGAGCTCCACACCGACTTCGCCGCGACGACGCCGAAGAGCGCACCCTCGCCACCGCCGAACGTGACGACGAGGACCATGCCGGAGAGCGCGAGCCACGGGAGCTGCGCCGTCCACCCGCGCGCGAGCGCGACGAGCATCGCGAGCAGCACCACGCCGTAGATCGTGTAGACCCAGATCATCGCGCCGAGGACCGAGCTGAAGCTCGTGCGGGTGAACAGCTCGTACACACGGTCGACGCGGCCGAGGTCGAGCATGACGAGGAACAGCCCCGCGCCGAGCGTGACGAGCGAGATGGGCACCGCGTATCGCGCCGGCCGCGCAAGCGCCGCTATCCCCAGCGTGTTGTGGAGGAAGGCGACCAGGAACGCGCCGCCCGAGACGCCGACGAGGTACACGTACAGGCCGATCCACATGCCCCAGGGCACGTAGCTCCCGAGCGCCAGCGCCCGCTCGCCCGTGGCGAAACGGTCCCACACGCCGATCACACCGGCGACGACGCCGACCGCCAGCAGGGGCAGGAGCAGCTTCGATGTGCGCAGCATCCCGTTCCTCCTACGACACGTAGAAGACCTTGGGCTTCGTCCCAAGCTCTTCCTTGAGGCGCGAGACGGTCGGTCGGCCCGCGAGTTCGTGGATGAGGCTCTCGTGGTCGTTCACGTCGCCGAAGAACGTCGCGCCACCGATACACGTCGTGACGCAGGCGGGCAGCATTCCCGCCTCGACGCGATGGATGCAGAAGTGGCACTTGCGCACGTTGCCGATCGGCGATGCGCCCTCGGCCCTCTCCCGCGTCTTCGAGTACTCGTGCGACTTGCCGGTGTCGTACGGCTGGACCGCCGGCGTGCCCTCGCTGTAAGCGCCGCCGAAGTCGGCGGTGCGGGCGCCGTACGGACACGCCGTGACGCAGTAGCGGCAGCCGATGCAAGCGTCGTAGTCGATCGCGACGATCCCGTCTGGCCTTGCGTAGGTCGCGCTCACCGGGCACACGGGAACGCACGGCGGCTCGTCGCATTGCATGCATGGCCGGGGCGTGAACTTCCTGCTGACGTGCGGATACGTCCCGAGGGTCTCTTCGATCACCGGCCGATAGACGACGCCCGGTGGGAGCCTGTTCTCCGCGACGCAGGCGATGGTGCAAGCGGAGCAGCCGATGCACTTCGAGAGGTCGATCGCCATGGCCCAGCGCCTCTCCTCGATCGGCTTCTGGAGCGCGCGCTGGAGCTCGCCCTGCATCCGGATGAGCACGTTCGAAGGGCGATCCGGCAACGCCGGAAGGGGCGTGGCGCGGGTCGCGGCATCCGCGGGGGCGGCGATGGGGATGGTCGCCAGTGCCGAGGCCGTGGCCGCGAGGCCGAGCGCGCGGCGTCGCGTGATGCGACGGTTCAGGCGTTGGGACGTGGTCGGCGCCACCGTACCCTCCTCAAGGGAGCGTTGCGGGCAAGGATCGACGATGGGAGCCGGCGAGATAGCGCTGACCCGCTCATCGAGAGAGGCTGAACGACTCAATTAGTGGACCGGCAGAAAGCCGCGCGCGAGCTGCCGAGCGTCGGTGCTGTCGAGCGCCACGTGGACGCCGGCGTCGGCTCCTGAGGTCCGGCCCTACAGCGATGGAGGGGATTACCGCGCGCGCGCCGCTCTAGCGCGGCTCCAGGATCACGACCGCGGTCTCGGTCGGTCGCAGCGTCGCGTGCTCATCGAGCCGGTAGATGAGCTGCCGCCACCTCGCCCAGAGCCGCGTCCGCTCTTCACCCGTCGCGGCTCGTGCGCGCACCGCGCGCGGACCGTCGACGAGATCCACGGTGGCGTCGGGATGCGACCGCAGGTTGAGCCACCACGCCGGCTCCGGCCGGCCCCAGCCGTTCATCGCGAGCGCCACGAGATCCTCACCGTCCTCGAAGTACGCGAGGATCACGGTGCGCGCCTTGCCGCTCCGCCGCCCGGTGCACGTGAGCCGCATCGCGCCCCAGCGTCGCGCTGTCGGCGGCCAGATCCCGCGCCGGCCGCCGCTGGACCGGTAGATGGCGCGGTGCACCCGCCACGCCACGTGGATGAACCAGCGTGGCGGCAGCGTGGGCGCGCGCTCGGGTCCGGCGCTCAAGGCCGCATGATGACCGGAAGGTCGTGAAGAAGCCGTGAGCCGGGCGTGAAGGTCACGCGAGACCGACGAGGAGGAGACCGGGGATGACGGATCGGATCAGCCCCAAGGAGTTCCAGCAGGCCGAGGGGGTCGAGGACTGGCGGGTGCTCGGCGACGGCGCGAACGCGTTCTTCCGCGCAGCGTCGTTCGCCGAGGGCGCCCGGCTCGTGCAGGCGATCGGTGACCTTCCCGGCGTCGATGACGAACACCCGGAGGTCGATCTCCGACGTGACGGCGTGACCGTGCGCATGCTCGCCCTGCAAGACGACTACGCCGGCATGACCCGCGGCATCCTCGAGCTGGCGCGCGGGATCTCGGCGGCCGCGAAGAGGCTCGGCCTCCGTGGCGATCCGTCGGTCGTGCAGAGCCTGCTCGTCATCCCTGGCGCGACGTCGCGAGCGGAGGTGATGCCGTTCTGGCGGGCCGCGCTCGGATACGAGCCGCGTCGCGACAGCCCGGCCGAGGACCTCGTCGATCCGCACGGCCGCGGCGTGCCGTTCTGGTTCGAGGAGATGGAGGAGCCGCGGCCCGACGGGGGCGGCGCGATCCACATGGCGGTCTGGCTGCCGTACGAGCGGGCCGAGGAGCGCATCGCCGCGGCGCTCGCCGCGGGAGGGCGGATGGTGCGCGACAAGTTCGCGCCGTCGTGGTGGACGCTCGCCGATCCGGCCGGCAATGAGGTCGACATCGCCACGGTGAAGGCGCGCGACTGAGCCAGCGGGCGGTCAGCCCGCGAAGCGTCGGGCTGCTCGGCGCGCTCGTCGTGGCGATCGCCGTCGCGATCGCGCTCGTCGCGCGTCCGCCCGATCCGCCAGCCGCGCTCGCGTGGTCGGCCTTGCGGAACGCGACGTATCCGACGAGCCTGGCCCTGCGCACCGTCACGCTCCGCGACGGTGTCTTCGAGGTGGAGGCCGCTCCGGGATCGGCGTCGCGGATCGTCGTGCGCCTCGTCGACCTGGCGGCATTCGGCGACCTCGACGGCGATCGTCAGACGGACGCCGCGGTCGTGCTCGTCACCAACGCCGGCGGTACCGGCACGTTCGTCGACCTCGCCTTCGTACGGAATGAGGCTGGGAGCGCGGTCCCCGTCGCCCGCGCACTGCTCGGCGACCGCGTTCTCGTGCGGGAGGTCCGGATGGAGGGCCGCGAGATCCACGTCCGAATGCGCACGCGCGGAGCGACGGACCCCCTGGCGCAGCTCACGCAGGAGACGTCGCGCCGGTACGGCCTCGAGGGCGACCAGCTCGTCCTCCGTGCGGAGTCGACCATCGAGGTCCCGCTCGCGCCGCCCGATCAGTTCACGTATGAGCTGGAGCGCATCGATCTGCAGGCCGGCCAGGGAAGGTCGATCCAGCGCACCCTGCCGCCGGGGCAGATCGCGAGCTACGTCGTCCGCGGCGACGCCGGGCAGACGCTGGAGCTGCGCGTGCGGAGCCTCTTCAACAACGCGGTCCTCTCCGTCTCGGGGCTGAGCGATGGCCTCACGATCGTCAGCCGGCAGGAGTACGCGGTCGACCGCACGCTCGTCCTTCCCTCGGCGCAGGACTACGCGGTCCGGGTCGTGACCCTCGCCGGGCAGCCGCTCCCGTTCACGCTCGACATGCGCCTCCGGCCGGCACAGCGCACGCCCCAGCCTGCGAGCGCGGCCCCGCTGCCGACCGCGGTCACGCCACGTCCAGCTCCGTCGCCGAGCGGCCCGATCGTCGAGCGGCCCCTCGCGCAGCTCTCCGCGGACGCGACCGCGTTCGCGGCGTCACGGCCGCCCGTGTGGGGCGTGGCCGTCGTCGTGCCGTCGAGCGGCGTGGTCTACGCGCAGAACGCGGACGAGCAGGTCCCGATGGCGAGCGTCGTCAAGGTGCTCGTCATGCTCGTCGTCCTCGAGCAGGCCCGCGCGGAGCGACGTCCCGTGACGGAAGGCGAGCTCGCGCTGCTGTGGCCCATGATCACATCGAGCGACAACGATTCGACGTCGGAGCTCTGGGAGGACATCGGCCGCGGTCAGGCCGTCGCGTCTTACCTGCGCGCGGTCGGCGTGACGGGCTTCACGCCGGACCCGGGCCGCTCGTGGGGCGTCAGCTTCGCGTCGGCACGGGCTATGGCGACGGTGCTCGGCAAGCTTCTCGGCGGAGAGATCCTCGATCCACCGTCGCGCGCGCTCGCGCTGCGCCTCCTCGACGGCGTGGTGCCCCAGCAGCGCTGGGGCGTGCCCGCGGGGACCGACCCGGCGGACGCCGTCGGCGTGAAGAACGGGTGGTACCCGGGCGACGAGGGCTGGCGGGTCAACAGCGTGGGGGTCGTGCGGCCCGCGGACCGCCCCCCGTATGCGGTCGCCGTGATGACCGGCTCGCGGCCGACGTGGCGCGAGGGGATCGGAACGATCGAGGGCATCGCGGAGCGCGTCAACGCCGCCCAGCGCGCTCGCCGCTGAACGACCGAGCAGCACCGTCATCCAGGCGGGGTAGAAGTACCTGGCCGGCGAACCGAGCAGCGCGGCCAGCGACCGCGGACCGCGTAAGTACACTCCCGCGATGCCGCACGCGTACATCGAGCGCGACAACAGGTCGTTCGAGGCGCAGCTCGAGGAGCGCAGCGCCTCGGTCGATGCGGCGTTCCTCCTCCCGCACCTGCGCTCGGGGATGCGCGTCCTCGATCTGGGGTGCGGACCCGGGACGATCACGCTCGGACTCGCTGAGTCGGTGGCGCCCGGCGAGGTCGTCGGGGTCGACCTGCAGGAACGGCTCGTCGAGCGAGCGCGGGCGCTGGCCACCGAGCGCGGCATCGCGAACGTCCGGTTCGATCTCGCCGACGCGTACGAGCTGCCCTTCGCCGACCGCTCGTTCGACGCCGCTCTCGAGCACCGCGTGCTCATGCATCTCGCCGATCCCGTCCGCGGGCTGCGCGAGGTCCGGCGCGTGCTGAGGCCGGGCGGCGTGCTCGGGCTGCGCGACGTGGACATCGCGACCACGGTGCGCTGGCCGATGACGCCGGAGTTCGAGCGGTTCCTCGAGCTGCGGATGCGTGCCTTTCAGCTCGAGGGAGCGGACATCCGTATCGGCCGAAAGCACCGGCAGCTGCTTCTCGAAGCCGGGTTCGATCGCGCCGAGACGCGTACGGTGACCGAGGGCGGAGGCTCGCCGGACGCCATTCGCGGGCATGCGCGATTCCTGCTCGCCGCGTTCGAGGGGATCCGCCGGATCGCGTTAGCCCAGGGATGGCTCGATGAGGCCGGGCTCGACGCGATCGCGGCCGACCTCCACCGCTCGTCCGAGCGGCCGGATACGGTGACGTTCACGGTCACGTGCGAAACGCTCGGCTGGGTCGCGAACTGAGTCCGCGGAAGAGAGGGCCCGGGGACGTGCTTTGATGGTGACCTGACCCGTTGCGGCGACGGGATGCCCTCGCGATCCCCGTCGCCGCTGACGAGTCCTACCGCAGGATGCAGTCGCCGTTGGCGACGCATTCGGCGATCACGGATGGAGCGCCATCGGCCAGCGTGCGCGAGTACTCGCCCGCGTCGATGGTCGCATCGATCATCCCTGCGTTCGGGTCCGACGTGCCGCTGCGCTCGATAGGTCCAGCCTCCGCGGGCGCGAGCGTGCGTGAAGCTCCGCCGCAGGCGCTGACCATTGCCGTGACCGCGAGAGCCGCTATGACGTACCGACGGAACACTTCGCTCTCCTCCTGCTTGTTGTGACCTGAGGCTCGTCCCGCCGAGGCGCACGGCCACGGTGGCGATCACCTGGACCGGTACCTGTTCGAAGAGCGGGCGGTACCTGTTTCGGCGCGAGATGGCCGGAGTAGCCTCGGGCAGTGGATCCCCGGCTTCTCTGTCCGCGCCTGATCGGCCGCGAGGCCGAGCTGGAGCGCTTCGACACCCTGCTCGAGGGGCTACCGCTCGGGGCGGGCGCGACCCTCCTTGTCTCGGGTGAGGCTGGGATCGGCAAGACCGCGCTCCTTCGCGAGCTGGCGCGGCATGCCGCTGCGCGCGGGGTCCCGCTCCTCCTGGGCGAGTGCACCGTCATCGAAGCCCGTCGAGCCTTCGGACCCTTCGCCGAGATCCTGGATGCGGCCATCAGCCGCGCGGTCGGTGGCGCCACCGTCGAGTGGCTCGAGCGAACGCTCCCCGACCTCGCGCGCCTCCGCGGCGACCCGCGCCTCTCTGACGGCCCGGTGAGGCAGCGCGAAGAGGCGGAGCGCTTCCGCGTCCATTCGGGCTTCGCGCGCCTCTTTCGCACCCTGGTCGGCCGTACGCCGCTCGTGCTGGTGATCGACGACCTCCAGTGGGGGGACGAGGCGACGCTCGAGCTGATCCCGTTCCTCAGCGCGAAGCTCCGGGAGACGCCGCTGCTCATCGTGGCGGCCCATCGGCCGAGCGATGCCGCCGACGGCGGCGCGCTCGCGGCGGCGATCGCTGCCCTCGAGCGCGATCGGCTATCGGAGACGATGACGATCGGTCCGCTCGCGCGAGCCGACGTCGCGCGCGTCGTCGAGAGCACCGTTGGGCTGCGAGGGGCGGCTGCGGGGCCGCTGCTCGACGTGCTGGAGGCGTGCGAGGGGAACCCGTTCTTCGTCGAGGAGGTGCTCGTCGGCCTCACGGCATCGGGCGACCTCGTGCAGCGCGACGGTCGGTGGGCGATCGTGGGGACGCTCAGCGGCCCCACGGTCCCGCGATCCGTTCGCGGCGCAGTGCAGCAGCGGATGCGTGCGCTGGGTCCGCAGGTGCGAGGCGTTCTGGCCGCGGCGGCGGTGATCGGGCAGCGATCCGATCCCGATCTGCTCCAGCGGATCACCGGCGCGAGCGAGCCGGAGCTCATCGCCGCTCTGCGCGCCGCGGTCGCTGCCGAGCTCATCGTGGAGCTCGCGGACGGACCCTCGGCCACGTACGCGTTCCGCCACGCGCTGACCCGCGAGGCCGTCCTCGCGGACCTGCTCAAGCCGGAGCAGCGTCGGCTGCACGCCCTCATCGGGGAGCAGCTCGAGACCGCGGACCGGGCCCACCCCGAGGACCTCGCCTACCACTTCGATGCGGCCGGGGACCGGGAGCGGGCAATGCGCTATCACGAGCAGGCGGCCGACGCGGCGATGGAGCTCGTCGCTGTCGAGGCGGTCCGCAGGCATCTCGATCGCTGCGTCGCCCTCCTGCCGGTCGACGATCCGCGGCGCATCGACCTCCTCCTTCGGCTGTCGCAGGCCGAAAGCGATACGAACGACCGGCCCGCGGCCGTGCGGTCGGGCGAGGAGGCCTATCGCCACGCGAAGGTGATCGACGACCGTGTGCGCATGGCGCGCGCGCTTCTGCGGCTCTGCGGACCGCGCTTCCAGCTCGGCGACACCGAGGTGGCCCAACAGGG
>DASSSF010000141.1:0-3106 GCA_035708565.1 Candidatus Limnocylindria bacterium
GCCCCTGCCGGCGGCGGATGTACGGGTTCACCATGTTCCCCTGCAGCGGGCCGGGGCGGATGATCGCGACCTCGACGACGACGTCGGCGAAGTTCCGCGGCAGCACGCGCGGCAGCGCCTGCGCCTGCGCGCGGCTCTCGACCTGGAACAGGCCGATCGTGTCGACCTCGCAGATCAGGTCGTAGACCGCGGCGTCGTCGAGCGGGATCGAGCCGAGGTCGAGCCGCACGCCGTGGTGCTCGTCGATCATCGCGACGCAGTCCTTGATGAGCGAGAGCGTGCGCAGGCCGAGGAGATCGATCTTCACGAGGCCGAGGTCCTCGACGTCGCGCTTGTCGAACTGCACGACGCTCCGGTCCGGCATCGTCGCGCGCTCGATCGGCGCGACGTCCACGAGCGGCGCGGCCGTGATGAGCATCCCGCCGTTGTGGATCGAGAGGTGGCGCGGGAGGTCCGCGATCGCCTCCGTCAGCTCGCGGAAGAGCGGGAAGCGGGCCCGCTCCTTCCCGTCGAACAGGTCGGAGAGCTCCGCGAGCTCGTCCGCGATCGGCCGCGGCTCGGGCGGCCGCCAGCCACCCTTCCCCTCCGTATATCGCCCTTGCGTCGGGGCCCCTGCCCCGACGCCGTATGGGTCCCCTACCGCTCCGCTGTAGTGGGGATGGTGCCCGCCCGACGGCGTGTGCATCCGCGGGTCGACGGCCCACTGGTCGATCGCCTTCGACATGCGGTCCACGACCTCCGGCCGGAACCCGAGCGCCTTCGCGATCTCCCGCGACGCGCTCCGTGAGCGGTACGTGACGAGGTTCGCCACCATCGCCGAGCACCGCTCGCCGTACTTGCGGTAGACGTACTGGATGACCTCCTCGCGGTCGCTCGACGCGATGTCGAGGTCGATGTCGGGCATGGTCTTCGAGTCCTCGGTCAGGAAGCGCTCGAAGAGGAGGTCGTGCTCGATCGGGTCGACCTTCGTGACGTCGAGGACATAGGCGACGATCGAGTCCGCAGCGGAGCCGCGGCCCTGCGCGGGGATCCGGCGCTCGCGGCAGAACCGGACGATGTCCCAGTTGATGAGGAAGAACTCCGCGAGCCCGCAGCGGTCGATGACCTCGAGCTCGTGCGCGAGCTGCTTCGACACCGCGGGCGTGATGCGGCCGTACTTCTCGCGCGCGCCGTCCTGGCACAGCTGGTAGAGGAACGAGAACGCCGTGTGCCCCTGCGGCGCGGGGAACCCGGGCAGGCGCTGGTGCCCGAGGTCGAGATCCACGTCGCACGCGTCGGCGATCCTGCGCGCGTTCGCGAACGCCTCGGGGAACCGGGCGAGGCGCTCGCGGAGCGCAGCCTCGGGCTTGAGCCAGCGCTCGGCGTTGCGCGCGAGGAGGTGGCCGGCCTCGTCGAGCGTCGTTCCCGTGTCGATGCAGCGCATGACGTCGTGGAGGCGCCGCCCCGCGGGCCGCGCGAAGTGGACGTCGTTCGTGACGACCGTGCCGAGGCCCATCTCCGCCGCGAGCGCGGCGAGCCGGTCGCAGCGCGCCTCGTCGTCGCGGCCGAGCCCATCGACGAGCTCGACGTAGAGCGCTTCGCCGAACACGCGGGCGAGGTCGCCGAGCGCGATGGGATCCTCGCTCGCGCTGAGCGCGAAGAGCCCCGCGCTGTCCCGCTCGACCATCGCGAGCGTCGGGCGCGGCTCCGTCTTCTTCCCCGCGAGCTGCGCCGCGGAGACGATGTGGCAGAGGCTCGTCCAGCCCCGGCGGTCGCGCGCGAGGAGGACGAGCGGGCCGATCTGGGGGAGCACGAGCTCCGTCCCGAAGATCGGGCGGACGCCGCGCTCCTTCGCGTAGCCCCAGAAGCGGACCGCGCCGTAGAGCCCGTTCGTGTCGGTGAGCGCGAGCGCGTCCTCTCCGTTCTCGAGCGCGGCGTCGACGAGCGCCTCGGGCGTCGAGGAGCCGTCGAGCAGGGAGAAGCACGAGTGCGCGTGGAGGTGCACGAAGCCGGGCATGCGGCACGTCAGTCCATGATCCGCTGCAGGTAGGACTCGTGCGTGCGGCGATCCGTGAAGAGGTCGATGAGCTGCCCGTCGACGGTGCGCACGGTCAGGTACTCGCGGTCGGCGCCGTTCTCCCACCACTCCGCGTCCACGCGCCAGCGGCGCACGAGCTCGGCGATCGCGAGGCGCATCGTGCCGATGCGCAGCGCCTCGGGCTCGCCCTCCGACCAGACGAGACGCACGGGGATCGGCTCGGCGTAGAGCCTCACAGCCTAGTGAGGCCGAGACCGGAACCTTGCTTCCGGGTGAGGAGAACGACGGCTGTATTGCGAAGCACTTACGCGACCACCTCCGACCATTCGCCCTCGCGCTCGGGCAGCCGCGCGTCCGGGTCCGCGACGCGCGCGCGCAGCACGGCGCCCGGGCCGAGCCGTCCGCGCAGGTGCTGCGCGACACCGATCGCCTCCTCGAGACGCGCTCCGTCGGCGGCGAACAGCCCGAGCTGACGGCCGCGGAGCGGCTCCGCCTCGGTGACCTCGACGGACGCGCCCGTGACGCAGCCGAGCTCGGGCCACTCGTCGAGCGCCCAGCGCAGCGACCGGACGATCGCGGCCGCGTCGGCCGTGGGCGGCAGGAGCAGGCGGTCGAGGCGGAGCGGCGCGGCCGCGACGACCGCGAGCGCGCCGTCCTTCTCGCGCTCGAGCACGAGCGCGACGCGGAGCGCCGCGAGCCCGTCCCGAGCGAGCCCGGCCGCGACCTCGTCGGCGATCCGGCGCAGGAAGAACACGAGCTGCTCCTTCGACGCGATCGGCTCGAACGAGCGCCGCCGCGAACGGATCCGCCGGCGCGGCGGCGTCGCGCCCACGTCGCTCGGGTCGTCGCCCGAGGCGAGCGCGTGCGCGTACGCCGCACCGCGGCCGAAGCGGTCGCCGACCGAGCCGCGGTCGAGCGCCGCGAACGCGCCGACGGTCACGATGCCGAGGAGACGCAGGTCCTGGGCGACGCGCGGGTCGAGCGGGAGCGTCTCGACGTCGAGCGGCGCGAGGAACGCCGGCTGATCCGTCACCATGCGCAATTCGCCGACCTTGGTGCGCTCCGCCAGCACGCGGGCCACGAACGGCG
>DASSSF010000142.1:0-8663 GCA_035708565.1 Candidatus Limnocylindria bacterium
GATCCCCGCCGCGACGCCGGCGTCGATCGCGTTGCCGCCGCGCGGGAACATCCGCAGGCCCGCCAGCGTCGCGAGGTAGTGCGTGGAGGACACCATGTGGCGCGTCCCGAGGACGGCCGAGCGCCCTTCGGTGACCCCGAGGGCGGGCGCCGTGGTCAGGGCCTCGCGCACCACCGAACGATACCCTCAGAAGATGCGCGTGCTCGCGTGGCGCGTCCCGCCATTCGACAACGGCACGTACCTCGTGATCGACGACAGAGGCGACGCGATCTGCGTCGATCCCGCGATGGGCGAGCGCGAGGTCATGCGAGCGATCCGTGACGACGGCCTCCGCCTGCTCGCGATCCTCGACACGCACGGGCACGACGACCACATCTTCGCGAACGCGGCTCTCAAGGAAGCCACGCGCGCGCGCCTCGCGATCCACCGGCTCGACGCGTACCGCCTCGACCCCGCGCGGCGCCCACCCTCGATGATCGACCTGGGCGAGATGCGCGAGACCGCGCCGGACGACCTTCTCGAGGAGGGACCGCTCACCTACCTCCGCGACGTCGACGTGCGCTCGGTCCACACGCCGGGCCACACGGAGGGATCGTCGTCCTTCCACATCCCGGCCGAGGGGATCCTGTTCACGGGCGACCTGCTCTTCGCCGGCAGCATCGGCCGGACCGACCTGCCGGGCGGCGACCCCGGCGCGATGACGCGGAGCCTCGAGCGCGTCGCGGCGTTCGACCCGGCGACGAAGGTCTACCCCGGCCACGGACCCGCTACGACGATCGAGCGCGAGCGGCGGTGGCTGTCAGGTCTCCTTTCCGGCGCCCGCGCGTCGTAGGAGGAGCGCGATGCAGGAAGATCGACGTCGCCGAGGTCGAGCGCGCGTACGAGGGCCGCTCCGCCTCCTAGAAAGCACCGAGCGCCGCTCCGGGGGAAGCGGCGCTCGAGCCACAAGGGAGGGTTGGATGGAGGTTTCGGTCTAGCTGGTCGCGGCCCTCGGGAAGTACGCGACCCGCGGGTCGGGCTGGCGCGGCGCTTCGCCGGCGCCGTACTGATACGGGTCGCCGGCCTGCGCGCGGTACATCTCCTCGCCGGCGCGGCGGAGCGCGTCGCTTCCGTCGCGCACCGCGAGGTCGAGCGCCGCGCGCGTCTGGGCCGGCAGGTCCGCGATCTGGTCGCGCGCCGCGGCGAAGCTGTCGAGGATCTCGTTGAGCCGGGCCGTGAGCGCGACCTCCTCGTCGCGGCTGCGCTGCGCGAGCCGGAGCTCGTGCTGCCGGCGGAGGTCCTCGAGCGCGCGCTCCTCGGCGGCGCGGCGCTCCTGGAGGCGGCGCTCGAACTCGAGCGCGCGGAGCGCGAGCTCCTGCTCGAAGCGGCCGACCTGCTCGGTCCGCCAGTCGACGAACCGGCGCTGCTCGTCGGCGCGATGGGCCTCGAGCTCCTCGAGGAGCTGCGCCTCGGCCGTGAGGCGGCGCTGCTCGAGCGCGCGCTCGTGGAGCACGCGGCGGCGCTCGAGCTCCTCCGCGAACTTCGACTCTTCCTGGTGGCGGTACTCCTGCGCGCGGCGGAGCTCCTCGACCCGCCGGCGGCCCTGATCGAGGTCCTCGACGACAGCGCCGCTCAGCGGGTCGTACCGGTCGGACCGGTAGGCCGGCGCCTGCGGCGGCGCCGGCACGGCGGACACCGTCGGCACGGTCGGCGCGGCCGCCGGCTGAGGGGCGGCCGCGCTCCATGCTGTCGGTGCGGGCGCGGCGGGGCGCTCCCACGCCTGCGGCTGCCAGAGCGGCCCCGCGGAGAGGAGCGCCGCGCGCGGATCGCCCTCCGGGTCGGCGTGGCGCGCGGGCGCGGGCCCGGCGGCCGGCGCGGCGCCCGGCGTGACCTCGGCGCGCCACCTGGCGAGGAGCTGCCGCTCGATCTCCTCGCGGGTCGGGGCCGGAGGCTGGCTGGCGGGCCGGTCCCACCTCCGGCCCGCCTCGCCCTCGATGGGAGCGTCGATGCGGCGCGACGGCGCGGCCTGAGCCGGACGGCTCATCCGCGACGCCAGTGTCCGCTCGCGCTCGTCCATGCCTGGAAGCCACCCCCAGCGGTCTCGTGTGCCCGCAATGTGCGGCGGGGGCTCTTAGCAGGGGCTTAGCAGGGGGCCGTCTTTTCGCGTCCGGCGCGCGCGATACCGGATCGCCACGCGGGTCTCCCCCGTCCGTGGTGCGGATCCTCCCCCGCCCGACGTAGGCGGGGGATCACTCCCAGACGCCGAGGATGTTGAAGCCGTTGTCGGCGAAGATCGTCGCGCCGGTGACCGCGCGCGACCACTCGCTCGCGAGGAACACCGCGACGTTGCCGACCTCGTCCTGCGTGATGTTCCGGCGGAGCGGCGCTTTCGCCTCCATGAGATCGCGCGCCTGGCTGATCCCCCTGACCGCGCTTCCGGCGAGGGTCTTGAGCGGGCCCGCGGAGATGCAGTTCACGCGCACGTTCTCGGGACCGAGGTCGGCCGCGAGGTAGCGCGTCGCGGCCTCGAGGACCGCCTTCGCCATCGCCATCGAGTTGTACGAGGGGACGACGCGGTCCACCGCGTTGTAGGTCAGCGACATCACCGACCCGCCGCCGGCCCTCCCGAAGAGCGGAAGGGCCCCCCGGCAGAGGGACACGAGGGAGTACGCGCTCACGTCGATCGCGAGCTTGAGCCCGTCACGGCTGATCTCGTGGAAGCGGCCCTTGAGGTCCTCGACCGCCGCGTACGCGATCGAGTGGACGAGGATGTCGAGCCTTCCCCAGCGCCCGTCGAGGTCCGCGAACAGCGCGTCGATCTCCTCCTGCTTCGTGACGTCGCACGGCAGCACGGGGATCCGCTCGCGGCCGGGCAGCGTGCCGACGAGCTCGTCGACGTTCTCCTTGAGCCGCTCGGACGCGTACGTGAACACGAGCTCGGCGCCCTCGCGCTGGAACGCCGTCGCGATCCCCCACGCGATGCTGCGCTTGTTCCCGACGCCCGTGATGAGCGCCTTCTTCCCCTCGAGCAGACCCATGCGGCTCACCCCCGATCGGCGGCGATCATCCCAGAAGGGGAGGCAGCACGCTCGGCCACCGCCGGAGCGGCGCGTCGGGCCCCGCGTGCGTCGCGACGACCTCGCAGGCCAGGCGGAACGCCCGGACGATCGTGGCGAGGGGCATCGACGGCACCGCGGTGCCGGTCGTCATCTCCGGCAGCGCGGGGACGTGGAGGTACGTCGCGCGCGCGGGCAGGCCGCGGTCGCGGATGTGGCGCAGGGTGCCGTAGAGGGTCGCGTTGCTCACGTACGCGCCCCCGTCCCACGACACGACCGCGGGGATGCCCGCCGCGTTGAGCGCGGCGGCGATCGCGCGCACCGGGGCGGTCGCGAGGAGGGCGTCGGGACCGTCCGGATCGCCGTCGCTGCGCGCGTTGGACAGCGCGTTCCCCGCGTTGTCCGGCGACCACGGCACGTCCCCGACGGCGTGCGCGATGGCCTCCACGTTCACCGCCGCGCGCCCGTAGGCGAGCCCGCCGATGATCACGCCGTCGACCGGCTCCTGCTCGAGCGCGGCGGCGATCGCCGCGACCGACTCGCCGTAGACGACCGGGACGCGGATCGCCCGGATCCACGCCCCCGCGACGACCTCGCCGTCGAGCTGCCGCGCCGCTTCCCACGACGGGTTGAGCGCGCGCCCGAGGAAGGGATCGAACCCGGTCAGGAGGATCCTCACGCGAGGTCCTCGCGCCGCAGCGTCATGAGGCGCTCCGGCCAGCGCTCGCCCGGGATGGCGACGTCCTTCCAGTGCCGGAACCCGGCCTTCTCGTACGCGCGGATCGCGGCGGCGTTCGCGGTCGCGGGCCCGATGACGCAGAGCCCGACGCCGTACCGCGGGAACACCACGTCCCGCAGGAACCGGCGGAGGATCGGCGCGCCGTGGCCGCGGTGGAGCATGTCGGCCTCCGCGATGTACAGGTCCACACCCGCCGCGCGCTCCTCGACGCCGACATGCCGCGCGTACTCCGGATCGTCCTGGATGACGTACGACTCGATGAAGCCGACCGGCCGCCCGTCGGCGAGGATGAGGAAGTTGTCGGTGGGGTCTTCCCCGCGCAGCGCTGCCTCGTAGCCCGAGAGGTCCGGGTACGGCGCGCCGGGGGTGTCGTCCCACCACTCCCGCACGTGCGGCAGGAGGAGCCAGCGCTCGAGGAGCGGGAGGTGCTCCCGGGCGAGCGGCTCGAACGAGAACCTCACCGCGTCGCCTCGCGGAGGTCGACCGCGACGACCGCGAGCAGCGCGACGAGGACGACGGCGGACACGACGCACCACGTGCAGACCGCGCCGAGGACGAACAGCTCCAGGTACGTGAGGTACGCCGAATAGAGGACGCCGGCGAGCACCGCGCCGAACGTCGCGAGGACGAGCGACGGTGCGAGCGTCCTTGCGCGGAGGCCCGCGGCGGCGAGGACGGCGATGGACCCGTACAGGAGCACCCCGATCGCGGCGACCGGCACGTCGCCGACGGTCGCGAAGCGGCTCGACTGCACGACCTCGCAGCCCGCGACCCCGCCGACGCACACCGGCGGGATCCCGGCGTAGTGCGTCCAGGTCAGGTAGACGCCGATCGCGACGCCCGCGAGCGCGAGCGCGAGCGCGAGCACGGACCGGGCCCGCGGGCTCACCTCGCCGCGTCGATCGCGGCCTCGAGCTGCGCGACGGTGGGGACGCCCTCGCTCTTGCGCCCGTTCACGAAGAGCGTCGGCGTCACGGTCACGCCCTTCTGGCGTCCCGCCGCCGTGTCGGCGGCGACGCGCGCGGTGTGGCGCCCGCCGTCGAGGCACGCGTCGAAGGCCGCGCGGTCGAGCCCGAGGTCGGAGGCGAAGCGCTTGAGCGCGTCCTTGCGGAACGTGCCCCTGTTCTCGCCCGCCTGCTCCGCGAAGAGCTTGTCGTGGTACTCCCAGAACTTCCCCTGGTCGTTCGCGCACTCGGACGCCTCGGCCGCCCACGAGGACTCCTGGCCGAGGAACGCGAAGTGCCGCCAGACGACCTTCGCGCGGCCCGTCTGTACGCGGCTCGCGAGGACCTTCGGCTCGACGTCGAGCGCGAGCTGGCGGCAGAACGGGCACTGGAAGTCCGACCACTCCTCGACCTCGACGGGCGCCGCGACGTCGCCGCGGATCTTGAGGGACGCGCCGGGCGGGCTCGTCGCGACGCTCGGCACGTCGGGTGGCCGCGACCCCGACCCGCCGAGGACGATCAGCACGGCCGCCGCCAGCGCGGCGAGCCCGCCGACCGCGGCGATCTGCCA
The DNA here is from genome assembly GCA_035708565.1 of Candidatus Limnocylindria bacterium. Taxonomy (GTDB): domain Bacteria; phylum Chloroflexota; class Limnocylindria; order P2-11E; family P2-11E; genus JACDAF01. Next base: position 5,290 of record DASSSF010000142.1, read on the forward strand.
GCGCGGGATGACGCGGCGCGCGCCCGGTCGGTGCGCCCCGCGGCGCCTCCTGCGCTCGTCGGCGCGCCGCTCGCGGCGCGGCCGGTCAGCCTGCGGCGTACTCGGAGAGGCCGAGAGACGCGAGCGTCTCGGGCGTCGGCACGCCGTTCTCGTCCCACCCGCGCTGGCGGTAGTAGTCGACGACCTGCTCGCGCACGGAGCCCTCGTCGAGGCGCACCTTCGAGAGCACGCCGGACACATGCGGCCTCATGACCTGCTCGGGGAGCCGGTCCGTGCCCGTATCGAGACCCTCCCGGAGGTTGAAGAGGCGCGCCATCGCGAGGCCGCGCTCGCCATGAAGGAGAACTTCGTCCTTGGTGAGACCCCAGCCCGTCACCGCGTTGAGGATCTCCGTCATCTTCGCGTCGTCGTACTTGAGGAAGAAGCACATGCCCACCGTGTTGCGCATCGAGCGGTGCGGCAGGTTGCTGTTCATGTGGTCCCCGCCCGACGGGCTCGTCGCGTACGACACCCGCACCTGCCTGCCGTACTCGGTGCGCTGCCGCGGGTCGTGCATCGCGATCTCGAGCCCCTTCACCGTCGTGAGCAGCTCGGCGCCCACGCCGAGCCGCGCCGCGGCGCGCTCGCTCCCCTCCGCGAGGGCGTCTCCGAGGCCGCGGCGGTGCGCGATCGCTTCGACGGCCGCGAGGAGCGCGCGGCCGTTGCCGAACTCGAGCGGCTCGGCGTCGACCTCCGCGTCGGGCAGGAGCCCCGCCTTCCGGCAGGCCATCGCCCAGGCGACCGTCGCGCCGAGCGAGATCGTGTCCACGCCGAGCGCGTTGCAGCGCTCGTTCGCCTTCGCGATGACCGCGAGGTCGCCGATGCCGCAGTCCGGCCCGAGCGCCGCCGTCGATTCGAACTCGGGGCCACCGTACTTCGGGTCGATCCGGTACGGCTGCTCGAGCTTCACGACCTTCTTGCAGCGCACCGAACAGGCCCAGCAGGCCTCCATCTTGATGCGCCAGCCGCGCTCGACGAGAGCCTCCGCGCTCACGTCCGCCGCCGCCTCGAACGGACCGCCCTCGTAGTTGCGCACGGCCATCCCGCCGACGCGCGTGTAGCCGTCGAGGCCCATGCCCGTGCCGAAGTTGTGGAACGCCCAATGGTCCTCCTGGAGCCGGTCCGCGACCGAGCGCCCGATCTCCTTCACCTTCGCGGCGTCCGCGAGCGGCAGATTCTTCGAGCCCTTGACGACGATCGCCTTGAGGCGCTTCGACCCCATCACCGCGCCGAGGCCGGCGCGGCCGGCGATGTCCTTGAAGTCGTTCACGATGCCCGCGTAGCGCACGAGGTTCTCGCCGGCCGGGCCGATCTCGCAGACCCGCGCGAGCCGCTCGCCGACCTCGGCCTTGAGCGCCTCCTCGGTGTCCATGATCTCGCGGCCCCAGAGGTGCGCCGCGTCCCGGATCTCGACGCGGTCGTCCTTGACGAAGAGATAGACCGGCGCCTTCGCGGCGCCCTTCACCACGATCGCGTCCCAGCCGGCGCGTTTTAGCTCGGCGCCCCAGAAGCCGCCCACCTCCGCCTCGCCGAAGCCGCCGGAGATCGGCGACTTCGCGCCGACGGCATGGCGCGAGGCGCCCGAGAGCGGCGTCCCGGTCAGCACGCCCATCGCGAACACGAGGACGTTCTCGGGCGCGAGCGCGTCGGTGCCCGGCGGCAGCTCGCGCAGGAGGTAGTGGGCGATGAGCGCACGGCCGCCGGGGTGGCGGCGGAACGTCGCCTCGTCCATCTCCTCGACCGCCGTCGTGCCGGCGGTCAGGTCCACGCGGAGGATCCTCCCCCACGATCCATAGCGCCCTTGCGTCGGGGCCCCCGCCCCGACGCCGCGTGGGTCCCCTACCGCTTCGCTGTATCTCTCCATCCGATGACAATGGTGGCAGATGGCGGAGTACGACCTCGTCTGCGACGTGTGCGCGAAGCCGCTCCTACCGGACGACGGGGTCGTGTCGTGGTCGCGCGCCGGCGACAGCGAGCACGGGTTCACGCTGAGCCACTCGGGCTGCGTGCCGCGTTCGGCGACGGCGCGCGACGAGGTCCGGCGGCTCGTCTGGCCGAACGAGTACCTGCGCTTCGTCTCCGACCGCTTCGGCGCACGCATCGCGGACCCCGAGCCGCTCCGCGCGATCGTCTGGGCGCTCGCGCCGTTCGTCATGCGCCACGACAACCCGGCGGAGATGGACGGCATGCGGGCCGCGTCGTTCGGCGCGCGGCCCGGCGTGAAGCCGGGCGTCGACCACGCGACGCCGCACGACCGCCGGATCACCGAGCGGCCGGGCGCGGCGACCGAGGATCACGCCGGCAAGTAGCCGGCGCTCAGCCTCCGAGCGCGAAGCGCGTGCGCGGCACCCAGACGGACGCGATCACGAGCCACGTGAGCACCACGTCGATCGCGAGGCCCAGGACGATGCCCGGCGTGAGCGCCACGATCAGGAGCGCCACGGAGGCGACGGTCGCCGCCATCGTGAGGCCGCCCCACCACGCGGCGGGGACGACGAGGTCGACGGTCGCGAGCGCGGCGAGCGCGTAGCCGACCACCACGAGCACGGTCAGCGTCCCGCCGATCGTGCGGACGGTCGTCACGTCGAGTCCGGTGCCCACGAGCCACGAGCGCGCGAGGTCGAACGGGTACGGAACGCCGGACGCGGCCGGTGCCGCGGTAGCCGGCTGCGGGGCGACGAACATGACGTGCACGAGGCCGTGGCCGATGAGGAACGCGGCGACGAGCCACGCGCCGATCGCCATCTCGCGCGCGATGAGGAACGCGACGACCGCCGCGAACACGCCGAGGCCGACCGCGAGCGGCAGGAGACCGATGAAGGTATCGAGCATCCCGTGACGTCCTTTCGCGGCGCGCGCCGCCGCCGTTCTCTGCACGTCCTCCGACCCTAGCGGCGCGCCGGCGCGCGGCTACGGCCGTCGGTCACGGTCGTGTCGGGCAGCGCCGCGCGGCCGGGCCCGGCGGATGCCGGACACTCCTGCGCCCGGGCGGGGACCTCAGCATCCCTCGCGAGCGTTGCTCACGGAGGGAACCACCGCCGGCTCCGTCGCCACGCGGATCCGCCTCGCATCCGCCGGCCGTCTCGCACGCCACGCGCTCGAGATGTGCGTCGTGATGTGCGCCGTCGCGGTCCCGCTCGACCTCGGCTTCTACTCGCGTGTCCGCTGATGATCGCCGTGATGCTGTTCCGGCCCGGCCTCTACGCGGGCAGCGGGCACGGGCGGCACATGGCCTAGCGGCCCGCCGGGGCCCCCTCGCGGGCGGCGAAGCGCTCCTCGGCCGCGGCGGCGCCGGAGCCGAGCGTGACCGGTACGCCCCGCTCGCGCAGCGCGAG
>DASSSF010000143.1:0-3294 GCA_035708565.1 Candidatus Limnocylindria bacterium
CCTCCGCCAGCCGTCCGGAGGGCGGACGCGCCATGCGGGTCGCACCCGAAGCGCCGACGCCACGGCGTGCGCGCGGTGGTAGGGACCGGCGCGCCGGCAGCTCGGCGTGGGCCCTCACGCTGCCGCTCCGCTCCAGCACGAGGAACGTTCACCATGAGACAGCAGACACCGATCCCACCGACGTCCACCCGTGGTGCACGCAGCCACGTCGCGCCGGTCCTCGGCGCCCTCGCGGCGCTCCTCCTCGCCGCGCCGGCGAGCGTCCGCGCCCAGGCGACGGCGCAATGCTCCGACTGCCACGAGGCGGTCGTGACGGCGTTCGCGGGGAATCCTCACGCACGCGCGGCGCGCTCCGCCCTCGCGAGCTGCGAGACGTGCCACGTCGGCGCCTCCGCCCACGCGCAGACGGGCGACCCGGCGCAGGTGCTCAGCTTCAAGACCGCCGGGGCGGAGCGGGGCGCAGAGGCGTGCATGCGCTGCCACGGCCGCGAGACGCGGCGCAGCTTCTGGAGGGGCAGCGCCCACGAGGCGCACGAGGTCTCCTGCACCGGCTGCCACTCGGTGCACGGCGGGCGCGAGCGGCTCCTCGCGAGGGCCGACGAGCCCTCGACGTGCTTCGCGTGCCACTTCGACGTCCGCGCCGACGCGATGAAGCGCTCGCGCCACCCGCTGCGCGACGCGACGCGCGCCTCGCTGTCCGGGACGATGTCCTGCTCCTCCTGCCACAACCCGCACGGCGCCCGCTCGCGGGCGCTCGTCGACGCGAGGTCGATCAACGACAAGTGCTACGAGTGTCACGGCGAGAAGAAGGCGCCCATGCTCTGGGAGCACTCGCCGGGTCACGGCGTCCGGTGGCGTGAACCTGCCCATGCACGGCAGGCTCGCGGCGAGCCTGAGCTACGGGATCGTCACCCAGGACCAGGCGTTCGAGCCCTACACCCTGAACTCCGCGGTGATCGCGCGGCCGTCCACCACCAGCGCGGCCGACCTCGCGCGCCCGCGGCGCGACCTCGGCGGCGATGTCCGGACCATCGCGGGCTCGCTCGCAGCGACCGTGCGTCCCGTCGACGTCGTGACCGTCGCCGCCAAGTACCGCCTGTACCGCTACGACGGGCGCTCCGACGAGATCACCTTCCCTGGCTACTCCGCGTTCGGCGACTCGTTCTGGCGTACGGTGAGGAACGACCCCGGCGAGCCGGTCCGGAACGAGGTGTTCGACTACTGGCGGCACGAGGTGGACGCGAGCGTCGACACCCGCGTCACGCGGATCCTCTCGGTCGGGGTCGAGGGCGGATGGGAGGGGTGGCGCTACGATCACCTGCGCGTCGACCGGCTCGACGAGTACTCCGCCGGCGCCAGCTTCACGCTGAAGCCGGTCCGAAACGCGTCGCTGAAGGGCCGCTACCGGTTCTCGGACCGGACGAACCAGGGGTACCTGCGCGGCGCGAGCCGCGAGAACCCCGAGGCGCGAGGGCTCGTCAACTTCAACTGGGCGGACCGCACGCGGCACCTCGCCGACGCGCGCGTGCAGTACGCCCCGACCCGGATGATCTCGTTCGGGGTGCTCGGGCGGTTCGTGGACGAGGAATACGGTGGCCAGACCGAGGGCGGGACGATCCTCGACGCGTTCCGCTTTGGACGGACCGACGTCACGAGCGCCCTCGGGTCGCTCGACGTGACGGTCACGCCCGCCGATCGCCTGGCGCTGTTCGCGAGCTACTCTTACGAGCGCCGCAAGGAACGGATCGCGAGCGGCGCGAAGGACGAGGCGGGCAAGTCCACCCTGGTCGATCCCATCACCGCCACGACGCTCGCGGATCAGTTCTCGCCCGTGAACTACTGGCGCTCCAACGTCGTCGATACGGTGAACACGGTCGGGGTCGGCGCGACGCTGCAGCTCGTGCCCGAGCGGCTCGTCCTGGACGCCCGCTACAGCTTCTCCTTCAGCGACGTGAAGGTCGACACGTTCAACCCGAACCCGATCGTCGCGACCGGCCCGTTCACGACGCTCGACAACGCGATCGCGAACGACTGGCCCACGGTCAAGAGCCGGCTCCACGAGGTGATTGCCGACCTCGGGTGGCGGCTCTCGCCGAACGCCCGCGCGGGGTTGCGCTACCTGTTCCAGTCTTACGACCTCGACGACTTCGCCTGGGAGCGGATGTCGCCGTACATGGCCGGACGCAGCGTCGAGAACACGACACGCTTCCTGTACGCGAACGCGACGTACGACTCGTACTTCGCGCACGTCGCCACGGCCTACCTCGCCGGGTCGTTCTGACGCGGGCTTCGCCCACTGCGCCGTCGGGCGGGTGCGGGTCCGGGGGGAGCGGGGGCGCTCCCCCCTTGCGCGTCCCCGCGCCCGCCGTTACCAGCGGTGAGCGGGAGGATCGCCATGAGACGCTGGTGCCTCGCGGCGGGCGCCGTTGCCGTCCTGCTCCTCGCGCTCGCCGCGGGGGGCGCGGCGCTCCTGTTCCGCGGCGGGATCTCGGCGCGGACCGAGCCCACCGCGTTCGAGGCGCGGCTCGCCCGCGCCCTCCGGCACTGGGCGATCCCCGCGCCCGCGCGCGCGGCCCGGAACCCGGTCCCCGCAGGCCCCGAGGCGATCGCCGCCGGGCTCGCGCACTTCGCCGACCACTGCGCGACGTGTCACGCCAACGACGGGAGCGGGAACACGCCGATGGGGCGGAAGCTCTACCCGCGCGCGCCGGACATGCGCCGCCCGGAGACGCAGCGGCTGAGCGACGGGGAGCTGTTCCACATCATCGAGAGCGGCGTCCGCTTCACCGGAATGCCCGCGTGGGGCGGCGACGGGAGCGCGCAGGAGAGCTGGCAGCTCGTGCACTTCATCCGCCGCCTCCCGGCGCTCACCGCCGAGGAGCGGCAGCGGATGGAGGCGCTCAACCCGCGCTCGCCCGCGGAGGCGGAGGAGCGCGAGGAGGAGGAGTCGTTCCTGCGCGGGGAGGAGCCCGCGCCGCGGGCGCGCGGCGGCGAGGACCGCGGGCACCGTCACTAGACGTCACACGAGAGGAGGCTCTCATGCATCGCACCGTCCCGGTCGCGGCCCTGGTCGCCGCGCTCGCCGCGCTCGCGCCGGCGCGCGCGGCGGCGCACGAGGGAGATCGCGCGCTCGGCACCGTCGCGAGCGTCACCGCCGAGCGCATCGTCGTGAAGGCGCGCGACGGTCACGAGGTCGCCTTCAAGCTCACGCCGCAGACGAAGATCACGCGGGGGAAGGAGGCCGCCCGTCCCGGCGACGTGCGCCCGGGCGAGCGCGCCGTGGTCCACGGCCGG
>DASSSF010000144.1:0-2224 GCA_035708565.1 Candidatus Limnocylindria bacterium
GCTTCAGGGACGCTTCGGGCGCATCGTCATGGAGCCGGACGACGTCGCGCGGCGAATCGTCCGGGCGCTCGATCGCGGTCGGACGGAGATCTTCGTTCCAGGCTGGTACCGGCCCGCGGCGTGGATGCAGGCCGCCGCGCCCGGGCTGCTGACGCGGGCGGTCTCGCTCGGCAGGGTGCGTCCAGGCCGCTACCGTTAGCTCCCGTGACGATCGAGCTCTTCTACTGGAAGGGCTGCCCGTCGTATCCGGAGGCGAAGGAGCTGCTCGAAGAGGTGTTGAGCGAGCGCGGAATCGAATCGGGGGTGTCGATGCGGGAGGTGCGGACGCAGGAGGAGGCCGAGCGGCTCGCGTTCCCCGGCTCGCCGACGATCCGCATCGACGGCCGGGACGTCGATCCCGCCGGAGCGGAGTCCCGACCTGCGCTCAACTGTCGTATCTACTACCTCCCGGACGGCCGCGTCTCCCCCGTGCCGACCCGCAAACAACTGGAGGCCGCGCTCACATGACGCTGACGCTCACCACCGAAGCCCCGCCTTTCGACCTGCCCGGCGTGGACGGCCGCAACCACTCGCTCGACGACTACGCCTACGCCGACGCGCTCGCCGTCGTCTGGTCGTGCAACCACTGCCCCTACGTGCAGGCCTGGGAAGGCCGGATGGTCGAGTTGCAGCGCGAGTTCGGCGACCGCGGCTTTCGCCTCGTCGCGATCAGCTCGAACGACGCCGACGCGTATCCGGAAGACTCGTTCGAGGCGATGCAGGCGCGTGCCGAGCAGCAGGGGTTCAACTTCGACTACCTGTACGACGAGGACCAGTCGGCTCTGCGCTCGTACGGCGCCGAGCGCACGCCGGAGGTGTTCCTTTTCGACCGCGACCGCCGGCTCGTCTATCACGGCGCGATCGACGACTCGCGAGACGAGACGCAGGTCTCCGAGCGCTACCTGCGTGACGCGATCGAGGCGGTGCTCGCCGGCCGCGAGCCGTCCGTGCGCGAGACGCCGCCGGTCGGCTGCAGCGTGAAGTGGCGCTCCTGACGTTTCGCCGCCGCTAGCGCGCCAGCAGGTACCAGCCGACCGTCACCGGAAACGAGTCCCGGCGCGGAGCCAGCGCCTGCGCAGCTTCGCGCTCGTCGCCTTCGCACCCGGCCAGGTCGAGGTAGGCGTCGAGGTCGGTCGCGCGGGTCTCGAACTCGGCGCGCACCAGGCGGAGGTCGTTCGCCTCGAAGAAGTGGCGGAAGTCAGCGTCGGACAGGGTGCGCTGGTGGCTCGGGTCTCGCGTTCGCTCGAAGCGGTCGAGGTCGAGCGCGACGAGCGGGTCCGCCGGGGCGACGAGGTCGGCGACCAGAATGCGGCCGCCCCATCTGGTCGCGCGCCGAAGCTCGGCAACGGCCAGCTCGGGCCGCCGGATGTGGTGGAGGGTGCGGAGGCTCCCGGCGAGGTCGAACGCGCCGAGGTCCGGCGGGAGGCGCGTCGCGTCTCCTTCCCGGAAGGTGACGTTCGGGAAGTCGCCGGCTCGTTTGCGCGCCTCGGCGAGCAATTCCGGGACGACGTCCACGGCGACCACCTCGCGGACGTGCGGCGCCAGGGCGAATGCGAGCGCGCCGGTACCGGTTCCCGCGTCAAGCGCCCGCTCGTCGCCGGTGGGCTGGACGAAGCGACGCACCCGCTCGGTCAGCTCCGCGCGGCGGCTCTCCTCGAGCTCGGCCAGCCGCGCGGCCGTGGCGGCGAAGCGCCCGCGGAGGGCGTCGGTCTCGGTCACTTCACCCTCCCGTTCATTGGTGCCCTCCGCCTCCTCCCCACTGCGACTCTAGCGGCGAAAAGCGCACGCGTCTGAGTCGGGGGCGTGTCGATTCTCATGATGCTGAGCGGGCCTCCTTGCGCGCCAGATCGATTGCTTCCTCGCGCGTCGAGATCGTCCCCACGGCGCGCTCCTCCGCGACCAGCTCCAGCAGCCGGCCCACCTCCGGGCCCGGCTCGATGCCGAGCTCGAGGACGTCATCTCCACGCAAGAGCGGCTCTGCGGGCTCGGCGTCTCGCGCCGCCCGGACGGCGTCGGCCCGCTCCCAGGCCCCCGCGAACGCGAGCGCGTCGAGCGCCCACGGCTCTGTCGCGCGGCGGAAGCGGTGGATCGCGCGCGGCGAATCGTCGGCAGGCGGCTCGACACGAAGCAGTGTGCGCGCATATCGAGCGAGCTCGTTGGGGATCGGGAGCCGCAGGAGCGACTC
>DASSSF010000145.1:0-17967 GCA_035708565.1 Candidatus Limnocylindria bacterium
CTGCGCGCGCCGCGGATCGGCCCGGCGCGCGTACGGCGCCCGCACGCAACACCCGGGCGGCGCGGCGGCCGCGACGCCGTCCGGACGGCCGTCGCGCCGGGCCTGCATCCGCGTCACGCCCGCGGGAGGAGGACCCGAACATGAACGCGCGTATAGGTCTCGCGTTGACGCTCGCGACTCGCGGTCGCCGCCGCCGGGAGGATCGCGCAGCGCGTCGCCGCCCCGACGCTCGCCCACGAGGTCGGCGACGCGGGCTGGGTCTCGAGGCGCCGCGCGGCAGGTCGTCTGGACCGTGACGGAGGAGCCCGGCATCGCGAGGGCGGTGGACCGGCGCCACGCCGGCGGAGCGGATCCGCTCGCGCATGACCGCGCTCGAGCGCGAGAGCGCGGCGGCCTCGCGGGGCGCGTTCAACGTCCTCGCGCGGATGCGGGCGCGCGGCGCCGCCGAGCGCTAGCCGACGTGCACGAGCTCGCGTTCGGCGACGGCCTTGCGCGGCGCGACCGGGGCGGGCGCTCGCACCACGAGCACGGCGCACCGCGCGCCGTGGACGATCTCGTCCGCGACCGTGCCGTGCTGCCGGCCGACGGACGCCGTCCCGCGTGCGCCGATCACGACGAGGTCCGTACCGTCGCTCGACGCGCGGTCCACGATCCGCTTCGCGACGCGGCCGCGCTCCGCGAGCACCGCACCCACGGTCCGGCCGCCGAGCTTGGCCGAGGCACGCTCGAGGACGACGCCCGCCTGGCGTGTGAGCTCGGCGTCGACTGCGACCTTCACGCTCGCGGCGAGGCCCTGCGGCGGCCAGCCCGGCACGTCCGCGATGACGTGCATGAGCGTGATCGTCGCGTCCTTCGGCAGCGGCAGCCGCATGAGGAGCTCGAGCGACGCGTCCGAGTCGGCGGAGCCGTCGACGCCGACGAGGACGCGCGTGGGCGCGACGCGGCGGTCGCGCACGACGAGCACGGGGATCTCTGAGCCCCGGACGAGGCCGCGGGCGACGCTGCCCATGAGGAACGAGGCGGCCGCGCCGAGCCCGCGCGAGCCGACGACGATGAGGTCGCAGCGCTCGCGCCGCGCGACCGCGATGGTCGTGTCGACCACGGGCCCGCCGTCGCTGTGCGCGCTCGTCTCGATGCCGCGGGCGCCGAACCGCTTGCGCACCTCCTCCGCGAGGGAGGCGGCGTGATCGATCTCGGCCTGCACGAGCTCGGCGGCGAACGTGCCCATCGGATCCAGCGCGAAGTAGTGGTGGACCGGCACCGACAGTGCGGCGACGTGGTCGGCCGGGCCGAGCGGCATGTCGAGGAGGAGGTCGAGCGCGACGGCCGAGCCCTCCGATCCGTCGGTCGCGAAGAGGATCTTCATCGGGACACCTCCGCGGCGAGCGTCCCGCCGCGGCGATCGGCGGTCTGTCCGGCGATCGCCCGGCGCACGGTGCGCCGGCGGACGACGCGGCGGCGGGGCGGTCGGCTGACCGGCGCGGTCCGTTCGGACCGCTAGCGCGGGACGCCGCGGACGGGCGGAGCAGGCGGCGGGGTGCGCGTCCGACGCGTCGCACGCCGCCATCGCGCCGGTCGCGCGCCTCGCCGCCGGCCGACGCGCGCGGCCGCGCCTAGCGGGGCTTCTTGCGCGACCCGGTGGGCCACTTCGAGCGCTCCTTGCCGGGCCGCCCGCCGTACCTCGGATCCGGCACGCGCTCCAGGCCCTGGACCGCCTTCCGCGCACGGCTCGTGACGCCGCGTTCGGGATCCTGCCGCGCCGTCTGCCGCGCCCCGCGCTTCGCGCGCTGCGTCGGCGGCTTCGCCGTGCCGGCGTGGCGCTCCGCTCTCGTCTTCACCGCCCGATGATGCGCTAGCGGAAGGCCGCCGCACGCTCGAGCAGCTCGGCGAGCCCGGGCTCGCTCGGGTCGTGCGGCGCGCCGGGATGGATGATCGCGACCTGGCAGGACTCCGCAGCTTCGACGAGCTCGCGGTACGTGCCCGCGGCGAGGTCCTTGATGAAGGCCTGTTTGTTCTCGTTGTAGGAGAACATCCGCGGGTTGAGCAGCGTGCATTCGTTGCACGAGGTGCAGCGGGGCGTCTCGATGTACGCCTCGTCCCCGGCCGCCGGCGCGGGCTCGGCCGCGGGCTCCGCCTGGGCGGGCTCAGCGGGAGCGGGCGCGGCGACGGCCGCGGCGGGAGCGGCTGGCGGCGCGGGCGCGGGGCGCGACGCGTGGTCGAGCTCGCGGAGCCGCTCCCACGCGTCGGCCGTGCGTCGCGCGAGGTCGAGCACGCGCTCGTCGACCACGAGGCGGTGGAGCCGCGAGGCGCGGTCGACCGCGTACACGCCGGCGGGCGCGCCGGCCGCGCCGCCCTGCGCGGAGGGCACGTCGACGATGCCGTCCCAGCGCGAGCGCGGGACCTCCGCGAAGTGCCGGGACCAGCGCGGGTCGCAGAGCGCCGCGTCGGCGGCGGTGAACCGCACGGTCAGGGCGACGCGCTCGCCTCCGTCGCCGGCGTGCTCGAGCGCGTGCTCCGGCCAAAGCGTTCCGGGCTGCTCGTGCGCTCCGAGCGCGAAGCGTTCCGCGCGTCCGAGCGCGGGGTCGTAGCGGAAGCGCGGGAAGGCGCGCGACGCCGCCGCGGCCGCGCTCACGAGGTAGGGCGGCGGCGCGTCGTCGCCGGGGACGACGCCGGTGAGGACCGCGATCAGCGCGGGGCCCCGGTGCTCGAGCGCCGCGCCGACGTCGGGCGCGCCACGCGCGAGATCGGCCGCCGCGCACTGCACGACGTACGCGCCGCCGAGCGCGACCGCCGCGGCCGCGAGACGCGCGTCGGCCCCGAAAGCGTCGCCCGTCTCGAGGAGGATCTTCACGGGCGCGGTCCCCGCGAGCGCGTCGAGGACCTCCGCGCGCGCCGCGCGGCCGCCCGCCTCGGCCGCGATGCGCACGAGCGGCGGCGGGAAGAGCGCGAGGTCGGCCGGCGACAGCGAGCCCGGCCCGAACGCGGCGAAGACCGCGTCGTGCTCGCCGTCGACGTAGCGGCCCTCCGCCTCGAGCTCGGCGATCGCGGCCGCGCGCACGACGTCCGCCATCTCGCGCGCGAGCGAGCCGTACGCCGTTCGCGCCTCCTCCACCGAGCCGAAGGCGAGGAGGTATCGGGACGGCGCGCCGCCGAAGAACCGCTCCGACGCGAGCGTGCGGAGCGCTCCCGCGATCCGGTCGCGGCGGCGCGCGGTCATGCCCGGGGCGCGGGACGGGGCGACGAGCAGCCGCGACATCGCCTCGAAGTCGAAGAGGTCCCGGTGCGGACCTGCGACCGCCGCGCGCAGCGCCGCCGCGCTGCGCCCGCTGTCCGAGCGGAGCGCGTCCGCGCGCGCGAGGTCGGAGAGCCGCGCGGAGAGGAGGTCGATGCGGGCGCGCATCGCGCGGGCGCGCGCGTCGTTCGCCGCGAGCCAGACATGCGTCACGAGACGGGCCGGCATGCCGGCGTCGCAGTCGAGGAGCTCGCCATCGATGCCGAGCGCCGCGCCGGCGCGGAGGGCGTCCGCGCGCGCGCCCGGATCCGCGCACGCGCGCGCGGCAGCGCTCGTCCAGGCGTCGGAGAGCGCGCCGCCGGCGCCGCGCCCGGCCGCCGCGCGGACCTCGCGCTCGACGCGCAGCGCGGCGGCGCGCATGCGCTCGCCGGCCGCGCCGCGAGGAGCCAGGTCGCGGAGCGCGGCGTCGACCGCACCGGAGAGCGTGCGGACCGCGCCGCCCGCGGCGAGGACGACCGGGAAGTCGTAGCGGAGCCGCGCGAGGTCGTGGAAACGGGCGAAGAGCGCGGGCCGGAGCCCGCGGCCGTCCACCGGAGCGAGCGCGCCGCCGGTCCGCACACCGGTGCGCTCGAAGACCGCGCGCTCGTCGAGGAGGGTCACGCGCCGGCTCCGATGGTGAAGCGGTCGAGCTCCGTCTCGAGCCCGCGCCGGACGTCGGCGGGCGTGCGGAGGCGTCCCGCGCCGCGGAGCTCCTCGTAGCGCGGCGCGTCGTCGTCGCGGTAGAGGATGCCGACGGGGATCGTGTCCTGGTCCGCCGCGAGCGCACGCGCGGCCGCGAGGTCGCGCGGATCGTGCTCCCGCCGCTCTCGGTAGACCTTCGCGAGGTCGGCCGGGATCTCCACGCCGCGCTCGTGCGAGAGGAGCCGCGTGCGCGACGGGTCCTGGACCCACGGGTCGAGCGCGCCGGGCATGAACTCCGGGCACCGCTGGACGATCCGCACGAACGACAGCCCCTTGTGCCGGTATGCGGCGGCGACGATCCGGTAGAGCATCTCGGGGATCCAGTCGACGGCCTGCGCGACGAACGACACGTTCGCCACGCCGAGCGTGACCGAGAGCGGATCGAGCGCCGGCAGGTACGACCCCTTCGGCGTCGTGTTCGTCTTCGTGCCGAGCGGGGACGTCGGCGAGGCCTGCTTCTTCGTGAGCCCGTAGATGCGGTTGTCGTGCAGGAGGACGGTGAGGTCCATGTTGTAGCGGATCGCGTGGATCCAGTGCGCCGCGCCGATCGAGAGGCAGTCGCCGTCGCCGGTGCTGACGAAGACGTGGAGGTCGGGCCGGGCCATCTTCACGCCCTCCGCGATCGGGAGCGGCCGGCCGTGCGTGCCGTGGAAGCCGTAGGTGCTCATGTAGTGCGGCAGCCGGCTCGAGCAGCCGATGCCCGACACGAACACGGTGCGCTCCGGCGCGAGGTCCTCGTCGCGGCAGAGACGCTGCACGGCGGTGAGGATCGCGTTGTCGCCGCAGCCGTTGCACCAGCGCGTGACGCCCTTCTGGTAGTCCTCGAGCGAGTGCGGAGCGGCCGTCCCGAGGAGGCAGCCGGCGAGCTCCATCGTCATCGGCCCGCCTCGCCGAGCGCCGCGGCCAGGGCGGCGCGGATGCTCCCGGGACGCAGCGGGCGGCCGCGGTCCTCGGTCCAGCAGTCGACGTCCACGAGGTAGCGCGAGCGGAGGAGCATCGCGAGCGGCGAGTAGCGGCGGTTCTCCTCGTTCACCACCCCGCCCTCGACGCGGTCGCTCCACGCGTTCTCGACGGTCAGCACCTTCCCGAAGCGCTTCATCACGTCGCCGATCCCCGACGGCATCGGCTGGATGAAGCGCAGATGGAGCGACGAGACCCGGCGGCCCTCGTCGCGCAGGCGCGCCACGGCCTCCAGGATCGCGCCCTGCGTGCTGCCGTAGCCGATCACGAGGAGGTCGCCCTCGTCGTCCCCGAACACGGGCGGGCACACGAGCGTGCGCTGGAGGGCCGCGAGCTTGAGGCTGCGGCTGCGGAGGCCGTCCTCGTTGCTCGTCGCGTCGTACGCGACCTGGCTGTCGCGGTCGTGGGCGATCCCGGTGATGGTGTGCATGCCGCCGGGCTGGCCCGGCACCGACCTGCGGAAGAGGCCCGTCCGGTCGTCCCAGTCGTACGGCCGCGTGCCCGGCGGCACGGGCGTCTGGTCGACCGGCTGCGCGAGCCACTCCTCGCTGAACACCGGCCGCGGGAACGGCTGCTGGGCGGTCGCGAGGCTCGCGTCCGAGAGGACCACGACCACCGTGTTGAAGGTCTCGGCGATCTTCCGGGCCGTGATCATCGCGTAGAAACAGTCCTCGATCCCGCTCGGCTCGAGCACGACCTTCGGCGCGTCCCCGTGCGTGCCGAACATGACCGCGAGGAGATCGCCCTGCTCCGTCTTCGTGGGCTGGCCCGTGCTCGGGCCGCCGCGCTGCACGTCCACGACGACGAGCGGGATCTCCGTCATGACCGCGAGCCCGATGCCCTCCTGCTTCAGCGAGTACCCCGGGCCGCTCGTGATGGTGACGGCGCACTTCCCCGCGTACGACGCGCCGATCGCGAACGCGCAGGCGGCGATCTCGTCCTCGGCCTGGTGGACGATCCCGCCGCTGCGCTCGAACACCTCGGACAGGTAGTGCGATGCGCTCGTGGCGGGCGTGATCGGGTACATCGCGCAGATCTCCATGCCCGACGCGAGGATCCCGAGCGCGAGCGCCGTGTTCCCGTTCATGACGACCTGCGTGCCGGCGGCGGGCGACGCGGGGATCTCGTACTTGAGGTCGAGCGTGTCCTCGGCCCAGCGCCATCCGGCCTCGAGGAGGCGGACGTTCTGGTCGACGGTCTTCTGGTCCTTCTTCCCGAACGTGAGCGCGGTCTGCGCGCGCGCGAGCGCGAGGTCGAGGCTGTAGACGCTCACGAGGATGCCGAGCGCGAACATGTTCTTGCCCTTGCGGGGGTCCGCCACGTGCTTCCGCGACTCGCGGTCGAGCGGGACCTCGACGACGCGGTAGCCGCTCCGGACGAGCTCGTCGAACGTCTCGGCGTACGCGCGCGCGACCTCCGGGTCGCGGTCCTCGCGCCAGACGCTCTCGAGGAGGATCGTGCAGCCTGGCGCGAGCTCGCCGGCGCGCACGCGGCCGAGGAGCACCTGCTCGTTGAACGCGACGACGAGGTCGGCCGCGTCGCCGCCGTTCGTGACGCGACGTGATCCGAGCCGCACCCGGTTGCCGCTCGCGCCCGCGACGCTGCGGGCAGGCGGCTGGATCTCGGCCGGGATGATCTCCACGGTCCAGATGCCGAGGCCCGAGCGCGCCGCGATCTGCGCGAACGCCTGCCCGCACCGCTGCGCGCCCTCGCCCGAGTCGCTCACGATCTCGACGATGTGCTCGTCGATGCGTCGCGCCGCCTTCGTGGCCGCCGGCGGCGCGGACACGGCGAGCGTCATGCCACCGCCACCCGCGCGTAGTTGCGCTGCTCGGGCGCGAAGCCGAAGAGCCTGTCCGAGATCTCGTCCGCGCGGTAGACCGCGTCGGTGTCCGGGAGCCCGAGGTAGCGGGCGATGCTGCGCGCGGCGCGGCGGCCCGCGCCCATCGCGCCGATGACCGTGGCCGCGCCCGTCACGATGTCGCCGCCCGCGTACACGCCGGCGAGGCTCGTCGCGAGGTCGTCGTCGACCTTGATGTAGCCGCGCTCGTCGAGCGCGAGGCGCGAGGTCTCGCCGAGGATCGGGTTCGCGTCCGTGCCGATGGCGAAGACCACGGTGTCGCACTCGATCTCGTGCTCGCTGCCCGCGACGGCCACCGGCCGGCGGCGGCCGTCGGCGCCGGGCTCGCCGAGCTCCATGCGGCGGCAGCGGACAGCGCGCACGCGACGCTCCGCGTCCGCGAGGATCTCGACCGGCTCGGTGAGCCAGGCGAAGCGGATCCCTTCCTCCTCCGCGTGGTGCAGCTCCTCCGCCCGCGCGGGCGCTTCCGCGCGGCCGCGCCGGTAGACGCACGTGACGCTCTCCGCGCCGAGGCGGAGCGCGACGCGCATGGCGTCCATCGCCGTGTTCCCCGCGCCGATCACCGCGACGCGGCGGCCGAGACCGAGGGGCGTGTCGTGGTCGGGGAAGTCACGCGCCCGCATGAGGTTCGCGCGCGTCAGGAGCTCGTTCGCCGAGACGACCCCGGAGAGGGACTCGCCGGGGATCCCCATGAACGTCGGCGTGCCCGCGCCGACCGCGATGAAGGCGGCGTCGAAGCCCATCTCGCCGACGAGCTGCTCGATCGTGAAGAGCCGGCCGACGAGCGTGTTGCAGCGGAACACGATGCCGAGCCGCGCGAGCTTCTCGATCTCCGCATCGACGACCTCGTTCGGGAGGCGGAAGTCGGGGATGCCGTACCGGAGCACGCCGCCCGGCTGCTGGAGCGCCTCGAACACCGTCACGCGGCAGCCCGCCTTCGCGAGATCCGCCGCGCAGGCCATGCCCGCGGGACCGGAGCCGACGACCGCGACGCGGAAGCCGGCGGGCTCGCTCCATGACACGCCGCTCCAGCCCTCGGCGATCGCGGCGTCGCCGATGAAGCGCTCGAGCCGGCCGATCGCGACCGGCGCGTACGTCTGCCCCACCGTGCACACGCCCTCGCACTGGCTCTCCTGCGGGCACACGCGCCCGCAGATCGCGGGGAGGAGGTTCGTCCCCGTGAGCACGTCGTACGCGCCGCGGACGTCGTTCTCGCCGAGCCGCCTGATGAAGCCGGGGATGTCGATGCCCACGGGGCAGCCGCGGACGCACGGCTCGTCGGGGCACAGGAGGCAGCGCTCCGTCTCGCGCAGCGCCTCCGCGAGCGTGTAGCCGCACGCGACCTCGTCGAAGGTGCGCGCACGCTCCGCGGCGGGGCGCTCGGCCATCGGCGTGCGCTCCGCGGGGATCGTCCGGATCGTGCGCTTCTTCGGGGTCACGACGCCGCCTCCCGCGGGATGCGGCAGCCCTGCTCGTACCGGTCGAGCGCCGCCTTCTCCTCGGGACGAAAGCGCGCGAGGCGCGAGATGAGGTCCTCGAAGTCGACCTCGTGCGCGTCGAACTCGGGCCCGTCGACGCAGGCGAAGCGCACGCGCTCGCCCACCCTGACGCGGCAGCCGCCGCACATGCCCGTGCCGTCGACCATGATCGGGTTGAGGCTCACGACCGTCTTGATGCCGTGCGGCTTCGTGGCCGCGGCGCAGCCGCGCATCATGACCGGCGGCCCGATCGCGACGACCTCGTCGATGTCTGCGTGCGACGCGATCGCCCGCGCGATGCCGGCCGTGACGAGGCCCTTCATCCCCACCGATCCGTCGTCGCTCGTGAGGATGAGCTCGTCGCAGACGGCGCGGAAGCGGTCCTCCCAGAAGACGAGGTCCTTGTTGCGGAAGCCGATGACGCCGATGACGTACGCGCCGCTCTCCTTGAACGCGCGCGCGATCGGGTAGACCGGCGCGACGCCGAGCCCGCCGCCGACGCAGACGACCTTCTTCGCGTCGATCCTCGTCGGCCGGCCCATCGGGCCTACGAGGGCGTAGAGGCGCGAGCCCACGACGAGGTCGCGCTGCATCTGCTTCGTGGTCTTGCCCGCGGCCTGGATGACGAGCGTGACCGTCCCGCGGGCGCGGTCGGCGTCGGCGATGGTCAGCGGGATGCGCTCGCCGGCGGCGTGCGACATGACGATGACGAACTGTCCCGGTCGCGCGGCCCGCGCGAGCTCGGGCTGCTCCACCTCGAGGAGGTACGTCAGGTCGGAGAGATCCTCGCGCCGGACGATCTCGAAGGGCGGGTCCTGCGTGAGCGACATTTCCGCACAAGGCTCGGACCCGCCGCCGCGCGGGACATGGGCCGGAAGGCCCTAAGGACGTGGACCCTTGGGCGCCGCGGGCCGGCCTACGCGGTCCCGGTCACTCTCCCGCGATCGTGTACCCCGCCCGGAGCTCGGCGATCCACTGCTCGAGGAGCACCCCGAGAGGGTCCGCGGGAGGCTTGCCGACCTTCGAGACCCGCCGGTAGCGCGGCGGCTCGACGAGCGGCCGGGGCACGAAGTGGGCCTTCGCGGGCACGAGCGCTTTCGTCTCGATCACGGGACGTTCGTACGGCCAGGGCGCGCGGCGGCGCTAGCGGGCCGTCCCCCACAGGTGGATGGGCCGAACGGACCTTGACGCCGCGCGCGACCACGCCGCGGCGGTCACCGCCGCCACTAGCCGCACCTCGGACACCCGCGCACGCTCGGGCCGAACGGAGGTGCGGCCATGCCCATGCTCGAGACGAAGAAGAAGAGCGACCGCGACATCCAGCTCGACGTCCTCGCCGAGATCGACCGCGACCGGCGGTACGAGCCGGCGGAGATCGGCGTCGAGGTCGACGATGGCGTCGTGACCCTCGTCGGCACCGTGTCCACGTACGCGAAGCTGCTCGACGCCGCCGACATCGCGGCGCGCGTCTCCGGGGTCAAGGACGTCGCGAACGATCTCGTCGTCCAGGTCGCGCCGCAGTACGCGAAGGACGACACCGCGCTCGCGAAGCAGATCCGCTCGGCGCTCGAGTGGGCGCCCGACGTGCCGGACGCGAACATCGACTCGATCGTCCGCATGGGGATCGTGACGCTCAAGGGGACCGTCGACCACTGGTACGAGAAGATCGCGGCGGCGGACGCGGTGAGGAAGATCGCCGGCGTGATCAGCGTCTCGAACGACATCCTCGTCCGGCCGGAGGTGCGCTCCGACATCGAGATCTTCGAGGACATCCGCGGCGCCCTCATGCGGCGCATGCCCCACGTCTCGAAGGACATCGACCTCACGGTCGACAGGGGGGCCGTCACCCTGATGGGGACGCTCTCCTCGTACCTCGACCGGCGGCACGTCGAGGACATCGCCTGGACCGCCCGTGGCGTGAAGGAGGTCAGGGACCGCATCCAGATCGTCTGGTGATGCGCAGGTCCCGCCGTCCGGACGGCCCGGCAACAGCGGCCGTTGGACCCTGCCGCGGAGAGGCGCCCCGCGGGACGATCTCCTCGGCCCGCCTCGCGCGGGCCGAGGAGGTCCAGCAGAGATGGATGGCATCGGCGTGATCGCCGCCGTCGGCCTCGTCGTCGTGGGGGCGCTCGCGCTCCTGTTCTGGGACGGGTCCGAGTGGCTCTCGCCCGGCGCGTCGCTCGACGAGCGTCTCCGCCGCGGCGAGATCACGCTCCAGCAGTACCGCGCGATCCAGCGCGCGCTCGCCGGCGGCGTGTAGGGACATCCGTGGCCGCGCGCCTCGGCGACGACCGGATCCGGCTCGAGATCTGGACGGGCGTCGCGGTCGTGCTGGTGCTCCTCGCGTCGACGGTGGACGCCGCCCTCGCGGGCCTGATCGCGCTCGGCCTGTTCGCGCTCGGCCTCGTCCTCTTCCCGGATCTGCGCCGGCGCGGATCCGTCGCGGCCGCCGTCGCGCTCATCGTCGCGGCGATCCTCGTCCTCACGCGCCCCGGCTGATGCTCGGCACCCTCGGCGCCTCGCAGATCGAGGATGTGCTCCGCGCGGGCACCGTCGGACGGATCGGCGTGCACGAGGGCGGCCGCACGTACGTCGTCCCGGTGTCCTACGCGTACGACGGCGACGCCGTCTACGTCCACTCTCCCGAGGGCCAGAAGGTCCGGATGATGCGTGCGTCGCCCGACGTGTGCTTCGAGGTCGAGGAGATCGACGACCTCGCGAACTGGCGCACGGTCATCGCGTGGGGACGGTTCGAGGAGCTCGAGGGCGACATCGCGAGCGCGGCGGTGAACCTCCTCGTCGCCCGCCTCGCGCCGCTCCGCTCCAGCGAGACGGCGGGACCCGCGGGACCCGCGGCGGGGACGGCGGGCGCTGCGGGCGTCGCGTACCGCATCCGCCTCACGGAGCGCACGGGCCGCTTCGAGAAGAGCTAGCGCCGTCCGCGCGTGGTGTCAGGCGGCGCCCTGCACGGACGGGACGATCGGCGCCCGCCTTGGGGCGGCGCGCACACGGTCGGCGGCGCCGCGCGGAGGGACCATCCACCGGTCTGTCGGCGCGGTCCCCTACCGCGAGCGCCGCGAGGTGACGAAGCCGGTGACGCGGCCCGCGCCCGCGTGAGATCGACGAGGAGGCACTGACATGCCCGAGCTCAGGCACTTCCGGGCGGAGCACCGCCATCTCATCCCGCACATCGACGAGCTCCGCGTGCTCGCGGACGGTCTCGAGGGTTCCCTGACCGGCGCGCAGCTGGAGGCGCTCGCGAAGAACGAGGGCTGGCTGCGCGAGCACCTCGTCCCCCACGCCGAGGCCGAGGACAAGGTCCTCTACCCGGCGGTCGCGCCGCTCGTGGGCGAGAAGAGGGCCACCGCGACGATGACGTTCGACCACGTCGAGGTCGGGAAGCTCGTCGCGGAGCTCCAGAAGGCGCACGCGCGCTCGGATCTGCGCGAGGTCCGGCGGCTCCTCTACACGCTCCACGCGCTCATCGCGGCGCACTTCCGGAAGGAGGAGGAGATCTTCCTGCCGCTGCTCGAGTCGGCGCTCTCGGAGGAGGACGCGGACGAGCTCGAGGAGCGCATGGAGCGCGCCGCCGACGAGGCGCACGAGCCCGCGCATGCCTAGCGACGGCCGCGTCCCGAGCCACGCGCGGCCGCACAAGCCGACGGCGAAGGCGGTCCGCGCGCGCCACCGCGCGGCCCTTCGGACCGGCGGCGGAAGCCTGCCCGCCGGCGTCCGAAGGCGCCTCGAGCCTCTCGAGCCGCGCACGAAGCCCGCGCGTAGCGGTCCACGCGGGCCCGGGACGGGATCGACGCGGGCCGGGAAGCGCGTACCGCGGCGCGCGAAGAGACGGTAGAGGCATGAACTGTGGGCTGAGGAGTGGGCGGCGTGCTCCTCGGGATGCTCGTGACCTTCCTCGGTCTCGCGGCCGCCGCCCATACCGGTGACGAGCAGCGCCGCCGGCGGCGGCCAAGGGTGCGCGCCGCCTGACGCGCGTCACGCCACGACGGTGCCGAGGAGCGTCCCGGCGCCGTACGTGATGGCGGCCGCCGCGACGCCGATCGCGAGCTGACGCAGGCCGGCGCGGAGCGCGCTCTGGCCCGTGACGATGGTGATGAGCGCGCCGACGCCGAAGAGCGCGGCCGCGCTCAGGGCCGCGGCCCCGACGAGCGCGGCGGTCCCGCTCGCGACGAGGTACGGTACGAGGGGCACGATCGCGCCGATCGCGAACATGCCGAACGACGTGCCCGCGGCGACGTACGCGGATCCGCCGAGCTCGTTCGGATCGATCGCCAGCTCCTCGCGCGAGAGAGCGTCGAGCGCCGCCCTCTGGTCGCCGCGCACGAGCCCGCGCGCGAGGGCGCGCGCCTGCTCGGCGGTCGCGCCCTTCGCCTCGTAGATGAGCGCGAGCTCCTCCTCTTCCTCCTCCGGCGCGAGCGCGAGCTCCTCCGACTCGATCGCGATCTGCCGCGCGAACAGCTCGCGCGCGCTCTGCACCGAGAGCCATTCGCCGAGCGCCATGGAGAGCGATCCCGCGAGAAGCCCCGCGAGCCCGGCGATCAGGGCCGCGCGCGCGTCGCCGCCGGCGCCCGCGACGCCCATGACGAGGCTGAAGTTCGACACGAGCCCGTCGTTCACGCCGAGCACCGCGGCGCGGAGCGCGTTGCCGCCGGTCGCGCGATGGCGCCCCTCGAGCCGCGCGATCGCGGGACCCGACGCGCCGCCCGCGATCTCGCGCAGGAGGCGCGCGTGCGATCGCTCCTCCCGAGGCAGGGCGACGCCCGCCTCGGGCTGCGCGTCGTACCGCGCGCGGTCGCGCGCCTCCGCGCCGGCCATCGTCGGCGCCACGAGCCCCGCGCCGCCGTGGCGCGCGACGGCGGCGAGCACGCGTGCCCGCCACGAGGGGCCGGGCCGCCGCGTCCACGCGCCCGCCGCGCGGAGCTGCGACTCCCAGACCGCCCCGTGGCGATCCTCGGCGTCGGCCAAGCGGCCGTACACGGTGGCGAGCGCGCCGTCGCGCTCCGCCGCCGCCATCGCGCGGTACACGGCCGCGCCGTCGACCTCGCCCTGGAGGTCCGCGCGCCAGCGCGCGAGGTCGGCGGCCGACGCCATGCCTAGGCGCCCGCCCTCATGATCCCGATGACGTTGCCCTCGGGACCCTCGAGCGTCGCGGCGGCGGCGAGCGCGCGGGCGCGCACGGCCCTAGTCGGCGTCGCCCAGCATGCCGAGCCAGGACGAGACCACGTAGCCCTCGCACACGATCGTGCGCGGGGCGTCGTGCGGCCGCGCGCCGACGAGGAGCGTGCAGTCGAGGCATCGCTCCACGGGCACGCGCTTCTGCCGCATCACGCACGCGACGGTGCCGTCCTTGACCGAGACCTCCGTGCGGTCGAGCGCCGTTCTCATGACGCGCCTCCCGGCGCCGCCGGGTCGATCCCGGCGAGCTCCTGCAGGATCCGCCAGTTCGCGAGCCGGTCGTCGCGGCTCGCGAGCAGCTCGGGCGTGGGCTCGTCGCCCTTGAAGTGCGGCGCGAAGCGACCCTCCGAGCGCGCGAAGTCGACGAAGTCGAGCGTGGTCCCGTCGACGCGCGAGTGCCACGCGCCCTTCGGCGACGGGTTGCCGCGCAGCGACAGGCGCTCCGCGATCGTGGCGCCGCGCCGCGGGTCGTACGTGAAGAGCGGGAAGGCGCGCGTCTCGACCGCGAGGCGCGCCTGCCGCGCGCCCGCGTCGTCGGCGACGCCGTGCTCGGGCATGCACGTCGCGTACGCGATCACGACGGCGGGGCCCGGGTACGAGTTCGCGTCGAGGATCGCGCGGTAGAAGTGCTCGATGTGCGCGGGCGTCGTCTGCGCCACGTACACGTCGCCGTGCGCGATGAGGATCCGGCCGAGCTCCTTGCGACGCTCGGGACGGCCGTGGACCTCCTTGCCGAACGCGGAGAGCCGCGTGACCTGGCCGGCGAAGGACGCGGTCGACGACTGACCGCCGGTGTTCGAGTACACCTGCGTGTCGAGCACGAGGACCTTGATGTCCATGCCCGACGCGACCATGCGCGAGAGCGCCTGGAAGCCGATGTCGTAGAACGCGCCGTCGCCGCCGATGACCCAGAGCTTCCGGCCGGCGTGCCCCGCCTGCTCCCAGCGCAGCTTGATGCCCATCGCGTCGGTCGCGGCGTTCTCGAAGAGCGAGTTCGTCCACGGCACGAGGTAGGGGTCGTACGGGTACGTGGAGCCGAACACCGTGTTGCAGCCGGTGGCGGCGACGATCGCCATGCTCTCCGGACCCTCGGTCTGCCGCGTCGCGGCGATGAGCATGCGGATCGCGGTGCCTTCGCCGCAGCCGGCGCACGAGCCTGCGCCGCCGACGTAACCGAGGGCGTCGGGGCCGAGCATCAGGTCCGCGAGCGCCTTCTCGCTGCGGTAGCCGTCCGGCGTGGGCGGCAGCGTGCGGAAGAAGCGGAGGTCGCGCGCCACGCGCTCGAGCGTGCCTTCGCCGTCGCGCGTCAGCGGCCTTTTCTCGACCATCTCGAGCGCCTTGTGCCCGAGCGCCGTGCACACCTCGACGCACTCGCCGCAGCCCTTGCACTTCGTCGCGTCGACGAAGAGGCCGAACAGCCCGCGCTCGAGCCCGGCCTTCTCCGGAACGTCGCCGTACTTGCGCGTGTCCGCGAAGCGCGAGCGCGCGGTCTCGAGCGCCCGCTGCGGGACCGGCTCGCCGGCGGCGAAGGACAGAAGGCGCGCCTCGACGTCGCTCGTCGGGAGGACGACCGGGAGGAGCGCCGTGTCGGGGCACGCGGTGACGCAAGCCATGCACCCGACGCACTTCGCGGCGTCGACCTCGGGGAGCGTCGGCGCGAGCGCGCTCCAGTCGCGCGCCGCGCCCGTGCCCGGAGGCACGATGCTGCGCGCGAGATCCTCGTCGGCCGGGAGGTCGCGGTCCGCGAGGTCGAGCGCGTACGCGCGTACGACCTGCGAGCCGAACTCGAGCCGGCGCGCGCGCTCGGCGGGTCCGCCGTCGGGAAGCCGTGCCGTGCTCATGCCGATGCCTCCAGGAAGGGGACCTGGGCCGCGCGCGCGGCGGCGACGGCGGCGGTGACGTCGATCGTGCCGTCGTACGCGCACGCGACGACCTCGACGTTCGCGTCGACGATGGCGCTGCCCTTCGCGCCGTACATGCGGTCGAGCGCGCCGCGGAGCGCGACGAGGAGCGCGTCCCGCCCGAGCCCGGCCCGCGACGCGAAAGGCGTGACGCGGAGGAACGCGCCCGCGAGCGCCATGCCCTGCATCCGCTGCACGAGCTCGGGCCGCGGGGCGAGCGCGCGCGCGAGGGACGAGTCGTACGCGGCCACGGCGATGCCGCGCCCGTCGATGGCCGCGCGCACGCGCTCCGGGATCGCCCGCCAGATCTCCAGCAGGTCGGTGAGCGCGGTCTGGACGAGGAGCGTGCCGCCGTCGCGCAGGCCGGCGAGCGCCGCAGCCGCCGCGAGGGCGCGCGCGTCGTGCACGGCGACGAGATCCACGCGTTCCGGCTCGCTGTGCAGGCGCACCGGCTCGTCCGCGAGCGTGAGGAAGAACGTCGTTGGCAGCCCCTTCTTCTCAGAGCCGTAGCGCGGGTAGGCCTGCACGTGCGTGCCGAAGAGCTCGCCGGCGAGCGTCGCGATGAGACGGTTCGTCGCGACGGAGCCGAGCCCGCCGATCGAGTGGCCGCGCAGGCTGAACGCGCCCTTCGGCGAGATGTCCACCACCGCCGCGTGCAGAGCGAGCGGGTGGCGGATGCCGACCGTCGCGTAGCGCCACGGTGGCGGCTCGTGCTCGCGCGACGCCCAGTCGACCGCCGCGACGATGTCGCCCGGGCGGACGTCGCGGGAGCCGAGCCCGGCCGACACGCAGTGCACGCGTGGGATCCGCATCCCGTCGGCGGCGCGGTCGGCGAGGGCGGCCTTCACCTCGCGGGTGAGCGGGCCGTCGCCCGCGCCGGGATCGTCGGTCCGCTCGAGGACGACGACCGAGCGCGCGTCGCCGAGCGCGCCGCGGATCGCGTCCGCGGGGAACGGACGGAACGTCGTGACGGCGAGGACGCCGACCCGGCGCCCGTCGGCGCGCAGGCGGTCGACGACCGGACGCGCCGCGTCGGCGAGCGTGCCCATGGCGACGACGACGGTGCGCGCGTCGCCGCACTCGTACGCGTCGACGGGGCCGTAGCGGCGGCCCGTGAGCGCGGTCCACTCCGACATCGCGGTGGCGAGCTCCGTGTCGAGCCGCTCGTAGAACGCGCGCTGCGCGATCCGGCCCTTCATGTACGAATCCTGGTTCTGCACGACGCCGGTCATGAGCGCGGCGCCGGGGTCGGTGAGGTCGACGAGCGACTCGCGCGGGTCCCCCACGAACGTGCGAAGGAGCTCGTCCTCCGGGAGGTAGAGGTCCTCGAGCGTGTGCGTCGTGAGGAAGCCGTCCTGCACGACGAACATCGGCGTCTCCGCCGCCTCCGCGGCGCGCCGCGCGATCGCGGTCAGGTCCGCGGCCTCCTGCGCGTTCCGCGCGAAGACCATGCCCCAGCCCACGTCGGCGACGCCCATGACGTCGTCGTGGCCGGCGTGGATGTTGAGCGCCTGGCTCGTGATCGCCCGGGCACCGACGTGGAACACGGCGGGAAGCCGCTTCCCGCTGATGACGTAGAGGACCTCCTTCATGAGGATCAGTCCCTGCCCGGCCGTGAAGTTCGTGACCCGGCCGCCCGCGAGGGCGAAGCCCTCGGACGCGGACGCCGACGAGTGCTCGGACTCGAGCTCGATGCACCGAAGCGGGGTGCCCCAGAGGTTCCGGACGCCGTCGGC
Organism: Candidatus Limnocylindria bacterium; assembly: GCA_035708565.1. Taxonomy (GTDB): domain Bacteria; phylum Chloroflexota; class Limnocylindria; order P2-11E; family P2-11E; genus JACDAF01. Next base: position 17,103 of record DASSSF010000145.1, read on the forward strand.
GGCGGCGGCCTGGTAGACGGTCGCCATGTGGGTCGATGGCGTGATCGGGTAGACGCACGCGGCCTCGCTGATGCGGGTCTCGACCGAGGCGATCGCCTCGGACCCGTCGGCGATCGCGCGGACACCCGGGAAGCGCGGCGTCATGGGTGGATGTTCCGCAGGGCGCTACCCGACGCGAACTGGCGGATGGCCCAACGCCGCCCGACGAACGGCCCTCCCCGGCCCCCTCGGGCGCCGACGACGATCGGCCCGTGGACGCGCGCACGCGGCCCGAGGCCGACGGCCTCGAGGAGGACCCGGTCTGCGGCACGCCGGTGGACCCGGACAGCGCGCGCGACCTGGGCCTCTACGCCGACGACCGCGGCGTCGAGTACGTCTTCTGCGGTCCCGACTGCCACCGCGCTTTCACCCTCGAGCCGGAGCGGTACGCCCGGGTCGAGCGCGAGGAGCCGCCGGCGCCCTGACCCCCGGCCGGGCACTTCGGCACGCACGAGCCTCCGAACGGCACTCGCTCAGGCGCGGCCCCGGGCGGACGATCGGGCCGTGCCTGCCACCACACGGGAGCGCGTGAGCACGGGCCGCCGCGCGTCCGGCGAAGCGACGGCGATCGTCGTCGCTCTCGACGGGTCGGCCGGCGCGGAGCGCGCGCTCCGCCTCGTGCGGTCCGTCGCCTGGCCGGCCGGGACGAGGATCCGCCTCGTCTCCGTCCTCGAGGAGCTCACGCCCATCGTGTCCGGCCTCCCGCGCACGGAGGAGGAAGAGGCCACGCGCGCCGCGCTCGACGCGGCGCTCGCCGACAAGGCGACCGGCGTCGCCGGCGCGTGCTTCGAGCGCGGCGTCGGCTACGGCCGCCCGGCGAGCGAGA
>DASSSF010000146.1:0-15243 GCA_035708565.1 Candidatus Limnocylindria bacterium
GCGGGATGAGGCCCGCCTGCGCGAGCGAGAGCGCGATGCCGATCGTCGCGGCGCGCGCGTGCACGAGCGCCGTGAACGCGGCCGCGCGGATGAGGACGACGATCGGCTGGTCGACGAGCGCGCGCAGGAGGTCGGCGAAGAGCTCGCTCTGCTTGAGCGGCGCCGTGCCGTCGGCGATGAGCTTCATGCCGAGGAAGAGGAGCCCGAACCCGAGGATCGCGCGGCCGACGTAGCCAGGCGTCCCCTTCGACATCCCCATCAGCACCCACCCGGCGAACACGACGACGGGCGCGATCGCGAGCAGGTTGAACGCGAGGAGCTGCACGGTGACGGTCGTGCCGACGTCCGCGCCGAGGATCACGGCGATCGCCTGGCGGAGCGAGAGCAGGCCGGCCGAGGCGAAGCCGACGAGCATGACGGTCGTCGCGCTCGACGACTGGAGGAGCGCCGTCACGCCCGCGCCGATCGCCACGCCCTTGAGCCGGTTCCCGGAGAGCTGCGCGAGCACCTGCCGGAGGCGGGCGCCGGCCGCGCGCTGGAGGCCCTCCCCCATGAGACGGACGCCGTAGAGGATCAGGGCGGTGCCGCCGAGGAGGGCGAAGAGGACGGCGTTCGCGTCGCTCACCGGGCGAAGTTACCCCGTAGGGGACCCGCGCGGCGGCGGGGAAGGGGCCCCGGCGCAAGGGCGCTATCGCGCGACGGTCAGCGTTGCCCTCGCGCTTCCGCCGTTGCCGAGCACGACCACGGCGATCTCGCCCTCGGTGGTCGGCGCCGCGAAGCCGATCTTCGCGGTCCCGCCGGAGTTCGTCTTCGCCGCGCCGAGGTCCACGACCCCGACGAAGAGCGTCACGATGACGTCCGGCTTGGGCCGGCCGCCCTCGAGGACGGTGATGTCGGCGACGACCGGCGCGCCGGGCCGCACGCGCGTGCGGTCGAGCGACAGGGCGATGCCGCCCGTCGCGGTCACGGGCGCCTCACGCACGGTGACCGTGAGCGTCTCCTTCGTCTCGTTCCCGGCGCGGTCGCGCGCGATGACCGTGATGGTCTGCGTGCCGGCCTGTGCCGTGAACGACTCGCTGAACGTCCCGTCCGGCGTCGCGGCGACGACGCGCTCGTTCACGGTGATGCGCGCGTCGGCCTCCGACTTGCCCTCGACGACGACGGTCGTCCCGGTGAGGACGGCGCCCGCGGCCGGGCGCACGAGGGAGAGCGGCGGCGGCGTCTTGTCGACGACGACGCTCGACGCGGTCGTCGCGACCACCGTCGACCCGTCGAGGAGGGCGATCGAGACCTCGTTGTTCCCGTCGACGAGGGTGAGCTGCTGTGCGAAGCGGCCCTGCGGGTCCGGAGCCGTGACGGCGATGACCTTGCCGTTGAGCGCGATCTCCACCTTGCGCGCCTCCCCGAGCGCGAACGTCGGGACGTGGCCCTGGAGCATCGTCGTCGACTGGGTCGTGAACGACGGCAGCTGGTCGATGACCGGAGCGGCCGAGACCGTTGCGACGCTCTGCTGCTCCGAGATCGTCCCCGCGAGCGACGGGAACGCCTGGCCGATCGCGTCGCCGATGTCGCCGGCGATCGAGCCGAGGCTCCCGCCCACCGCGTCGCCCGTCCGTACGAGGACGACCGCGCCGATCGCGATCATGAGCACCCACGCCGCCGCCGTGAGCGCGAGCGGGCGCGGCCGCACGCGGCGCTTCCGCGCATCCCGCGCGTACCCGCGGTAGCGGGCGGCCACGGTGGGCGGAGGCGTCGGGCGGCGGCGCAGGGTCGCGGCCTTCGCTGTCACCCTTCCCTCGCACGACGGTACAGACGCGAAGTTGCCCTAGGAATAGCGAAAGGGCGCCGGCTCAAGGCCGCCGCCCTCCGCTGGTGGGTGGGATGAGGGGCATTCAGTTCCATGGCCGTCCTTCCTAACGGACGGCGTTCGCGATGTTTTCCTCCCCGACCGGGGGTTTAGTCCCCCTGTCGACCGATGCGAGGACTTTACGCCTGGCCGGCGCGCCGTCAAGTGACCTTGTCCACAGCCCGGCATGTGACTTTCGACCAAGTACCCTCCCCGGCCCGGCGGGCGCCCCGGCCCGGCCTGTGCGACGATCCACGCCGTGAAAGAGCCCGCCTCCGCCTACGTCCCCGGCCTCGAGGGGGTCGTGGCCACCCAGACCGCCATCTGCCGGGTGGAGGACGGCCGGCTCATCTACCGCGGCTACCACATCGACGAGCTCGCGGGGAAGGCCGAGTACGAGGAGGTCGCCTACCTCCTCCTGAACGGGGACCTCCCGGGCAAGGACGAGCTCCGCGACTTCAAGGCGGAGCTCGTGAAGCACCGGCAGGTCTCGCCGCTCGTCCGCGACCTCATCAAGGAGATGAGCGAGAGCGGGAGCGGCATGGACGTCCTGCGCACGGTCATCAGCGCCCTCTCCCTCGAGGACCCGGCGGAGGGCGACAACTCGCATGAGGCGAACTACGCGAAGGCCGTGCGCCTCACCGCGAAGCTCCCGACCGTCCTCGCCGCCTACATGCGCCGGCGCAAGGGGCTCCAGCCGATCCCGCCCGAGCCGAGCCTCGGGCACGCGGCGAACTTCGCGCACATGGCGCTCGGCGACGCGGCGCACCCGCGCGCCGCCGAGGTGCTCAACACGTGCTTCATCCTCCAGGCCGAGCACGGCCTCAACGCGTCGACGTTCACGGCGCGAGTCGTGACGTCGACCGGCGCGGACATGCACGCCGCCGTGACCGGCGGCCTCGCCGCGCTCAAGGGCCCGCTCCACGGCGGCGCCACCGACGGGACGATGAAGATGCTCGAGGAGATCGGGACGCCCGAGCGCGCCGCGGACTGGGTCGCGCACGCGATCGCGAACAAGGTCAAGATCTCGGGCTTCGGCCACCGCGTGTACAAGACCGACGACCCGCGGGCGAAGCACCTCCGCGGGTTCGCCGCGGAGCTCGCGAAGGAGGCGAAGGGCCCGAGGTTCTTCGAGATCCAGGAGGCGGTGCGCGCCGCCGTCGAGCGCGAGCGCGAGAACGCGAAGCAGTCGGTGCGCGACAAGCTCGGCGTCGTGAACGTGGACTACTACGCCGCGACGACGTACACGTACCTCGGGATCGCGGCGGACCTCGGCACGTCGATCTTCGCCGTCGGCAGGATCGCCGGGTGGGCGGCGCACATCATGGAGCAGGCCGCGAACAACCGGATCATCCGCCCCGAGAGCGAGTACACGGGGCCGATGGGCAAGCGCTGGGTGCCGCTCGCGGAGCGCTAGGCCCGCGCCCCCGCGACGCGCCACGCCGACCAGATCACGGCCGCGCCGAGGATGGCGACGGCGACGCTCACCGCCACGATCGCCGGGGGTGGCGGCTGCGGCTGGAGCAGGCCGGCGGCGTCGAGCAGCGACAGCGCCGCGAACGCGGCACCCGCGGCGATCGCGAGGTAGACCCCCGGCCTCGGCCACCTCCACGACGCGATGAGCGCGGCGAGCGCGAGGAGGAAGGCGCCGCCGAACAGCGCGCCGAGGGCGTCGCTCGCCTCGCGCGTCTCAAGTCCGAGCCCGGGGGTGCCCAGACCGGACACGAGGACCATGGCCACGAGCAGGAGGCGCATCGCTCACTCCACCGCGACGAGCACTCTAGCGGAGCCGCTCGTCCCGAGCGGGTTGTACTGCACGACGTTGCGGCCCGGCACGAGGCACGCGCTGATGTCCTCGGCGATCGGAGACGCGAGCGCGGCCGCGTCGTAGGCGAGGTCGCAGGCGTCGTTGACGTGCACGCGCAGCCCCTGCATCCCGGTCGCGGTGATCCGCAGGATCCCCGTCCCGGTGATGTTCGCGAAGTGCTGCTTCTGGACGCGCGGGCCGCCAGTGTTCGTCCCGATGTCGATCGGGTAGGCGGCGACGTCGATGCCCGTGTAGTACGCGTTGAGGATCTGGACGACGTCCTGGCCGGCGAGCCCGCGGCCGTGCGAGCCGAACTGGCTCATGCCCACGTTGTGGCCCCAGCCGCCGCCGTACGAGCGGATGCCGGTGAACGTGCCCGTCGCGCTGAACCGCTCCTCGATGACGTTCGGGTTGTTGAGGACGAAGGCCGCCGCGATCGAGGACGGCACCGCGCACGACCACGGCTTGATCGCGACGCTCGTGCCGACGACGCGCCGGACGTTGTCCCAGCCGCGCACCTCGGCGACGCCGGTCGAGAACGTGACGCGCACGACCGCGGCGCGCTGCGACGAGGGCATGCGCTGCGTGATCTCGACGCCGGTCACGGTCCCGTTCGTCGTGCCGCTGATGACGACGGCGCGGTTCGCCACGCGGACCCGCGTGCGCAGCGTCGCCGCGTCGATGTCCACGTTCCAGCGCGAGAAGCGGTTGTTGACGCTGGGCGGGCGGCAGGCGTCGTAGAGCTGCGTCGGCGTGTCCGTCGGAGCCGCGGCCATCCAGAACGCCGGATCCGACGGGTCGGCGGGCGCCCCCTCGCCGTCGTAGATGCCGCGGAGGTAGGGCTCGGCGTTCGTGCCGGGGAGCTGCGACGACGGCGAGTTGAAGATCCACTCGTTGTTCTCGGTAAAGCCGCCCATCGACGACGAGTACAGGGCCGAGATGATCCGGCCGGCGTACGTCGCGACGAGCGACTCCGTGTCCGCGACGGCCGGGTCCGTGAACGGATGCTCGGAGCCCTTGCCCCGGTAGACCTGCGACGCCGTCGTGTCGTCGATGCCGTAGGGGCGCCGGAAGCGCGTGCTGTCCTTGTTCGCGAGGGCGTAGCCCCGTGCGGTGATCGCCTGCGCGCGGAGCGCCTCGGCGTGGAACGTCACGATCGACTCGTTCGGCACGACGCCGCGCACGTACTGCTCGAGCGGCACGACGTTGACGACGTTGACCATGTTCGCGGGCGTGTAGAGGAGCGGATCCGCCCCCGTCGGCGCGTCGAGGCGCGTGACCTCGATCTCGCCGCGGTACTCGGCGACGCCGAGCGCGCGCGCGGTCGTGGACGTCCAGTTGCTGCGCCGGAGGCTCGTCACCTTGAACGTGTTCGCCGGATCGCCCGCGCGGAAGCGGACCGGCCCGGCCACGCTCGCGATCGCGGCGCCGCCGATGGACACGTCGTACGTGCGCGCGGCGCTCGAGTAGGCGACGCGGACCTCGGCGCCCGCCGAGGGCGACACGGCGTTCTTGCCGGTCGCGAGGTCGACGACGTGGAAGTCGCCGGACGTGCCGGTGATCGTCGCGAAGGCGTGGTCGTGCGACGCCTGCTCAGTCTGCACGCTGCCGTCGGCGCGGAACGTCGTGCTCCGGAGCCCGACGCGCAGCACGGTGACGGCGCTCGTCGGGTTGCCGACCAGGTGCGGGCCGAGCTCGGGACGGCCGCCGCTCGCGTGCGACGGGCAGCCTTCGGTGAAGACCTCCTCGCACGCGGCGATGCGCTCTTCTTCGCCGGCCGGCTGCTCGGCGACTCCGGGCACCGATGACACGATCAAAAGCGCGAGCGAGGCGGCGGCGGTCAGAAGGCGCATTCCCGTACCTCCTCTGTGGCGCGCGGCAGAGTAGCCCGCGGCGCGGCGGGGCTCCACCGGTCAGGCAACCAGGTCGCGTAACAGGCGATGGAGTCCGGCCTTTGTCTCGTGGCCGACGCCGGGAGCGTCCGGGGGCCGCACGTAGCCCTCTTCCACGGGGACGCCGTCCGCGAAGCCGCCGAAGGGCGCGAACACGCCCGGATACGACTCGGTCCCGCCGAGGCCGAGGCCCGCGGCGATGTGGAGCGCGAAGAGGTGCCCGCCGTGCGGGACGCAGCGCCGCCGCGACCAGCCGTGCTCGTCGAGCATCTCGAGGATGCGCAGGTACTCGGTGAGCCCGTAGGCGAGCGCGGGGTCGAACTGGAGGACGTCGCGGTCGGGCCGCATCCCGCCGTAGCGGATGAGGTTGCGCGCGTCCTGGAGCGAGAACAGGTTCTCGCCCGTTGCGAGCGGCGGCTCGTAGTGGCGGGCCACCTCGGCGTTGAGCGCGTAGTCGAGCGGGTCGCCCGGCTCCTCGTACCAGCGGAGGCGGTACGGCGCGAGCGCGTCCGCGTACCGGAGCGCGGTCTCCGCGTCGAAGCGGCCGTTCGCGTCGACCGCGAGCGCGCTCCCCTCCCCCACGACGTCGAGCACGGCCTCGACCCGCCGGAGGTCCTCCTCGAGCGGCGCGCCGCCGATCTTCATCTTCACGCTCGCGTAGCCCTGCGCGACGTAGCCGCGCATCTCCTCCTGGAGCGCGCGCGTGTCCTTCCCGGGCGCGTAGTAGCCGCCGGCCGCGTACACGCCGACGCGCGCGTCGGGCGTCACGCCGTGCCGCTCGGCGAGGAGCGCGTAGAGCGGCTTCCGCTCGACCTTCGCGACCGCGTCCCACACGGCCATGTCGAGCACCGCGACGGCGGTCGACCGCTCGCCGTGGCCGCCCGGCTTCTCGCCCCGCATGAGCGCGGCACCGATCCGGCCCGGATCGAGGTTGCCGGACGCGTCCAGGGTCCCCTCCGCGCCGAGGAGCCGCGGGATGAAGCGCTCGCGGAGGAGCCCGCCCGCCGCGTAGCGGCCGTTCGAGCTGAACCCGTAGCCCACGACGGGGCGCCCGTCGACCACGGCGTCCGTGACGACCGCGACGACGGACGCGGTCATCGCGCCGAAGTCGATGTACGCGTTCCGCATGTCCGCCGCGAGCGGCACCGTCCGCTCGCGGACGGCGACGATCCTCATACGCGGAAGCGCGCGAGGGCCGCCGGGTCGAGCTCGACGCCGTGGCCGGGCCGCTCGGGCGCGACGAGGCGCCCGTCCTTCGGCACGAGCCGCGCGTCCTCGCGGATGAGCGCGTCGAAGTTGTAGATGTCGAGGTCGAGCGAGAAGTGCTCGACGGTGAGGCAGTGCGGCGTCGCCGCCGCCAGGTGGACGTGCAGCGGGTGGTACCAGTGCGGCGCGACCGGCAGCGACGCCTCCGCCGCGAGGCGCGCGACCGCGAGCCACTCCGACACGCCGCCGATGACGGCGACGTCGGGCTGCAGGATGTCCGCGCCGCCCGCGCGGATGAGCGCCTCGAACTCCCAGCGCGTCTGGTTGATCTCGCCCGTCGCGACCGGGGTGTCGAGCGCGCGCGCGACCTCGGCGTGGCCGAGCGGATCGTCGGGCGGGAGCGGCTCCTCGATCCACCACGGCTCGTAGCGCTCGACCGCGCGCACGAACGCGATCGCGTCGGCGGGGTCGGTCCAGGCGTTGTTCGCGTCGAGCGCGAGCCTGCGGCCTGGCCCGAGCGTCTCGCGCGCGACGCGGACGCGCTGGACGTCGAGCTCGTGGTCGCGGCCGATCTTCATCTTCACGGCGTCGAAGCCTCGCTCGACGTTCCGCTCCATCTCGAGCGCGACGAGGCGCAGCGGGTCGTCCTCGTCGCCGAACGGCGCGCCCCCGCCGTAGTACCCGCCGCTCGCGTACGCGTGCACGCTCGGCTCGGTGCCGCCGAGGCAGCGGTAGAGCGGGAGGCCCGCCGCGACGGCCTCGCGGTCGTGGAGCGCGGTGTCCACCGCCGAGAGCGCTCGGATGACCGCGCCGCGCCGGCCGAGGAGGAGCGTCTCCTGGTAGAGCGCGCGCCAGACGCCCTCGATGTCGCCGGCGTCGGCGCCCTCGAGCGACGGCGCGAGCAGGTCGCGGACGGCGTCGCGCACGAGGCGGCCGCCGGCCGTGCCCGCGTAGGTGTGGCCGGTGCCGGTGACGCCCTCGGCCTCGATCCAGACGACGACGTACTCGCGGGCCGCGACGGCCCGCGTCGCGAACTGGACCGGCCGCGCGAGCGGGACGCGGAACGCCTCCGCCCGCACGGCCGAGATCCGCGCGGTCACGCCGCCTTCTTGTCCTCGTGCTCCTTGAGCGCGGCCTCGTTCGGGTCGAACCCGAGCCCCGGGCGATCCGTCAGCGTGATCGTGCCCTTCTCGGGCTGCGGGGACCTCGAGAAGAAGGTGTCGCCGACGATCCACATCGGGACGTGGAACTCCACGCGCCAGCCGTTCGGCACGGCGGCGATGAGGTGCGCGTTCCAGTGCGGCCAGCCGCCGCCGTTCGCGACGGGCAGGTTGAACGCCTGCGCCATGTGCGCGACCTTCACCGCCTCGGTGTAGCCGCCCACGTACACGACGTTCGGCTGGCAGATGTCGATCGCGCCCGCGGTGATGAGGTCGCGGTGCCGCCAGCGGTGCCCCTCGTTCTGGCCCGCGGAGATCGGGATCCTCGTCTTCGTGCGGAGCTCCGCGAGCGCCCGCGGGTCGTTGCCGTGGAGCGGCTCCTCGAACCAGCGGATGTCGCAGTCCTCGATCATCCGGCAGAGGTCCGTGGCCGCCATCGGCGTGAACAGGTGGTTCGCGTCGATCATGAGCTCGACCTTGGGCCCGATCGCGTCGCGGACGGCGCGCACGCGCGCCGCGTCCTCCTTGGGGTCCTTCGCATCGTTGATGGCCACGACCATCTTCAGCTTGTCATGGCCCTTGTCGACGAACGACCTCGCGACCGAGACGAGCTGGTCGCGGTCGAACTCGAGGAGGCCGAACGTGATGTACGCGGGGACCTGCGCGCTGTATCCGCCGAGGAGGCGCCACACCGGCTGCTTGAGGTAGCGGCCCTTGAGATCCCAGAGGGCGATGTCGAGCGCGGCCATCGCGCTCATCACCACGCCCGAGTTCGAGCGCTGGTTGTACTTCCAGTACGCCGTCTCCCAGATGCGCTCGGTCTGGAGCGGGTCCATGCCCGTCACGAACTTCCCGAGCTCGCGGTTGAGGTACTCGCGCACGGAGTAGCGGAGCTGCGGCCCGGTGACGCCGTAGCCGGCGAGGCCGTCGTCGGTCTCCACCTTCACGAACACGAACTCCCTGTTCACGGGCTCGTGGAGCGGCGGGACCTTCACCGGGTACATATGCGTGGTCGCGGTGACGCGGGCGATCTTCACGGAGTGACTCCCTTCCTATTGGGTCGGCGCAACAGTCGCCACAGGGCCGGGCCCGTGAGGCCGAGCAGCCCGATGAGCAGCAGGACGGCGGACGCGGGACGCGTGGCGAAGATGGCGAGCGAGCCGTGCGAGATCGTGAGGCTCTGCCTGAGTGACATCTCGAGCAGCGGCCCGAGGACGAGCGCGAGGATGAGCGGCGCGGCCGGGAAGCCGAGCCGCTTCATCGCGTAGCCGAGCACGCCGAACGCGAGCGCGACCCAGATGTCGAAGATGCTGTTGTTGAGGCTGTACGCGCCCGCGAGCGAGATGCCGAGGATGCCCGCGGCGATGACCGAGTACGGGAGGCGCAGGAGGCTCGCGAAGAGCGGCGCCGCGGGCAGGTTGAGGAACAGCAGCATCACGTTCCCCACGTACATGCTCGCGATGAGGCCCCAGAAGATCTCGGGGTGCTCGGTGAGGAGCAGCGGCCCGGGCCGCAGCCCGTAGAGGATGAACGCCGCGAGGAGCACCGCGGTCGTCGCGGACCCCGGGATACCGAGCGCGAGGAGCGGCACCATCGCGCCCGCGGTCGCGGCGTTGTTCGCCGACTCCGGCGCGGCCACGCCCTCGATGGCGCCCTTCCCGAAGCGCTCGGGGTGCTTCGAGATCCGTCGCTCGAGCCCGTACGAGACGAACGACGCGATCGTCGCCCCCGCGCCCGGGAGCACGCCGATCGCGAAGCCGACGATCCCCCCGCGGAGCATCGCGCCGCGCGAGGCGACCCAGTCGGCCCACGACGGGATGAGCCCCGAGAACGACGCTCTGATCGGCGCGAGGCGCACGCGCTCCGCGAGGTTCACGAAGACCTCCGCGATGCCGAAGAGGCCCACCGCGACGGGGAGGAACTCCAGCCCGTCGTACAGCTCGAACACGCCGAACGTGAAGCGCTGCGACCCGAGGAGCGGGTCGGACCCGACCGTCGCGAGCGCGAGGCCCGCGATCGCCGAGATGAGCGCCTTGAGCGCCGATCCGCCGCCGAGGCCGGCGATCGTGAGGAGGCCGAGCGCCGCGAGCGCGAAGTACTCCGGCGGGCCGAACATCACGGCGAGGTCGGCGAGCGGCGGCGCCGCGAGCATGAGCGCGATGACGCCGAGCGTCCCGGCGAGGAACGAGCCGATCGCCGCGATGCCGAGCGCCGCGCCGGCGCGTCCCTGGAGCGCCATGCGGTAGCCGTCGAAGGTGGTCGCGACGCTCGCCGACTCGCCCGGCGTGTTGATGAGGACGGACGTGAGCGTGCCGCCGTACATCGAGCCGTAGTAGATGCCGGCGAGCATGATCAGCGAGCTCACCGGCGGCAGGCCGAACGTCACGGGCAGGAGGAGCGCGATGCCCGCGGCCGGGCCGATCCCCGGGAGGATCCCCACCATCGTCCCGATGAGCGCGCCCGCGAACGCGAAGAGCAGGTTCTGCGGCGTGACCGCGATCGAGAACCCGAGCGCGAGCTGGCCGAGGACGTCCATCTAGAACCCGAGCGGCCCCTTCGGGAACGGCACGTTGAGGAAGCGCTCGAAGACGAGGTAGACGATGAGCGCCGCCCCGCCCGACGACAGGAGCGCGACCGGCGGCGAGAGCCGCTCGATCGCGAGCGTGAGGAAGAGCAGGTACGCCGCGATCGCGAGGACGAGCCCCACGACCGGGGCCGCGAGCGCGACGCCCGCGATCCCGAGCGCCGCGAGGCCGACGCGGAGGTCGCCGCGGCGGTCGCCGGGCTCCCCCGGCGGCGCCCTGCGCGCGAGGAGCAAGAGGGCGGCGGACGCGATGACGCCGGCCACGCCGAGCCACACGGGCGCGAACCCCGGTCCCGGCTCGAAGCCCCCGCCGTAGCGGAGCGTCGTCGCGCTCCACGCGAGCGCGCCGAAGGCGATCACGAGGATCGCCCCCGGCGCGAGGTCGCCACGCGTGATCACTACTTGATGAGGCCGAGCTTCGTGAGCACCGTCCTGAGCGTGGTGTTCGTCTCGTCGACGTACTTCTCCGCGTCCCCGCCCGTTTTCACGAGCGCGCGGAGGGTGTTGTCCTCCATGTACTTCGCCCACTCGGCGGACTTCGTCATGTCGGTGAGCGTCTTCTGCCAAAAGGCCTTCTCGGCCTCGCCGATGCCGCCCGGGGCGATGATCCCGCGGAACTGCTCCCAGATGACGTTCACGCCCTGGTCCTTCGCCGTCTTCACGGACTCGTAGCCCTTGAGCGGCTGGGGCGCGAACGCCGCGACCGCGCGGAGCTTCTTGCCGTCGATGAGGGCCTTCGCCTCGCCGGGGTTCGCCGCCTGCCACTCGACGGTGTTGCCCAGGATCGCCGTGTTCACCTCGGCGCCGCTCCGGAACGTGACGTAGTTGAACTGCGCGCCCGTGGCCTGCTCGATGAGCGCCGGGATGATCGAGTCGGACGATCCGACCTGCGTGCCGCCGACCTTGATCTCCTTCGGCTTCGCCTTCGCCGCGTTGATGAGGTCGGTGAGGCTCTGGTACGACGACTCGGCCTTGACGACGGCGATGAAGTCGTCGACCGCGAGCGTCGCGAGGTTCGAGAAGTCCTTGAACGTGAAGCCGGGCTTCTCCTGGAGGGGCGTCGCGAGGTACGAGAGCGTGACCGTCGCGAGGACGTGCGGGTCGCCCTTCTTCTGGAGGACGTAGTTGTAGGCGACCGCGCCGCTGCCGCCCGGCTTGTTCACGACGTTGATGGGCTGATCGACGAGCTTCTCTTTCGTGAGGATGTCCGCGATCTTCCGGGCGAAGATGTCGCTGCCGCCGCCCGCGGCGGCCTGCACGACGAGCTCGATGGGACGCGTCGGCTTCCACGCCGGGGTCGCCGCGGCCGTGGGTGCGCTCGTCACGGCGGTGGTGGCGGTCGGCGCGGCGCCGGTCCCCCCTCCGCCGCACGAGACCGCCAGGATCGCGAAGGTCGCGAGGATCGCGAGGGTGCGCTTCATCGCCGACCTCCTTCCGCGCGCCGCGGACGGCCCCGGTCCTGCTCGAGGTACCAGTGGGTCGCCGCCGTTCGCGCTTGCTGCGCGTGATGGGAAACGAGCTCGCGGGCCGCCTTGGCGTCGCGGCGCGCCGCCGCGGCGAGGATCGCGCGGTGCTCCTCGAGCGACTCCTGCGGCCGGTCGCCCCACGAGAGCGAGGCCGTCCGGTAGCGCCGCAGGCGCGTGCCGAGGCTGTTGATGAGCTCGAGGAGCTGGGGGCTCGCGGCCGCGCTGTACAGCATCGTGTGGAAACGGATGTTCTCGCGCATCTGCGCCTCCACCGTACCGGTGCGCGACGCCGCTTCGCACCGCTTGAACTGCGCGCGGAGCGCCGCGAGCTCGGCGGGACCGATCCGCTTCACGGCGCGCGTGACGGCGAGGACCTCGAGCGCGCCGCGGATCTCGAACAGCTCATCGATCTCCGCGAGCGAGAAGCCGGCGACCTGCGCGCCGACGTGCGGGAGGATGTCGACGAGGCCCTCGGCCGCGAGGTGCCGCAGCGCCTCGCGCACCGGCGTGCGGCTCACGCGGTAGCGCTCGGCGATCTCGGACTCGCGCAGGCGCGCCCCCGTCGCGAGGCCGCCGGTCGTGATCGCGAGGTGCAGGGCGCGCCGGATGCGCTCGGCCGCGGTCCGGCTGTCCTCCCGGTGGTCTACCGCCCGCATACACGCACCCCGCAGATCGTATACACGCCCGCCGTGCCGCCCGCAACTCGGCGCGCCGTGCGCTGCGCCTGGCTGCCCAACGCGACCGGCGCGGGGAACGCGCGCGTGCCGCGTAGCGCGCACCTACCATCGGGTGCGTGACGGAGGAGTTCGCGCCGCGCACCGAGGAGCTCCGCTACGAACGGCGCGGCGCGGTCGCGATCCTTACGTTCAACAGGCCGCAAGCGCGGAACGCCATGACCTGGGCCATGTACGAGGGCCTCTACGAGGCCTGCGAGCACGTCGACCGCGACGACCGCGTGCGCGTGTTCGCGCTGCGGGGCGCGGGCGACAAGGCCTTCGTCTCCGGCACGGACATCGCGCAGTTCCGGGAGTTCAAGACGCCGGAGCACGCGATCGAGTACGAGAAGGGGCAGAACCGGAACGTCGGCCGCCTCGAGCAGGTGAAGAAGCCGACGATCGCGCAGGTCCGCGGCTTCGCGGTCGGCGGCGGCGCGTCGATCGCGCTCGCGTGCGACCTCCGGGTCGCGGCGACCGACGCCAAGCTCGGCGTGCCCATCGCGAAGACGCTCGGCAACACGCTGTCGATCGTCACGCTCGCGCGGATCGTCCAGTACCTCGGCCCGGGCCGGACGAAGGAGCTCATCTTCACGGCGCGGCTCATCGGCGCCGAGGAGGGAAAGGCCGCCGGCGTCTTCAACGACGTCGTCGAGCCGGAGCGCCTCGAGGCCCGCACGATGGAGCTCGCCGAGCAGATCGCCGCGAATGCGCCGCTCACGATCCGCTCGATCAAGGAGGGCGTGAACCGGCTCATGGAGCGCGCGCGGATCGAGGAGGCCGAGGACCTCGTCCAGCTGGCGTACCAGAGCGAGGACTTCAAGGAGGGCATCGACGCCTTCCTGGGCAAGCGGTCGCCGCAGTGGCGGGGGCGGTGACGCGGCAGAGGCTGCCGCACGAGGGCAAGGGCTACGCGCTCGGCGACGTGCGCGTGCTCGAGCTCACGAACTTCGTCGCCGGTCCGTACTGCGGGATGTTGCTCGCGGACATGGGCGCCGACGTCATCAAGGTCGAGAACCCGAAGGGCGGCGACTTCACGCGCGGGTCCGCGCCGTTCATCGAGGGCGAGAGCGCGGGCTTCCTCGCGATGAACCGGAACAAGCGCTCGATCGCGCTCGACCTCAAGCAGGACCGCGGTCGTGAGATCTTCCTCGACCTCGTGCGCGCGTCGGACGTGGTCGTCGAGAACCTGCGGCCCGGCACGCTCGAGGACCTGCGCATCGGCTACGACGCGCTGGCCCAGGCGAACCCGCGGATCATCCTGAGCTCGGCGACCGGCTTCGGGCTGACCGGCCCGTACAAGCACCGCGCCGCGCTCGACCTGATCGTGCAGGGAATGAGCGGGCTCATGGCGATCACCGGCGAGGAGGGCCGGCCGCCGGTGAAGATCGGTGTGCCGATCAGCGACCTCGCGTCGGCGCTGTTCAGCGCGTACGGGATCCTCTGCGCGCTCCGCGTGCGCGACGCGACCGGCGAGGGCCAGCATCTCGACGTGAGCCTCCTCGAGAGCGCGATCGCGCTCCAGACGTGGGAGACGAGCGGCTACTTCGCGACCGGCGAGGTGCCCGAGCGGCTCGGCAGCGCGCACCGCATCAACGCCCCGTACCAGGCGTTCCGGACGAAGGACGGCTACGTCACCATCGGCGCGACGAGCCCGGCGAACTGGGACGCGTTCGTGAAGGCGACCGGCCTCGAGCGCCTGAACGCAGATCCCCGCTTCGCGAACGGCCCGCTCCGGCGGAAGAACTACAAGGAGCTCGCCGCCGAGATCGAGACGGCCACCACGACCGAGACGAGCGAGCACTGGTACCGGCTGCTCGAGAAGGTCGGCGTGCCGTGCGGCGTGCTGAAGCGCCTGGACGAGGTCGTTGCCGACGAGCACGTCCGCGCCCGCGGCGTCGTGCGCGAGCTCACGCACCCGCGCGTCGGCCGCGTGCGCGCGATCGGGAACCCGGTGCGGCCCTCGAAGATGCCGGTGCGCCACGACCGCGCCGCGCCGCTCCTCGGCGAGCACACGCGGGAGATCCTCGACGAGCTCGGCGTGCGCGACGCGGACGCGCTCGAAGCGAGCGGGGTCATCGCGACGGCGGGGAGCGCCGCGCCGGCCTGAGCGACGCCCGCTCCCCGTAAGCTTCCGCCGTGGCGGTCGTCGTGACGCGATTCGTGCGGAGTGACTGGAGCACCAGTGCCGAGTTCACCGCGGTCGCGAGCGTCGCCGGGACGCTGCTCGAACGGCTCAACATCGCGGAGATACAGGCCGCGCTCGCCTCGGCCCATGCGCCGCGCGCTCCGAGCTCGCGTGTCCAGGCGGCCTTCCTGCACGTTGCCGAAGAGCTCGGGTTCCGGAATGAAGCGGCAGGCCTCTTCGCGGAGTACCAAAGCCGCCTTCGGCCCGACTACTTCCTCCCCGTAGGCACCACGGGCGTGCTCCTCGAGGTCGAGCGCGGCAAGACGATCACGAACAACATGGACATGCTCGACTTCTGGAAGTGCCACCTCTGCGCGCACGCCAACTACCTCTTCCTGCTGGTGCCACAGCTCCTTCGCCATGGCGACATCGGCTTCACGG
>DASSSF010000147.1:0-38663 GCA_035708565.1 Candidatus Limnocylindria bacterium
CGCGGGCGATCGCCTCACGGATCTCCTCGTCGGGCGCGCCGGAGCGGAGCGCCGCGCGGAGGTCCGTGCCCTCCGTCGCGAAGAGGCAGGTGTACAGGGTGCCCTCGGCGGACAGGCGCGCGCGCGTGCAGTCGCGGCAGAACGCCTGCGTGACCGAAGCGATGACGCCGATCTCGCCGGACCCGTCCCTGTAGCGCCAGCGGTCGGCGACCTCGCCCGGGTAGTTCGGGCCAACGGGCTCGATCGGCAGCTCCGCGTCGATCGTCGCGCGGATCTCGCGCGCGGGCACGACGTCGTCCATCCGCCAGCCGTTCGTGTGGCCCACGTCCATGTACTCGATGAAGCGGAGGATGTGCCCCTGCTTCCGGAAGAACCGCGCCATCGGGAGGATGCTCTGCTCGTTCAGCCCGCGCCGGACGACCATGTTCACCTTCACCGGGAGGCCGAGCGCGGCGGCCGTGTCGATCCCCTCGAGGACCTTCGCCACCGGGAAGTCGACGTCGTTCATGCAGCGGAAGACCGTGTCGTCGAGCGAGTCGAGGCTGACGGTGATCCGCCGGAGGCCGGCCGCCTGGAGCGCCGCGGCCTGCGCCGCGAGGAGCGCGCCGTTCGTCGTGAGCGTGAGGTCGATGCCGGGGATCGCCGACAGGTCGGCGATGAGCGCCTCGAGTCCGCGGCGCATGAGCGGCTCGCCGCCGGTGAGGCGGACCTTCGTGACGCCCTCGGAGACGAAGACGCGCGTGAGCCGGCCGAGCTCCTCGAACGTGAGGAGGGCCGCCTTCGGCAGGAACTGGTAGCCGCGGCCGAATACCTCCTTGGGCATGCAGTACACGCACCGGAAGTTGCAGCGGTCCGTCACCGAGATGCGCAGGTCGCGCATCGGCCGGCCCAGGGTGTCGTTCACCGTCGCGGTCATCTCCGAAAAGTATGAGGCCCCGGATCGCTCCGGGGCCTCATGAACGTCCGTAGCGCGTCGTTACGGGATGAAGCGCGCCTCCGCCGAGGCGAGAGTCGTGCCGGCGCCTACGACGATCACCGCTCCGCGGTGGAACCGCGCGGCCCCGCCGGTGAGCGACGTGCCGTCAGCCGTGGGGTTCGTCCCGGCCGAGTTCGTCAGGGTCGCGGTCGCGTTCACCGTCCAGCTGGATCCGGCGGGCCGGAGCGCCGGCGCGTCGACGACGCTGATGTTGCCGTAGAAGGCGTCCGCACGGTTGAGCACGTCGAAGTACCGGTAGCTGGTCGTGCCCGACGGGATCGAGAACTCTTCGACGACCACCTTGTAGAGCGCGGGCGCCAGGGTCGTCGCGGGTGGCGTCGGATTCACGACGATCGTCTCGTTGGACGTGGCGCCGATGCCCTGCCCGACGAGCGTGGTGCACGTGGTCGGTCCGGCCGAGCACCGGAACACGAAGACGTCGAGGTCGGACGTCGGGCCGGGATTCTGGAACGTCTGGACCACGAGCTGCCTCGTGCCCGCGACGACGTTGATGTAGCGGACGTGGTCCGGGCTGCCGGCCGTGAACGTCACGGCGCCCTCTTCGTATCCGCTCGAAAGCACGGTGCCCGCGGCGTTGCCGGTGAACGAACGCTTCGTGTTGGTGATCGTGAACGACTGCGCGTGGCTCGACGGTGCGCTGGCACCGTTCACGGTCCACGACGAGGGATCGATCGTCACGCCGAAGGCCTCGACGGTGACGGTGTAGGTGCTGATGGGCGTCGGCGCGGAGCGAGACGCGTCCATCGTGACCTCCCAGACGCCCGCCGCCGGCAGGCTCGAGGATGGCTGGAAGGTGCGCTGGACGGTGCCGGCGGGCTGGCCCGTCTGGCACGCCGCGCCGGCGCTGCAGTAGGGCGTCGTGTTCGTGTTGTCGAACGAGACGCCGAACGGGTGCTGCCGGAGCATGCGCATGCGACCGCTCGTCACGGTGGCGGTCACGCGGATCATCGACGTGCCGCTCGGCACGGCGAAGAAGTGCCTGGTCCCATTCGTGTCCGTGCGCTCGGCCGAGCCGCTCACGGTCACGCCGTAGTTGTTGACCTCGGTCAGGGCGTTCGCGGCCATGACCGCGTTCATGGTCTGGAAGTCGACACCGGGCGTGCTCGGGTCATCGAGGTTCAGCAGGGCGCTGTGCAGCCCCGCGGTCGCCGGCGAGATCGTGACCGGGAAGGAGACGGGCGTGTTGTGCGGCAGCGAGACCGTCGCCGCGCTGCTGAACGTGCCGTCGTTCCCCACCCAGGTCGCGTTGTACGTGATCGCCTTGGACCCGCCGCTGCGGCGCGTGAAGGTGTAGGTGCGCGTGTACGACGTGCCGGGCGCGACGCCCTCACGGTCGTGGATCCCCACCCCGGTGTTCGGGGTGGCGAGGCCGCCCGAGAGGAGCGTGCGCACGGCGACGCTGCTCTCGATCGTGACGGGGTCGATCTTCTGCTTGAGGAGGTCCCAGGCCGCGCCGACGGCCAGCAGGCCGTTGCCCTGCTCCGCCGCTGCGTAACGCGTGATGTAGCGGGCGCTCGAGTTGATCGCCTGGCGCAGTTGCGCGGGCAGGTACTGGACTCCGGCCTGCTTCGCCCCGCTCACAAGGAGCGCGGCGCCGCCGACCGCCTGCGGGGAGGCCATGCTCGTGCCGTTGAACATGCCGTAGCCCGGCGGGAGGGCGTATGTGCCGCCAACGGGCTGTCCGGCCTGCCACATCGGCGTCGTCGAGACGGCGGCGCCGGGCGCGACGATGTTCGGCTTGAAGCCGCCGTGCTCGGCCGGGCCGCGCGACGAGAACGGGTGAAGGCCGTCATCGCTGACGGAGTCGTTGCCGTAGTTGTCGTGCCACGTCGACCTGTGGATGTACGAGCCAACGCTCATCACGAGCGACGCGACGGAGGGATCGCCGACCGTGTTCATGCCCGGTCCGCTGTTGCCGGCCGAGATGAACATCTGCACGTTGGACTGCTCGACGAGCCTGTTGTAGAGGATCGCGCGGCTGTTGTTGCCGTCGTTGAGGAACGGCAGGCCGCCGATGCTCATGTTGATGACGTCGGAGCCGGCCTGCTTCGCGACGTAGACCATGCCATCGACGAGAGCGCGCGCGGTGCAGCCGGCGACGAAGAGGCAGACGCGGACCGAGGCGATCTTCGCCTCGGGCGCGGCGCCGTCGAAGGCGCCGCCGAAGAAGTCCTTGCCGGCCGCGATGCCGGCCACGTGGGTGCCGTGCGCGCCGGAAACGATGCCGATGTTCACGAACTTGTTCTTGCCGTCGGTCTGGACGACGAACGGGACCGTCTCGCGGATCGCGGTCGCCGGGTCGTCCGTGCCGAAGATGCCGACGTCGAAGTTGACGTTGTAGTCGCGCATCGCGGCCTGATCCGCGAAGCTCTTGTCCTGGTCGGTGTCGACCCAGACGTTGCCGGTCGCCGTGTCCCAGAGGATCGCGAAGAGGCCGCTGCTGCCGGCGGGGTTGCCGTCGCGGTTGACGTCACGGTTGAGCTCGCCCCCGAGGTTCGGGTGCCGCTCGTCGAAGATGCCGAACCGGTACGTGCCGTCGGCGGGCGCCGTGTATGTGGACGTGCCGACGGCGAACGTGCCGCCGACCGCCGTGACCTGGGCCGACATGTTGACCCACGTCGGATCCGGGTCCACGAGCGGGTGCGTGAACGTGACCCACTCGACGATCTTCCTCGTCGGCGTGCCGTCGAGCTCCTTCGCGGTCTGGAGCTCGGGCGCGAGGAGGTCGATACCCGTGTCGAGGATGCCGATGACGACACCGCGGCCGTCGTAGGTCGGGTTCGCCGCGACGAACTGCGGGGCGCCGGTGTCGCGCGTCGGCATGTACGCGTTCTGCGACGGCGTCCCCGGTCCCGGCGGCGCAGGCGGGAACGTCTCGGGGTCGAGCGCCCCGTCGTCGAGGCCGGGCGGCTCGAGCGTGAACGTCTCGTCGAGGTCGACGATCTCGACGTCAACGGCCGCGGATGCCGCCTTGACGTTGAACGTCGGAACGATCGCGGTGACGTAGCCGAGGTTGTTGTCCTTGCTCAGGATCTCGCCGCCCAGGGCTCCGATGGTCCGCGCCACGTTGTCGCCACGGCCGGTCTTCGTCGCGACGATGATCACGACGGTGCTGCGGCCTTCGTCTATCGCGGCGGAGAGGAGCTCGAGGGCGCGCGGCGTGAGCCGTGAGGTCGACGTGCTGCCGGTCTGCGTCGACGCGACCGGCCCACTGACGGACGTGGCCGCGGATGCCGGGCCCGGTAGCGTCGCGAGGAGCAGCGCGAGGGCGGTGAGAAAGACGGCAAGTCGTTCTTGGACATGCGACATCGAAGTGGAAGACCCTCCCTACCCGTGTGGCCGATCGGCCCTGCCTTAGGTAGGAGTGTCGGCCATCCCTCGGCCTGCCGTAAAGCGGGCGAACGTGCCTCGAGCCGTGCAGGAGCGCTAAACCCTCGGGGCGAGCGCCCTCCGGACGGCCGCTGTAACGGTCTCGGTGTCGGGGAACCCGCCATCGCGCGCCATGGAGTGCACGAGATCGTCGCCCACCCGTACGTCGAACGCTCCGCCGTCCCAGGGGATCAGCTCGATCGCCGCGACGCGGCTGCCGAACTCGCGCATGAGCGCCTCCACGAGGGCGAGCGTCTCCCGCTCGTAGCCGCAGTCGGCGCAGTAGGTGATCGTGACGCGGGTCGTCACGCGCCCTGGGTCACGAGAGCGCAGAGCTCGCGCACGACCTCACCGTCCGCCCACGGCTTCATCCGGGCGCGCATCGCGGCGAGCGCGGCCTGGAGGCGCGAGCGGACGTCGTCGGTCAGCCGGTCGGCGGGCTGGTCCGGCGAGCCGAACGCGGGGTCGGACGCGTAGATCTCGCGGCGCTCCTTCGCCCGGCGGTCCGTGACGCTCTTCGGCCGCTCGATCCAGTGGCCGATCTCGCGGAAGTCCTTGTCGAAGAAGACGAACACGGGGATCGACTTGAACTCGCCGTTCATGTACTGGGACGTGAGGTCGTCGTTCTGGTCCCGCAGGAAGAAGCGGAGGTCGACGTTGCCGGCCTCGCGCGCGAGGCGCGCGAGCAGCGGCACGTTCGCGAGCGCGTCGCCGCACCAGTCCTCGGTGATCACGAGCACGTGGAGCGGCCCCGCCTTGCGGAAGGCGTCGATCGCCGCGGGGTCGATGTTCGCGTCGCGCGCGTTGGCCTCGAACGTCGCGCGGTCGCGCGTGAACTGCGCGAGGTACTGGTCGTAGGTCATGCCCTGCTCGTAGCGCTCACGGGTAACGGCCATACAACGCTCCTCTCATCCCTCTTCGCACCTAACACCGTGGCACGTTCGCTGCTTCCCTGCCAACACGCGCGCGATCTGCCGCAAGTGCTACGTCCATCCGGCGATCGTCGATCGCTACCTCGCGGGCGGGCTCGACGGGGTCCGCACGGCAAGGCCGGCCGATCCCGCGGATCACGGCCTCACCGCGGAGGAGCGCGCGGTGCTCTCCCACCTGCGCGGCGCCGCGCCGCCCGGCCCGAGCGCTGCCTAGGTGTTCACGACCTCGCCGCCGTTCGGGTGGAGGCACTGGCCCGTCATGTAGGACGAGTCGTCCGACGCGAGGAACACGAAGGAGGGCGCCACCTCCTCGGGCTGCCCCGGACGGCCGAGGGCCACGTCCTTCCCGAAGCTCTCGACCTTGCCCTTCGGGAACGTGGACGGGATGAGCGGCGTCCAGATCGGCCCCGGCGCGACCGCGTTCACGCGGATGCCCTTCTTCGCGAGCGCGAGCGCGAGCGACCGGGTGAACGTCACGATCGCGCCCTTCGTCGACGAGTAGTCGAGGAGGTGCGCGCTGCCGCGGTACGCCGTGACGCTCGTCGTGTTCACGACCGCGCTCCCCCGGCGGAGGTGCGGCAGCGCGGCCTTCGTGAGGAAGAAGTAGGAGAAGATGTTCGTGCGGAACGTCCGCTCGAGCTGCGCCGCGGTGATCTTCTCGAGCGAGTCCTGCGGCGTCTGCTCGGCGGCATTGTTCACGACCACGTCGATCCGCCCGAGCCGCTCGCGGCAGCGGCGCACGATGCGCCGGCAGACGGCCTCCTGCCCCACGTCGCCCTTCACGAGGAGGCAGCGCCCGCCGTGCTCCTCGACGAGCCGCCGCGTCTCGCGCGCGTCGTGATCCTCCTCGAGATAGTTCACGCAGACGTCGGCGCCCTCCTTCGCGAACGCGATCGCCACGGCGCGGCCGATCCCGCTGTCCCCGCCGGTGACGATCGCGACCTTGCCCGCGAGCTTCCCGCTGCCGCGGTGGCGCGGGTCCTCGGCCCGCGGCCGCGGGCGCATGAGGTGCTCGCTGTCGTGACCCTGCGCGGGCTTCTTCGCGGGGCGCCGACCCCTCGCGCGCACTACCGGGTGCGCGCCCGCGCGCGAGCGCCCTTCCGGCCGGCGCTGCGCATGTCGCGCTTCGCCTTCGCGCGCTCCGCCGCGCTCTTCTTCGTCTTCGTCTCGCCCTTCGCGGTGCGCGTCTGGTTCACCGTCGCCGCGGCGATCCGCTCGGCGGTCCGCTCGCTCCGGCCGCGCCCCTTGAGCGCCTTCTTGATGTGGTCGTACTGGCGCTCGCGCTTCGCGCTCCAGGCTTCCTGCGGCATCTCGGCACCTCCTCCCGGCCCCGCGTGCAAGCCCCGCGCCGCCGAATGTCGCCCACGATGCGGTCGGGCTCCGTCGGCCTCTCGACACTCGTCGTATGGCCACGTCCGC
This sequence comes from Candidatus Limnocylindria bacterium, assembly GCA_035708565.1. GTDB lineage: Bacteria > Chloroflexota > Limnocylindria > P2-11E > P2-11E > JACDAF01. Next base: position 6,718 of record DASSSF010000147.1, read on the forward strand.
CGCGCCGGGTACCGTGCTGCGCCGCGGCGAGCTCACGTTCCGGTCGGTGACGCCGCCCGACGTCGACTGGGTCGCGGACCTCTGGACCGCGCGCAGCCCGGACGAGCCCCAGGACCCGGTCACGCTCCGCTACTGGTGGGCGAACGACGACCCGGCCTGGACGAACGAGCGCTTCGTCGTCGAGCGAGGCAGCGCGCCGATCGGCGTCGCCCTCCACACGCACGCGCCGTGGGAGAAGATGCCCGAGCGCTACGCGCGGGTCGGCACCTCGCTCCTCCCGGAACTCGAGCTCGCGGGCGACCCCGCGCTCGACGAGGGGTTCGACGCGATGGAGGAGCGCGCGCGCGGCGACGGCGCGAAGACGTTCGTGACGAGCGCGCGCGAGGACCGCGCCTACCTCGTCCAGTACCTCCTCTCGCGCGGCTACCGCGAGGAGCGGCGCGGCAAGAACTGGGAGCTCGACCTCGTCGCGAACCGGGAGCGCCTCCTCGCCATGCGCGAGGCGTCGCGCGCCAAGATGCGCTCGCAGGGCGTGCGGATCCTCACGCTCGACCGGGACGCCGACCCCGACCGCTTCCGCAAGCTCCACGCGATGAGCGAGGAAGCCGCGCGGGACGTCCCGACGACGGTCCCTCACGTGTCCGAGCCCTACGAGGAGTTCCTCAAGTGGTTCAGCGCCCCGGCGAGCCGGCTCGACCGCTTCTGGATCGCGCGCGAGGGCGACGACGTCGTCGGCGTCTCCGCGCTCGCGTACCCGCCGACGCGCGGGAACGTCTGGACCGACTGGACGGCGACGGCGCGAAAGGTCCGCGGCCGAGGGATCGCGCGCGCGCTCAAGCTCGAGACCGTCGGCCAGGCCATCGAGCTCGGCATCCCGCGCGTGCGCACGGGGAACGACGGGAAGAACGAGCCCATCCTCCACCTCAACGAGGAGATGGGCTACACGCGCATCCCCGGCCACATCCAGCTCCTCAAGCCCGCGTAGACGCGCAGCGTTGCGGGGTGCCGCATCGCGCGCCCAGGGAGGTCCACGTGTCCGCAGACCACCTCACGCCCGGCCGCCGGCTCCTCGTCACGCTCTCGATCGGGCTCGCGATGTTCCTCGCGGCCCTCGATCAGACCGTGGTCGGGACGGCGATGCCGCGCATCGTCGCGGAGCTCCGCGGCCTCGACGTGTACGCGTGGGTGCTGACGGCCTACCTGGTCACATCGACGACGCTCACGCCCATCTCCGGGAAGCTGGGCGACCTCTTCGGCAGGAAGCCCCTGCTCCTCGTCGGCATGGTCGGCTTCGTCGCCGCGTCGGCGCTCTGCGGGCTGTCCCAGGACATGGCGCAGCTCATCGCCTTCCGCGCGGTCCAGGGGGTCTTCGGCGGGATCCTGTTCTCGACCGTGTTCGCGTCCATCGCCGACCTCTACTCGCCCGCCGAGCGGGGGAAGGTCCAGGGGATGTTCGCCGGCATCTTCGGCATCGCGTCCGTGCTCGGGCCGGTCATCGGCGGGTTCCTCACGGACAACGTGTCGTGGCGCTGGGTGTTCTACGTCAACGTCCCCGTCGGCCTCGCCGTGATCCCGTTCGTCGCGTTCGTGATGCCGGCGGCCGCGGCGCACACGCGCACCTGGCGCGACATCGACGTCCGCGGCGCGGTCCTCCTCGCGGTCGGGCTCGTTCCCTTGCTCGTCGCGCTCTCGATCACTCGCGATCACGCGTGGACGTCGCCGGAGGTCGTCGGCCTCCTCGCCTTCGGCGTCGTGGCGCTCGCCGCGTTCGTCCATCAGGAGACGCGGGCGAAGGAGCCCATCGTCCCGCTCGGGCTGTTCCGGAACCGGACCTTCGCCGTCGCGTGCCTCACGGGCTTCCTCGTGACGGTCGGCATGTTCGGCACGATCGTCTTCGTCCCGCTCGTGTACCAGGGCGTCCTCGGCATCGCCGCGACCAACTCGGGGCTGCTGCTCACGCCGATGACCTTCGCGCTCGTCCTCGGCGCGCTCACCTCGGGCCAGCTGTCGGTGCGCGTCACGCGCTACCGCTACGTCGGGACGGCGGGGATCGCGCTCATGTCGATCGGGATGCTGCTCCTCTCAGGGGTCACGGTGGGGACGGGCGAGGCCGAGGTCGTGCGCGACCTCGTCCTCACCGGCTTCGGCCTCGGCCTCACGATGCCGCTCTACGTGAACGCCGCGCAGTCCGCCGTCGCCCGCGAGTTCACGGGCGTCGTGACGAGCCAGGTCCAGTTCTGGCGGAACATGGGCGGCACCGTCGGAGTCGCCGTCCTCGGCGCGGTCCTGTCCGAGCGGCTGCCGCAGCGCATCTCGGAGAACGTCGCGGCGCTCGGCCTTCCGGCCGAGGCGCGCGCAGCCCTCCCGTCCGGCGCGAGCGCGCAGGCGCTCTTCGACCCGGCGGCGATCGCCGCCGCGCGCGCGGCGCTCCCGCCGCAGCTCGCCGGGGTGTTCGACCAGGTGATGGGGGCGGTCCGCGCCGCGCTCGCCTCGACGCTCCACGACGTGTTCCTGATCGGCGCCGCGGTGGTGGCGACCGCGCTCGTCGCCTCGGTCATGCTCGACGACGTCCCGCTGCGCCGCCCCGCGCCCGGGACGCGCCCCGCGCCCGCCTTCGGCGACTAGTTCTTGTCCTTCTTCTCCGCGCCGGTCTTGCTCTTGTCCTCGTTCTCGATCTTGTCGGTGAGGCCCTTGTTCTTCTCGGCGACGTTCCGCCGTCCGGCTACGACCCAGCTCACGCACTGACCCTGGTTCTTGAAGCCGAGCGTGGAGAGCTTCCAGCCGCCGTCCTTGCAGGCGTCCTTCGACGTCGGCACGACCACGGTGGGCGCAGCGCCGGGGAGCGGGAGCAGCGCGACGCTCAGGCGCACGTCCGCCACGACCGCGTCCATCGCCGCGGCCGCCGCGGCGACCAGCTCCTGCAGCTGGAGCGCGAGGCCGTCGAGGCATGAGTCGGGATCCGCGGTCGCGACGACGATCGCGCGCGGGAAGAGCGTGAACGTGAAGACCTCCCAGCCGTTCCCGCCGCCCCGGTCGGCGAGCACGCGCCAGTACCGGGCCGTCACGGGACCGGCCGCGAAGGCGACGACGCCCGAGTCCGCCGGCGCGCCCCCCGTGTACTGATGGAGGTCGGTCCAGGGGCCCGCGGGCGCATCCGCCGACTGCACGCGGTAGCCCCACGCCTGCCAGTCCGGGTGAGAGGCCTGGAGCACGCGGAAGCGGTCGATCTGCACGGCCGCGCCGACGTCCGCCATGAGCCAGTTGCCGGCGACCGGGTTCGTCGAGCTCCACTTCGTCGTGTCGTTGGCGTCGACCGCGTTCGCGGGGACGTACACGGACCACGTCGTGGAGCCCGCAGCGCTGTAGGTGAGCGTGGGGACCGGGCCCGGCATGGTCGCGGTCAGCGGCGGCTGGTACGAGTTCACGGCGTTGACCGCCGCGTTGAGCGCCGCGGTCTGGACGTTCAGGAGGCTCGTGGTGGCCGCGTCCAGCTGCGCCGACGCGCCGTCGCGATCGCCGAACGCGAGCCGGAGCTCGTCGAGCGTCGCCTGATGCAGGCGATACGCGCTGTCGAGGTCCATCGTCGTCTGCTGCATCAGGCTGACCATCCCGTCGACACAGCTCTGCGGGATGACCGCCGCCGCGGGCGTCGCGCCGCCCAGGAGCGGCCCCAGGATGAGCGCCGCGGCCAGGACAGTGCGCGCGCGCATGCCCGATCGACGGATCACTTCGCCACCTCTTCCGTTTCCCACCGGTCCGCGAGACCCGCTCCACCACGAGCGGGTCGAGGTGACGTTCGCTCGGCCGGCGGATCCCCGCATCACCCGCACGAGGCCGGATGGCGCCGCGCGTCACACGATCGGGACGCAAGTACGGGCGTCGGGGTACCGGAGGGGCCACCCGCCTGAGGGACCTCGCGCGATCGCGGGGGCGACTACCGCGGGCGCGCCTCCTGCGGGATGACCTCGAGGTCCACCCGCTCCCCTCGCCTGATCGCGATCACGGGGACCCGGCGGAAGATCCGGTCCGCGCCGAGCGCGCGCTGGAGGGCGGAGAGCGTCGGCACGGCAGTGCCGTCCAGGAACACGAGGATGTCGCCGGCTCGGAGCCCCGCGCTGTCCGCGGGCGAGGCCGTGCTGACCTCGAGGACCCGGATGCCGGCGGTCGCCGCCAGCCCGAGCGACGCCGCGAGCGCCCGGCCGATCGGGGTCGCCGCGCCCGAGATGCCGAGGTAGGCGCGCCGCACTCGGCCGTCTCGGATCAGCGACGCCGCGACGGCGCGCGCGGTGGCGCTCGGGATCGCGAAGCAGATCCCCTGCGCGCCCGCGATGATCGCCGTGTTCACGCCGACGACGCGGCCCGTCGTGTCGACGAGCGGCCCTCCGCTGTTCCCCGGATTGAGCGCGGCGTCGGTCTGGATGACGTTCTCGATGAGCCGCCCGTCGTTCGAGCGCAGCGAGCGGCCGAGCGCGCTCACGACGCCCGTCGTGACCGTCGACTGGTAGCCGAGCGGGCTGCCGATCGCGATGACGAGCTGTCCGACGCGGAGGAGGTCGGAGTCGCCGAGCTCCGCCGCCGCGAGGCCCGACCCGTCGACGCGCAGCACGGCGAGGTCGCTCGCCGCGTCCCGCCCGGCGACGGACGCGGTCGCCACGGCGCCGTCGGCGAACGTGACCAGCGGCGACGCGCTGCGCTCGACGACGTGGGCGTTCGTCAGCACCCAGCCGTCGGGAGCGATCACCGACCCGCTCCCGCCGGCGCGCCCGTCGCCCACGTGCACGACGGCCGGCGCCACGCGCTCGACGACGGAGACGACCGCCTGCGAGAACGCGTCGAGGACGCCGGTCGGGTCTGCGGCCGGGTGCACGCTCAATTGAGCTTCGGCCCGAGGTCGCGCACCTCCTGCACGCGCGACATCGCGTCACGGAGCTGGTCGATCCACTCCGACTGGTGCTCGCCGACGAGGCGCACGCACCACGCGAGGGCCTGGCTGCGGTTGCGCGCCACGCCGGCGTCCACGAGCGCGTCGAGCACCGCGCGCTCGCGCATGCGGAGGCGCGTCATGACCGGAACGGCGAGGTGCGTGAACAGGTAGGTCCGATCGCCGACCTTCACGCCCCACGACACGGGCCGCCCGAACCGCTTCTCCGCCTCGTTCGCGATGCGCATGCGCGCGTCGCGCGTGTCCTCGCGGTGCTGCTTCACGCGGCCCATGCGTGCCGCCCCGAGGTCCACGCCGTCCTGCTGGTCGATGTCCCGGAGCGGCCCGACGAGCAGGATCTCCACGTCGTCCACGTCGATCTCCGGCGGTCCCGCGTACCAGTCCTGCGGCACCCGGCCGGTCAGCCAGCCCTTGATCTCGCTCTTGTCCGCCATTCCGCTGCCTCCTGACTTACGCAGTTACACGTAATAACACGCGCTCGGGGGGCCTATTCCGGCAGCCGGCGGGCGCGCCTGCCACGCTGGCGCCGTGAGGGGTCGCGGCTGGGTGCTGCTCGCGGTCGCGACCAGCGTCGTCGTCGGCTTCACCTACGCGGGCCACGCCGGCGTCGCGCCGCTCATCGCGTCCGAATTCGGGCTCGACGACGTGCAGCTCGGGCTCATCGCCACCGCGCTCTACCTCGCGGCGGCGGCGACGATGCTCGTCGGCAGCCACGTCCCGGACCGCTACCCCGCGAGGGACGTCAACGCGCTCGCGCTCGTCCTCGTCATCCTCGGGAATGCGGGCCTCGCCGCGGCACCCTCGTACCCCGTGCTGCTCGTCGCCCGCGCCGTCGGCGGCGTCGGATCGGCCTTCGCGCTCCTCGGCGGCCTCCGCTACATCGCGCGCCGCTACGGCGAGGATCGCCCGCACTTCGCGCACGGCCTCTATGGGTCCGGCTTCCCCCTCGGGAGCGCGGTCGCGCTCTGGATGACGCCGGCGGTCGGGTCGTTCGCGGGCTGGCGCAGCGCGTACTGGGTCGCGACCGTGGCCATGATCGTCGTGCTTCTCGCCTGGCTGCGCGTGCGCCAGGTGCCGCCGATGGCGCGCCCGGGCAACTTCCTCGACGCGACGCGGTCGCTCAACGCGTGGTGGACGTCGGTGCAGCACGCGGCGGGGTTCGGCCTCGCGCTCGCCGCCGGGACCTGGATCGCCGTCTTCATCTTCCGCGAGTTCTCGCTCCCGCTCGAGGCGAGCGGCCTCCTGGGCTCGCTGCTCCTGCTCGTGGCGGCCGCGGCGCGCCCGGTCGGCGGCTACGTCCTCGCGCGGCACATCCTCCGGTCCCTCACGGTGATGCGGCTCGCGCAGGTCGCCTGCCTCGCGGGCCTCGCGCTCCTCATCCTTCCCGACCGGCCGCTCGCGCTCGCGCTCGCGGGGGCGGTGCTCGTTGGCTTCGGCGGCGGCGTCGGCTACTCCGCCGTGATGAACACCGGCGCCGCGTCGCTGCCGACCGCGCCCGGCGCGGCGCAGGGCGTGACCTCCCTCGGCGGCCTCGTCTCGGCGCTCGCCGGCGCGCCGGCGATGGGCTACGCCATCCAGACCTGGGGCTGGGGCGCGGCCTGGGCGATCCTCGCGGCGATCTCCGTCGTCGCGCTCGCCGTCACGTTCGTGATGAAGGGCGAGGAGGAGCTACACGCCGGATCCTGACCTTCTCGTTGAACGGAAGCGCCCGCCTAGCGCGTCGCGAGCGCCGGACGCCACGGCGGCCGGGAGCGCTCGTACGCGGCGATCGCGTCCTCCTCGCGGAGGCTGAGGCCGATGTCATCGAGCCCCTCGAGGAGGCGCGTCCGCGTGAGGTCGTCGAGCGGGAACGCGCGCGCGATGCCTGCGCCGGCGATCGTGCGGGCCGCGACGTCCACGACGAGCTCGGTCCGCGGGTCGCGCTCGACCGCCCGCATGAGCGCCGCGACGTCCGCCTCGCCGAGCTCTACCGTGACGAGCCCGATCGACGCGCAGTTCGTGCGGAAGATGTCGGCGAACGACGGCGCGACGACGACGGCGAACCCGGCGTCCTCGAGCGCCCAGGCCGCGTGCTCGCGCGAGGAGCCGCAGCCGAAGTTCGCGCCGGCGAGGAGGACCGTCGCCCCCGCGTAGCGCGGGTCGTTGAGGACGAACGCGGGATCGCGCCGCCACGCGGAGAACAGGCCCTCGCCGAAGCCGCCGCGGCCGATCCGCTTCAGCCAGTCGCTCGGGATGATCTGGTCCGTGTCCACGTCGCGCCGGTCGAGCGGGACCGCGCGCCCTGCGATGCGGCGGACGGCCTTCACGAGAGGTCCTCCGGCAGCGCGAAGCGGCCGGCGATCGCGGTCGCGGCGGCGACCGCGGGCGACACGAGGTGGGTGCGGCCGCCGGGACCCTGGCGTCCTTCGAAGTTCCGGTTCGACGTCGAGGCGCAGCGCTCGCCCGGGCGGAGGACGTCGGGGTTCATCCCGAGGCACATCGAGCAGCCCGGGAGGCGCCAGTCGAAGCCCGCGTCGGTGAAGGCGCGCGCGAGGCCCTCGCGCTCCGCGTCCGCGCGCACCTGCGCGGAGCCGGGGACGACGAGCGCGCGCACGCCGGCGGCTACGCGGCGCCCGCGCACGACGTCGGCCGCCGCGCGCAGATCCTCGAGCCGCGCGTTCGTGCACGAGCCGATGAACACCGCGTCGACGGCGATCTCCCGGATCGGGGTCCCCGGCGCGAGCCCCTGGTAGCGGAGAGCGCGGTGCGCCTTCTCGCGCGCGGCCGCGTCGGCGAAGGCGTCCGGGTCGGGGACGACGCCGTCGATCTCGCTCGACTGCGCGGGGTCCGTCCCCCACGTCACGTACGGCCGGAGGCCCGCGGCATCGATCGTCACCTCGCGGTCGAAGCGCGCGCCGGTGTCCGTGGGGAGCGCGCGCCACTCGTCGAGCGCGCGCTCCCAGTCCGCGCCGCGAGGCGCGTGCGGCCGGCCCTCGACGTAGCGGAACGTCGTGTCGTCGGGGGCGACCATGCCGGCCCGCGCACCAGCTTCGATGGACATGTTGCAGACGGTCATGCGGCCGTCCATCGAGAGGGCGCGGATCGCCTCGCCGCGGTACTCCACGAGCGCGCCGCGGCCGCCGGACGTGCCGATACGGCGGACGATGCCGAGCGCGATGTCCTTCGCCGTCACCCCGGGCGGCGCGCGGCCCTCGACCGCGACGGACATCGTCGCGGGCCGCTCGCGGCGGACCGTCTGCGTCGCGAGCACGTGCTCGACCTCGCTCGTGCCGATGCCGAAGGCGAGCGCGCCGAAGGCGCCGTGCGTCGACGTGTGGCTGTCACCGCAGACGATGAGCATCCCCGGCTGCGTGAGCCCGAGCTGCGGGCCGATGACGTGGACGATCCCCTGCCCCGCGTGGCCGAGCGGGTAGAGCCGGACGCCGAACTCGCGGCAGTTCGCCGCGAGCGCCTCGAGCTGGAGGGCGGAGAGCGCGTCGGGAGAGTCGCGCGGGTCGGTCGGCGTGTTGTGGTCCGTCGTCGCGAGGGTCAGGTCCGGCCGCCGCAAGCGCCGGCCGGCCCTGCGCAGGCCGTCGAACGCCTGCGGCGAGGTGACCTCGTGCACGAGGTGGAGGTCCACGTAGAGGAGGTCCGCGTCCGCGCCGCGCGCGACGGCGTGCGCGTCCCAGAGCTTCTCGGCGAGGGTGCGCGGCGCCGCCGTCACGCGGCGCCGCTCGGCGCGATCTCCTCCGCCGCGAAGCCGCGGCCGCGCACGAGCGCGAGGACCGCGTCGGCGTGCGCGCGGTCGCGCGTGTCCACGATGACGTCGAGGCCGACCCGGCCGAGCGCGGCGTAGGGCCCGAGCCGGTGGATCCCGACGTGGAGGATGTTGATGCGCTCGGCGGCGAGGAGCCCCGTGAGGGAGTGGAGCGCGCCGGGCCGGTCGTCGAGCCAGGTGCGGAACGCGAGGTAGCGGCCGGCGGAGACGAGGCCCTGCTGCACGACCTTCGCGAGGAGGTTCGGGTCGATGTTCCCGCCGCTCACGACGACGCCGACGCGGCGCCCCGGGAGGCCGCCGTCCGCCTCGAGCACCGCCGCGAGCGCCGCTGCGCCCGCGCCCTCGGCGAGGAGCTTGTGGCGCTCGAGGAGGACCACGATCGCGCGGGCGATCGCCTCGTCGCTCACGGTCACGACGTCGTGCACGTACCGCCGGACGACCGCGAAGGTCCGCTCGGCCGGCCGGCGCACGGCGATGCCGTCGGCGATCGTCGCGGCGGGTCGGTCCACGACGTGCCCGAGGCCGACCGACGCCGCCATCGCCGAGGCGGAGGCGGCCTGCACGCCGACGACGCGGACGCGCGGCGCGCGCGACGCGGCCGCGAGCGCGACGCCCGCGATGAGCCCTCCTCCGCCCACCGGGACGACGAGGGTGTCGAGGTCCGGGACGTCCTCGAGGAGCTCGAGGCCGACCGTGCCCTGCCCGGCGATGACGTCGTCGTCGTCGAACGCGTGGACGTACGTCGCGCCACGCTCCCGCGCGATGTCGACCGCCGCGGCGTGCGCGTCGTCGTAGCCGCCGTCGACGAGCACCGTCTCCGCGCCCGCCCGCTGGATGGCGGTGAGCTTCGCGAGGGGCACGCCGTGCGGGAGCACGACCGCCGCGGGCACGCCGGCGAGCCGCGCCGCGTGCGCGACGCCCTGCCCGTGGTTCCCGGCGGACGCGGTCACGACGCCGGCGGCCCGGCGGACCGGGTCGAGCAGGAGGATCGCGTTGAGCGCGCCGCGCAGCTTGAACGCCCCGGTGCGCTGCAGGTTCTCGAGCTTGAGATGGACCTCGCGCCCGGCGAGCTGGCCGAGCGCCTCGGACCGCTCCGTCGGCGTGCGCCGCACGTGCGAGCGGATCCGCTCGGCCGCCTCCGACACCGCCGACGCGTCGAGCGCCGGCCGCGCGATGAGCGTCATGCGACCGGCAGCGCCACCGGCTCGCGCCGCGCCGCCGCGGCGATCGCGACGAGGTCGCCGTCGGTGAGCGCGTGCACCTCGTCCCCGCGGCGCATCGCCATCGCGTACGCGCGCTCGAGGGCGCCCCCCTCGAGCGCGAGGCCGAGCTCGGCGAGGCGCGCGGCGAGCCCGCGGCGGCCGGAAAGCTTGCTCACGACGATGCGGCGCGAGTCCCAGCCCACCGCGCGGGGATCCATGATCTCGTACGTCCGCGCGTCCTTGAGCACGCCGTCCTGGTGGATGCCGGACGCGTGCGCGAACGCGTTCGCGCCGACGATCGCCTTGTTCGGCTGGACCGGGATCCCGGTGCGCTCGCTCAGGAGGCGGCTCGTCGGCACGAGGAGCTCGCTCCGGACGGCGGTGTCCGCGCGGTAGTGGTCGGCGCGGCAGCGGAGCGCCATGACCGTCTCCTCGAGCGACGCGTTCCCGCCTCGCTCGCCGAGGCCGTTCACCGTGACGTGCACCTGGTCCGCGCCGGCCTCGACCGCCGCGAGCGTGTTCGCGACCGCGAGGCCGAGGTCGTTGTGGCAGTGGACGGAGAGCGACACGTGCGCCGGGAGCGCCGCCCGCACCCGCGCGGTGAGCGCGGCCATCTCGGCCGGCTGCGCGTAGCCGACGGTGTCCGGGACGTTGATCGTGCGCGCACCGGCGCGCGCGGCCGTGCCGAACGCCTCCACGAGGAACGCGGGATCGGTCCGGGTCGCGTCCTCGGCCGAGAACTCGACCTCGTCCGCCGCGTCGGTCGCGCGGTCGACGGCGTCGTGGATGCGCCGCAGGCACTCGGCCCGGTCGATGCGCAGCTTCCGCTCGAGGTGGACGTCGCTCGTGGCGATGAACACGTGGATCCGCTTCCGCCGCGCCGGCCCGAGCGCGCGTGCGGCCGCCTCGACGTCGGCCTCGTTCGCGCGCGCGAGCGCCGCGATGACGGGGTCCCTGACGTCCCGCGCGATCGCGCGGATGGCCTCCGCCTCGCCGTCCGAGGCGGCGGCGAAGCCGGCCTCGATGACGTCGACGCCGAGCGCGGCCAGCGCCGCGGCGACGTCGCGCTTGTCGCGGGCGGCGAGCGTCGCCCCCGGCGCCTGCTCGCCGTCGCGGAGGGTCGTGTCGAAGACCGCGATGCGGCGGCTCACTCGATCTCGCGTACCGGTACGTCCGGCCGCCGGTACGCCTCCACGGCGACGGTCATGAGCGTCAGGTCCGGGACGAGGTGCGGGGTCTCGGTGGCGCGCGCGACGAGCCCGACGGCGCGGTCGAGCGCCTCGTCGTCGAACGGGAACCCGAGCGTGCGGAGGCGCGCGCGCAGCGCCTCGCGCGGGCTCACTTCGCCGCCGCGACGGCCTCGGCCGGGCGCGGTCCCTCCGTCGCGGGCGCGGTCGCCGCGCCGGGCACGTCGCGGCGCGGGATGAACGGCATCATCGCGCGGAGCTCGCGGCCCACGCGCTCGATCTGGTGCTGCTGCTCCTCGGCGCGGCGCCGGCGGAGCTCGGGCGCGCCGCTGCGCGCCTCCGCGATCCAGCGCTTCGCCCACGAGCCGTCGCGGACCTCGGCGAGGAGCTGCCGCATGGTGGCGCGCACGTGCTCGTCGATGACCTTCCTGCCGCTCGTGTAGTCGCCGAATTCGGCGGTGTCGCTCACGGAGTAGCGCATGTACGAGATGCCGCCCTCGTACATGAGGTCGACGATGAGCTTCATCTCGTTCAGGCACTCGAAGAACGCGATCTCGGGCTGGTAGCCCGCCTCGACGAGCGTCTCGAACCCCGCCTTCACGAGCTCGGAGATCCCGCCGCAGAGCACCGCCTGCTCGCCGAAGAGGTCGGTCTCGACCTCCTCCGCGAAGGTCGTCGCGATGACGCCCGCGCGCGTGCTGCCGATCGCCTGCGCGTACGCGAGCGCCGTCCGCAGGGCGTGCCCGCTCGGGTCCTGGTGGACGGCCACGAGCGCGGGCACGCCGCGGCCCTCCTTGTAGAGCTCGCGCATCCGGTGGCCGGGCGACTTCGGCGCGACGAGGACGACGTCCACGTCCGCCGACGGCGTCACCTCCTTGAAGTGGACCGAGAACGCGTGGGCGACGAGGAGCGTGCGCCCCTTCCCCATCGACGGCGCGATGCGCTCCCAGATCCCACGGTGCGAGGGGTCCGGCGCGAGGATCGCGACGAGGTCGGCGTCGCGCGCGGCGTCGGCGACCTCGCGGACGGCGAGGCCCTCGGCCTCCGCGCGCTCGCGGCTGCGGCTCCCGGCGGGGAGCCCGACGACCACGTCGACCCCGCTGTCGCGGAGGTTGAGCGCGTGCGCGTGGCCCTGGCTGCCGTAGCCGATGACCGCCACCCTGCGTCCCCGGAGGGCCCGCGGGTCCACGTCCCCGTCGTAGTAGATCGTCGCCATGTCCTTACACCTCCTCGAGCGCCGCGTGCCTGACGTTGACGAGTGCCCTGAACTGGTGGAGCGCGAGGGCCGCGTCGGCCGGGGACGACCCCGCGACGAGCGAGACGCGCCAGTCGCCGTCGGCCGCGGTCGTGACGGAGAGCGTCTCGACCCCGAGCCCGCGCCGCCGCGCGACGAGCAGCACTCGCTCGAGCGCGCCCGGGGCGCGCTCGACGGTGAGCCGGAAGTGCGGCATCACCGGGCGGGCTCCTCCATCGTCTCGGCGTTCGCGCCGCCGGGCGGCACGATCGGCCAGACGTTCGCCGCTTGCTCGATGCGCACGTCGACGATCGCGGGTCCACCGGCTCGAGCGGCCCGCTCGAGGGCCGGCGCGAGGTCCGCGCGCCGCTCCACGGTGATCCCGAGCGCGCCGTACGCCGCGGCCAGCTTCGCGTAGTCGGGGCTCGTGATCGGCGTCTGCGAGATGCGCCCGCCGAAGAAGAGCTGCTGCCACTGGCGGACCATGCCGAGGTAGCCGTTGTTGAGGATGACGAGCTTCACGGGCAGGCGCTCCTGCACGGCGGTGCCGAGCTCGTGCACGGTCATCTGCGCGCCGCCGTCGCCGGCGATCGCCCAGACGTCCGCGTCGGGATCGGCGAGCTGCGCCCCGATCGCCGCGGGGAACGCGTAGCCCATGGCGCCGAGGCCGCCCGACGTGAGGTAGCGGTCCGGCGCGTCGAGGCCGAGGTGCTGCGCGGCCCACATCTGGTGCTGGCCCACGTCCGCGACGAAGTACGCGTCGGGCCGCGCCGCGGCGCGGATCGCGCGGATCGCCGCGCGCGGCGCGATCTCGACGCGCGCGTCGGACGCGTCGAGCCGGGGGCGCTCGCGGCGCGCGAAGGCGGCGCGCCAGGCGGGGTGCCGGCGGCGCGGGACCGCGTCCACGAGGGCCTCGAGCGCGGCGCGCGCGTCCGCGACGATGCCGACCTCGGTCGGCACGTTCTTCCCTATCTGGCTCGCGTCGATGTCGACGTGCACCACCCTCGCGTTCCGCGCGAAGGCGCTGAGCTTGCCGGTGACGCGGTCGTCCCAGCGCAGGCCGACGCCGAGGATGACGTCCGCCTCGTTCGCCGCCCGGTTGAGCGCGGCGACGCCGTGCATGCCGATCATGCCGACCGAGAGCGGGTGGCTCTCCGGGAGCGCGCCGAGCCCGAGGAGCGTGTGCGCGACCGGCGCGTCGAGCCGCTCCGCGAGGCGGCGGAGCGCGCCGTGGCCGCCCGCGAGGCGCACGCCGTGGCCCGCGACGATGAGCGGCCGCTCGGCGTCCGCGAGGAGCGCCGCCGCGCGGTCGACCTCGGCCGCCGGGAAGGCCGCCGCGAGGTGCGGCGCGACGCGCCAGGCGCGCGGCTCGACCGGCACGTCCATGTTCTGGACGTCCTTCGGGACGTCGACCACCACCGGTCCCGGCCGGCCGGACACCGCGAGCCGGAACGCGCGCGCGATCTGCGGCGCGATGTCCTCGGGCCGCTCGACGAGGAAGGCGTGCTTCGTGATGGGCGCGACCATGCCGAGGACGTCGGTCTCCTGGAACGCGTCGCGGCCCATGAGGGCGGTCGACACCTGGCCGGTGATCGCGACGACGGGCACCGAGTCCATGTACGCGGAGGCGAGGCCGGTCACGAGGTTCGTCGCGCCCGGGCCGGACGTGACGAGGCACACGCCCGGCGCCCGCCGGACGCGCGCGTAGCCGTCGGCCATGTGCGCGGCGCCCTGCTCGTGCCGCACGAGCACGTGGCGCAGCGCCGGGTGGTCGGGGAGGGCGTCGTAGATCGGCAGGCACGCCCCTCCCGGGTAGCCGAAGACGACGTCGGCGCCGGCGCGCTCGAGCGCGTCGCATACCGCGTCCGCGCCCCGGACCGTGGCCGCCGCGCGTTCCGCCGCGATCGCCATCGCTACCTCCTCATGAACGTCGAAGGCCTCCCGTCTCCGGGAGGCCTTCGTGATCGTCGCGTGTGTGGCGCTCGGCGCTAGCCCCCCAGGTGCTCTCCCGTCCCCTCGACGAGGACGATGGCGATGGCAAGGAGGACGAGGCCGCTGCGCATGTCGGCGGACCGTAGCCGCCGCCCGCGCGCGGCGTCAACGGTCGATCGGGTGTCGATGTGCGAAGTGCACATCACCTGACCTGGATCCGGTCGAACGCGAGGCGCAGCCGAGCCACGCCGAGGTCGATCCCGGCGGGATCGGGTGACGAGTACGAGAAGCGCAGAGCGCACGCGTGCGCGCCGTCGAGCGAGAAGGCGTCGCCGGGGACGAACGCCACCCCCTCCTCGAGCGCGATCTCGAAGAGGTCGCGGGCGCGGACCTCGTCGGGCAGCCGCACCCACAGGTAGAACCCGCCCTCGGGCTCGTTCCAGCGGACGCCCGTGCCCGCGAAGCGCGCCGAGAGCGCGCCGAGCGCGGCCGCCTGCTTCTCCGCGTAGATCGCGCGGAGCGCCCGCACGTGCTCGTCGAGGCGCTCCTCGAAGGCGATCGCCAGGCGCTGGCCGAGCGTGGACGTGCACGAGTCGAGCGCCTGCTTCGCGGCGGCCATCGACCGGATCGTGTCCGCGTCGGCGATCGCCCAGCCGATGCGGAGGCCGGGGACGAACACCTTCGAGAACGTCCCGATCGAGATGACGGGAGCGCCGCCGAGCGCGCCGAGCGGCGGGACGGCCTCGCCTCGGAAGCGGAGCGCGCCGTACGGGTCGTCCTCGATCACCACCGCGCCGTGCCGCTCGGCGAGCGCGAGCAGCCGCTCGCGGCGGCGGAGGGACAGCGTGTTCCCCGAGGGGTTCTGGAAGTTCGGAACGACGAAGAACGCGCGGGGACGCGCCCCCGTGCGTTCGAGGATCCGCTCCGCCTCGGCGACGTCGAGCCCCTCGTCGTCGACGCGCGCCGCGAGGAGGCGCGCCCCCGCGTTCCGGAACGCCGACAGCGCGTTCGCGAAGGCCGGGCTCTCGACCACGACGGTGTCGCCCGGACGGATGAACACGCGGCACACGAGGTCGATCGCCTGGAGCGCCCCGGCCGTGACGATCACGTCCTCGGCGCCCGCGGGGATCCCGTCGCGGCGCGCGGCGGCGGCGATGAGCGCGCGCAGCTCGGGATCGCCCTCCGTGATCCCGTAGCCGAGCGGCCCGACGTCCTCCGCGTCGAGCACGGCCCGCGCGAGCTCGCTCGCGCCGACGAGGCGGAGCGCGGGCGCGGCCGGCGCGCCGACGGCGAACGACACGATGTCGCGGGGCTGCCGCGCGACGATCGCGATCGTCTCGTCGATGAACGACCCGTGCACGTCGCGGCCGAGCCGCAGGCTCGCGAGGGCCGCGCCGGACGCGGCGACGTCGACGCTCACGACGCCATCCGCTCGAGCGCGCGCCGCGCGAGGATCGCGAGGTGGAGCGTGAGCCGCGTGTCGGCATCGGCCAGGTCCGCGCCCGTCAGGCGCGCGATCCGCCGCAGCCGGAGACGGACGGTGTTCCGGTGCACGCGCAGGCGGCGCGCGACGTCCTTCACGCTGCCGTGCGCGCGCAGGTACTCCTCGAGCGTCCGCACGAGGTCCCGCATCGCCGGCTCGTCCTCGGCGAGCGGCCCGAGCACCCGTCGCGACGTCGCGCGGATGTCGCGCGCCGGACGGCCGAGCACGTAGCAGTACGGCCCGAGCGCGTCGAACGCGACCGTCCCGCCCTTGCCGTTCTCCGAGCGGCCCACGTAGAGCGCCTGTTCGGCCTGGAGCATGGCGAGGCGGGACGTGCCCTGATCCCACACGGGCGGGGACACGCCCGCTGAGAGCGAGGCGTCGCCGGTGGCGTCCGTCAGCTCCGCCCGCAGCTCCTCGGCGGCCGTGGCGGGGTCCGTGCCCTCGGGCAGCTCGACGACGAGGATCACCGCGCCGCTGCGGCCCTGCGCGAAGCGGGCGTCGGCGCCGACGCGCCCGGCGAGCGCCGCGCGGACGCGCGGACCTGCGGCGAGGCCGCTCCTCGACGCGAAGGCCATCGCGTACGCCGCCATGTCGCTCCTTTCAGGAACTGAAAAGGCCTCCCTGTCCGGGAGGCCTCAGGTGGACCAGGTCGCCTGTCGCTCGCGCCCCGCTCAGCCTCCCAGCACGGAGTGGCTCCCGATGAGGATCGGGAGGATCGGAAGGCCGCTCGGGAGGACGGCGCCGCGCACGCCACCACGCTAGGTGACGGCGCGACGGGAGTCAATGCGCGGGCGCACCCGCGCGCCGCGGAGCCCGCTGGACGATGGCTAGGGCCGCCCGAGCGCGCGCGCGACGGCCCGCAGATCGCCGATGAATGCCTTCATCTCCGCCCGCCGCGCGGCGTCGTCGGGCGCGCGGAGGATCGACGACGAGTGCACGGTCGCGATGACGTGCCCCACGGCCGCGTCGATCGCCTTGCCGCGCTCCTTCGTGACGCGGAACTTCGGCCCGAGGAGCGCCTGCGCCGCCGTCGCGCCGAGCGCCACGACGACGCGGGGCTTCACGAGCGAGAGCTCGAGGTCGAGCCAGAGGCGGCAGGCCGCGATCTCTCGCGCGTTGGGCTTCTCGTGGATGCGGCGCTTCCCGGCAGCCCGCCACTTGAAGTGCTTCACCGCGTTCGTGACGTAGACCTGGCCGCGGTCGATCCCGGCGGCGTCGAGCCCCTCGTCGAGGAGCCGTCCCGCGGGTCCCACGAAGGGACGCCCGGCGAGGTCCTCCTTGTCGCCCGGCTGCTCGCCGACGAGCAGGACGCGGGCGCGGCTCGGGCCCTCGCCGAACACGGTCCGCGTCCCGCGCTTGTAGAGGTCGCAGCCGCGGCACTCCTGCGACGCCCGGCGGAGCTTCGGGATCGTCGGCCGCTCGGGCAGCGGCGGGTAGCCACGGTCGTCGCGCTCCGGCACGCGCGGCGGACCTGCACGCGACACGCCGCGACGCCCCGGCTGGGGGCCGTCATCGCGGGCACCTTCCCCTCTCACCCCGCTGGGCGTCGCGGCGGGACACTGGCAACGGGCCGGCGCATCGGTATCAGCGCGACGATGAGGCCGCCGAGCAGGACGAGCGCGCCCGCGATGGCGAACGGGACCGCGATGCCGAACGGCGCGATGAGCGCACCGGCGACGATCGGCGCCGGCAGCACGACGACCTGCATGAGCACCACCGACACGCCCCACGAGGACGCGTGGAGCCGCTGCTCGACGACGTCGAACATCGCGGCCGAGGCGACGTTGAGGAGCGCGTAGAAGAAGAGGCCGATCAGCGCGATGACGATCGCGAGCGGGATGCCCGCTGGCACGTAGCCGAGGACGAGGTAGAGCGCGCCGAGCATCGTGAAGGACGGCACGAGGACCGCCTTCCGGCCGTAGCGGTCGGAGAGGACGCCCATCGCGGGCTGCGAAACGATCCCGAGCACGTGCAGCAGGGCGAGGTAGAGGCCCATGACCGCCGGGGAGTACCCGAGGTGCTCCTGCAGGTAGATCGGCAGGAACGTCAGCACGACCGAGCGCCCGATCACCATCGTGGCCGTGGCCGCGGTCATCCCGAGCACGCCGACGTGGCGGAGCAGCGTCGCGATGTCGCGCAGCGGGTGCGGATGCGGCTCGGCCCGCGCGCGGTCGGGGGCGTCGAGGCTCGTCCCGATCGCGCGGAGGAGCAGCCACGCGACGACGAGCGCCGGCACGACCTGCACCCCGAGCACGCCCTGCCAGTGGAACCAGACGAGGAGCGCGCCCGCGACGATCGGCGTGACCGTGTCGCTGACGGTCGCCCCCGTCCCGTGGACCGAGAGCACGGTGCCGCGGAGCCGCTCGAACTTGCCCGCGAGCGTCGCGTTGGACGTTGGGTGCCACATCCCGCTCCCGAGGCCCGACAGGAGCACCATCGCCACGGCCCACGCGAGCGCCGGCACGAGGCCGAGCAGGGTGTAGCCGAGCCCCATGACCACGATCGAGCCGGCGAGGATCGCGGGCCGGAGGGACGGGCGCCGGTCGCCGAGCATGCCGCTCACGAGGCCCGCGCTGCCGCTCGCGAGGGTCCCCGCGGTACTGAGGGCGCCGACCTGCACGTCGTCGAGCCCGAGCGCGCCCTTGACCGTCGGGATGATCACGGAGAAGAGCTGCTGGTACCAGTGGACGACGAAGTGGCCGCCGGTGAGCGCGCCGAGGAGCCGGACGTGCTCGCGGTCGACGCCGCGCAGGCGCTCGCGGAGGAGGACGGCTATCGGCCGGCGGCGGGGCGCGCGCGGCGCGGGCTCGCTCCGCGCACCTCGAGGGAGGCGAGCGCGCGCTTGGAGGCGCGGGCGATCTCGTTCACGGCCGCGTCGAACGCGGCCTCGTTGTGGGGCGCGGGCTTGCTGAAGCCGGTCACCTTGCGCACGAACTGAAGGGCGGCCTCACGGATCTCGTCATCGCCCGCGATGGCGCTGCCCTCGCGGAGCCGCTTGATCGATCTGCACATGACCTAAGTGTGATCGCGCCGCTCGAGGAACTGCACGTGCGGCCCGTCGCCGATCGGGAAGCGCAGCTCGCTCCCGTCCCTCAGGCGGATCCACGCCTCGCCCTTCCCGTGCGCGAGCCGGCCGAGCCACGAGCGCACGTCGTCCGGCTCCGGCGACCACGAGTACACGTCCGCCTCGCGAAGGGTCACCTTGACGTCGCCCGCGAACGTGAGCTCCGCACCGTCGTCGGTGAGGCGCACGCGGCGAAGCTCGTCCCGCCGGAAGCCGAGGATCTCCTCCTCGTCGCCCACGCGGAGGACCCAGCGCCCCGCCGCCGACGCGTTGACGGCGCCGAGGAACGCACGGAAGCCGCGGATCTTCGGACCGTACGCCTTGACGTCGTCGAGCTCGACCTCGATCGGATCCCCTCTCGGGAAGCTCAGCCGGGCGCGCGTCACGCGGGGGACGGTAGCGCGGCTGGCAAGCGGCTCAGCGCTGCTGGGCGATGACCTCCACCTCGAGCCGGATCTCGTCGACGATCGACACGACCGACGCGACGCGTGGGATCTCCATGCCGAAGTCGGCGAACTTGAAGGCGGGCGTGACGTTGGCGTTCGCGCGCACCTCGCTCGGGGTGCGGGTCGCCCTCACGTCGAAGACGACGTCCTTCGTGACGCCGTGGATCGACATCGCGCCCTCCACCTTGAACGTGAGCTCGCCGGCCGCGGGCAGCGGCAGCGTGAGCCCGACGGCCCTCTTGGGCGTGAGCTCCGCGTTCGGGAAGCGGCGGGTGTCGAGCGTCTGATCCTTGATGAAGCGATCGCGCTGGCCGCTGTCGCTTCGCAGCGCGCTGAGGTCCGCGACGATCCTCGACGACGGGTCGAACGTGCCGTCGGGGTTCAGCGTGAACGCGCCGGTGACGGCCGTCTCGAGGACCGCGTCGTTCGGCGCGGAGAAGCCCGCGAGCGTCTCGCGGACGCGGACGGTCGCCTTCGAGCCCGGCGCCACGTTGAACGCGAGCGCACCGGACGGCGCGCTCGTGGTCGCCGCCGGCGACGCGATCGGTGCGCCCGTCGCGGCCGCCGTCGCGCTCGCGGCGGGCGCGCCCGCGGGCGTCGAGCAGGCGACCGCGAAGAAGGCGGCGAGGAGAGCGCGGCGCATCACGGCGTACCTCCGGTGTGTGGATGACAACGCGAGCGCGCGCCGGTGTCATCCGGCGCGGCGAAGTTCTTAGACGATCCCTAGGTCTGGCAGGTCGGGCACCAGTAGGCGACACGAGCCTGCTCGCCCTGCGGATGCGCGAGGATCGGCGTCCCGCACGCGTAGCAGGGCTTGCCCGCCCGGCCGTACACCCACTTCCGCCGCCGGACGTCCAGGGCGTTACGCGACCGGCGCGCAGGGCCCGTGAGGTTGAGCCGCAGGAGGCGGCGTCCGTCGCGCACGAGCGAGACGAGGGCGTCGTCGGGCAGGTCGCCCACGCGCCGGAACGGCGAGACGCGCGCGCGATGGAGCACTTCGACGCGGAGGTCGTTGCCGAGCCCCGCCATCGCGCGCTGGTCGAGGAGCGCCGTGCCGATCTCCACGTCGGCGCGCGCGCGCAGGCGCGCGACCGCCTCGCGCTCGTCGAACCCGTCCGCCGCGGCGTCCGGCCCGAGCGCGGAGAGCACCGGGTGCATCGCGAGGTCGCGCTCGCGGATGAGCTCGATGAGCGGCGCGGCGAAGCACGGCGCGACGCAGGCGTCGGTCTGGACCACGGCGCGGACGTCGCGCGACGGCGCGCGCCACCGCTCGCCGGGCCGGTAGATGTGCCACGAGCCCGTCATGCCCATGTGCGAGTGCAGCACCATCGCGTTCCCGGGCGCGTCGAACGTCATGAGGAGGTGCTTCCCCTTCGACGTGACGTCGCGCACGACGCTGCCCACGAGCGCGCGCTCGCCCGCGGGCCCGACGCCGGGCGACGTCGAGCGGAACGCGGTCACGGTCCGGCCCGCGAGCGCGAGGCGGAGCGCCGCCGCGGCGCGGGCGATCGTGTCGCCTTCAGGCATCGAGGATGCGCCGGAGCGACGGCCGCATGAGGCCGCGGGACGTGCGCACGAACCCCGCCTCGAGGAGGTGCGCGGCGAGCGCGGTCCTCTCCGCCGGCTCGCCATCGACCTGCGTGACGAAGAGCGGACGCGGCGCGCCCGGCCGCACCTCGGCGGCGAGGGCGCGCGCGAGCGCCGCGCGGCGCGACGTCGCGTGCTCGTCGTCGTCGATGAAGGTCATGAGCGCCGACTCCCCGCGCCCGAGCCACGCGACGAGCGCGCCGTCGACGAGGACGACGCGCGCGCCCGCGGCGCGCATCGGGCGGCGGCCCTCGCGCTCGGGCCACGGGAGCGACGCGCCGTACGGCTGGGCGGGATCGCTCGCCGCCAGCACCACGGTCTCGGGCTCCGCCGACGGCTCGCGCACGGCGCGCATGCGGTCGACGGCACCCGGCAGCGCGAACTGGGTCGCGCCGAGCCCGCTGATGAAGTAGCCGCGGCGCACCCGGCCCGCGTCCTCCATCGCGCGCAGGACCCCGTACACGGACGCGAAGCCGCCCTCGAGCTCCTCGGAACGCACCGCCTCGCGCGTGAGGATCCCGTGGCGCTCGAGCAGTTGGCGCACGCGGGCGGTCGCGCGCGCGGTCGGCGTCGCCTCGGCGCGGAGCGCGCTCACGAGGCTCCACCTGCCCGCCGCTTCCGGCGCGACGCCGCGAGCGGACGGGCGCGGCATCGGGCGTCCGCGGCGTACGACCGGCGCGACGTACCCGCGGACGGGCGCGAGCGTGTCGTTCGTGACCTCGCCCGCCCACACGAGATCCCAGAGCGCCTCGAGCACCTCCGGCGCGAAGCCGCCCACTCCCGCCTGGAGCTGCGCGAAGAACGACGCCCCGCGGTCCCGCAGGTGCGCGCGGATGCGGTCGTGCGTCGCGCCCTCCGGACCGCGCGCGTCAGGGACGAGGAGGCCGGCGTGCTCGGCGAGCGCGAGCGCGACCCGGCCGTCGCGCGGCCCGATCGACCCCGCGCCGTACCACACGACCTGTCCCGATGCGAGGAGCGCGTCGAGCATGTACGCGTCGTAGCCGGCGACCCGCGCGGGAAGGACGCGTGTCTCGAGGTCCGACGCCGGGATCGCGGCGCCCTGGAGCCGCTCGATCGCGTCGAGGAGCGCGGCCTCGCCCTTCCGTGGCCGGTCGAGACCGTGCCAACCGACGAGCATCCGCGCGAGCGCCGCGGGCTCCGCGGGCTCGACCTCGCGGCGGAGCCGCGCGAGCGACCGCTGGCGCAGCGTGCGCAGCACGCTCGCATCCACCCACTCGAGGCCGCTGCCGCCGGGGCGGTACTCGCCCTCGACGAGCGTCCCCGCCGCCTCGAGACGGCGGAGGGCCTCGAGCGCCGTCGCCGTGCCGATGCCGAGGCGAGCCGCGAGCTCGGCCGGCGTGAACGGCCCGTGCGTCCGCGCGTAGCGGCGGACGAGGTCGCCGAGGGGCTCCGCGACCGCCGCGAGGAGCGCCTCGGGCACGCCCTGCGGGAGCGACACGCCGAGCGCGTCGCGGTAGCGCGCGCCGTCCTCGGCCGCGATCCAGCGCTCCGTCCCCGCGACGCGCACGCGCAGCGCGCGCCGCTCCCGCTCGAGCGCGGCGAGGTCGGCCTCGGCGCGGCCCGGATCGGCGTGGCGCTCGCGGACCTCGTCGGTGGAGAGGTCGCCGACGCGGAGGAGCAGCTCCTGCACGCCGTCCGCGTCGCGGGCGGCGCGCTCCGGCGCGAGCGCCTGGAGCGAGCGCTCGAGCTCCCCGAGCGCGCCCGCGTCGAGCAGCTCGCGGAGCTCCACGTCGCCGAGGAGCTCGCGGAGCTGCGCCGGGTCCACGGTGAGCGCCTGCGCGCGCAGCTCGCCGAGCGGCGCGTCGCCCTCGTACATGAAGTTCGCGACGTAGTTGAAGAGGAGCGACGCCGCGAACGGCGACGGCTTGCGCGAGTCGACCGTCACGACGCGGATCTCGCGCGACCGGATCTGCCCGAGGACCTCGCGCAGCGCCGACATGTCGAACACGTCCTGGAGGACCTCGCGGTACGCCTCGAGGACGATCGGGAACGACGGGTACTGCGCGGCCACCGCCATGAGCTCGGAGGCGCGCCGCCGCGTGTGCCAGAGCGGCGCGCGCTGGCCCGGGCGCCGCCGCGGCAGGAGCAGCGCGCGGCCCGCGGCCTCGCGGAAGCGGCCCGCGAAGAGCGCGCTCCGCGACACCTCGCCCACGACGAGGCGCTCGGCGTCGTCGGGATCCGGCAGGACGCGCGACACGTCCGGCGGCTCGTCGGTGCCCGGGAACCGGACGACGATGCCCTCGTCGGTCCAGAGGATGTCGGGCTCCTCGCCGCCGCGCTCGTGCTCGAGCGCCGCGATCGCCATGACCCACGGCGCGTGCACCTGTCCGCCGAACGGCGAGAGGACGCACATCCGCCAGTCGCCCATCTCGTCCTGGTAGCGCTCGACCACGACCGTGCGGTCGTCGGGGACCGCGCCGGCCGCGGCGACCTGGTCGTCGATGTACTCGAGGAGGTTGCGGGCCGCGCGCTCGTCGAGGTGGTGCCGCTCGCGGAGGCGGCGGACCGCCTCGTCGCGGTCCGACGTGCGCAGCTCGCGGGCGAGGCGCCCGATGGCCCGCCCGAACTCGAGCGGGCGCACGGCCGTCTCGCCCTTCCAGAACGGCATCTTCCCCGGCACGCCGGGCGCGGGCGACACGACGACGCGGTCGTGGGTGATCTCCTCGATCCGCCACGACGACGCGCCGAGGAGGAACGTCTCCCCTTCGCGCGACTCGAACACCATCTCCTCGTCGAGCTCGCCCACGCGGCCCTTGCCCTTCTCGGCGCCGGCGAGGAAGACCCCGTAGAGGCCGCGGTCCGGGATCGTCCCCGGGTTCGCGATCGCGGTCCGTTTCGCGCCCTCGCGCGCGCGGACGGCGTTCCGCACCCGGTCCCACACGATCCGCGGACGGAGCTCCGCGAACTCGTCGGACGGGTACCGGCCGGAGAGCATGTCGAGCACGCCCTCGAGGCTCGCGCGCGGCACGTCGGCGAACGGCGCCGCGCGCCGCACCGCGCGCTCGAGCTCGTCGACCGTCCACTCGTCCATCGACGTCATCGCCACGACCTGCTGCGCGAGGACGTCGAGCGGGTTGCGCGGGTAGCGAGTGGGCTCCACGGCGCCGGCCATGACGCGCTCCGCGATCGCCGCGGCCGCGAGGAGGTCCCCGCGGTACTTCGGCACGATGACGCCGGTCGAGACCTCGTCGATGCGGTGGCCCGCGCGGCCGATGCGCTGGATCGCGCTCGCGATGGAGGGCGGCGTCTCGACCTGGATGACGAGGTCGATCGCGCCCATGTCGATCCCGAGCTCGAGCGACGACGTCGCGACGAGCGCGGGCAGGCGCCCCGCCTTGAGGTCGTCCTCGATCTGGCTCCGCTGCTCGCGCGCGATCGAGCCGTGGTGCGCGTGCACGAGGTGCTCGCCGGCGAGCTCGTTGAGCGAGACCGCGAGCCGCTCCGCGAGCCGCCGCGAGTTCACGAAGATGAGCGTCGAGCGGTGCGCACGGATGAGGTCGACGAGCATCGGATGGACCGCCGGCCAGATGCTCGTGCGCGCGGCGATCGCCTGCGAAGCGGGGCCGCTCGCGACGAGCAGCTCGCCCGACATCGACGGGATGGCCGGAATGTCCTTCTGCCTGATCGTGTACGCCGCCGGCGACGGCTCGGGGAGGCGCGGCATGACATTCTCGCCGATCCGCGCCATGTCCTCGACCGGCACCTCGACGCGGATGTCGAGCCGCTTGGCCTGCCCCGCGTCGACGATCGTCACGGGCCGCGGCCGGCCGGGCTCCGCGAAGCCGCCGAGGAACCGCGCGATCTCGTCGAGCGGCCGCTGCGTCGCGGAGAGGCCGATCCGCTGGAGCGGGCGCTCCACGAGCGCCTCGAGGCGCTCGAGCGAGAGCGCGAGGTGGCTCCCCCGCTTGGTCGCCGCGATCGCGTGGATCTCGTCGACGATGACGACCTCCGCTCCGCGCAGCGCGTCGCGCGCGTTGCTCGTGAGCACCAGGTAGAGGGACTCCGGGGTCGTGACGAAGATGTCCGAGGGCTCGCGCGCGAAGCGCGCGCGATCACGGCTCGGCGTGTCCCCGGTCCTGATCGCGACGGTGGGCTCGTGGAACGCCGCGCCCGCCCGCTCGGCCTGCCGCGCGATGCCGACGAGCGGCGCGCGCAGGTTCCGCTCCACGTCCACGGCGAGCGCCTTCAGCGGGGACACGTAGAGGACGCGGCAGCGGCGCGCCTTGGAGGCGGGCGGGCCGAACATGAGCCGGTCGATCGAGGCGAGGAACGCCGCGAGCGTCTTGCCGCTGCCGGTCGGCGCGAGGATGAGCGTCGACGCGCCCGACGCGATCGCGGGCCAGCCGAGCTCCTGCGGGCGCGTCGGCGCGCCGAAGGTCGCGGCGAACCACTCGCGGACCGGCTCGTGGAAGGTGGAGAGCGCCGGGGCGGTCAGGGCCACCCGATCGATCGTACCGGGCCGTCAGAGCCCGAGGGCGACGACCCCGAGCGCGAGGGCGGCGAAGCGCAGCGTGCGGCCGGCGAGGACGGCCACGAAGAACGTGCGGTACGGCATGCCGAGCGCGCCGGCGGCGAATCCGGCGAGATCGAAGACGGGATTCGGCGGCGCGGCCACCGCGAAGACGAAGAGCCCGCTGCGCCATGGGCTCGAGGCGAGCCGCTGGAGGCGCGCGTAGAGCGGGTGGTCGGCGATGAGCGTTCGCTCCGCGCGCCCGACGAGCCAGCCGGTCGACTCACCGATGGCGGAGCCGAGCGCGGCGGCCAGTACCGTGAGCGCGAGAAGCTCGGCCGTGCTCATGACGTGAACGATCACGGGGACGTACGGGATCGGCACGACCATCGCGGCGTTCGAGATGAGCGTGATGAGGAAGACGCCAAGGTACGCCCACGCGCCGAAGACGGCGTACGGGATCGGGAGGAGGAAGATCGCGATGTTGATGGCGATGAAGCCGACGCCGGCGGCCACCGCGACGGCACGGTTCTGGCGGTCCCCGTTCCGCGGGCGAACGCGCTCCACGGCCGCGAGGGAGAGTGCGCGCGGCAGCCCCACCACCTCGGACAATGTAACCGGCGGGTAACGGCGGAGAACAGCCTCGGGAGGGTGTCATGGCGGTGACCAGCAGGGCGCGGGCGACCTGGACGGGGGACCTCGCGTCGGGTAGCGGGAGCGTCAGCGGCACGTCGAGCAAGCGATTCACCGACGTGCCCGTTACGTGGAAGGCGCGGACGGAGGGGGCCGCCGGCAGCACGCCGGAGGAGCTCCTCGCGGCGGCCCACGCCTCGTGCTTCGCGATGGCCTTCTCGGCACGGCTCGCGAAGGCGGGCGCGCCGCCGGAGCGGCTCGAGGTCGAGGCGGCCGTGACCTTCGACAACGCGGGCGGCGGCTGGGGCGTCACGACGAGCGAGCTCACCGTGCGCGGGGCGGCGAAGGGCGTCGACGCCGCGAAGTTCCGCGAGCTCGCCGAGGACGCGAAGGAGAACTGCCCGATCTCGAAGGCGCTCAAGGGGAACGTGCGCCTCGCGGTGAAGGCGGAGCTCGCTCCTTAGCGGACGCCGATCAGGTCGACGACGAAGACGAGCGTCTCGCCGGGAGCGATGGCGCCGCCCGCTCCGCGGTCGCCGTAGCCGAGCGACGGCGGGATCGTCAGGCGGCGCCGCCCGCCGACCCTCATCCCGGCGACGCCGTCGTCCCAGCCTCGGATGACCCGGCCCGCACCGAGCGTGAACGAGAAGGGCGAGCCGCGGTCCCACGACGCGTCGAACTGGCGCTTCGTGGACCAGGCGACGCCGACGTAGTGCACGTCGACGGTCGCGCCCGGGCGCGCCTCCGGCCCGGAGCCGACGGTGAGGTCCTCGAGCTGGAGCGCCTTCGGCGGAGCGCCCTCCGGGATCGCGACCGCCGGCTTCGTCGCCACGTGGCGCATCCTACGGCGCGATGAGCATCCGGACGCTCGGGCCGGTCGATCCCGAGCTCGCGTCGTGGAACGACCGCATGTACGAAGCGCACCCGACACCCTACGGCGGCGGCATCGCGGGAAGGATCGAGGCGGCGCGCGTGCGCGCGGTGCTCGACCTCGCCGCGATCGGCCCGGGCGACCGCGTGCTCGAGGTCGGCTGCGAGTCGGGGCGGCTGCTCGCCGCGGTGCCACCGTGCCGGCGCCTCGTCGGCGTCGACATCTCGCGGCGCGCGCTCGAGGACGCGCGCGCGCGCCTCGGGCCACGCGACGTCGAGCTCTTCCAGGTGGACGCGCTGCGGGGCCTGCCCTTCGACCGCGGCGCGTTCGACGTGATCCTCTGCTCGGAGATGCTCGAGCACGTGAGCGAGCCGGGGCGCGTCGTCGCCAACATCCACGCCGTCTGCGCACCGACGACACGCGTCGTCGTGTCCGTCCCGATCGAGGCGCCGAAGGTGCTCGTCAAGACCGTGCTGGCGCGCCTCGGGCTCCTCGAGCGCCTGTTCCCCGGGATCGAGCCGGCGCAGAGCGAGTGGCACGTCCACGCGTTCTCGCCCGCGATGCTCCGCCGCGTCGTGACCGAGCGGTTCACGATCGAGCGCACGAGGCGCGTCATCGCCGCGCACGAGGTGGCGCTGCTCCGCGCGCGCTAGGTCCTGCGGCGTGTCGTGTTGATGTGAGATGGGCCGTTCGGCATGGAGGACTTCCCATCTACATCTTCGCGCACGACGCCTTCATGTCGCGCCAGCACTGGGTCGGTCAAGATGACGTATATGGACGAGCTGGTCCTGATCGGCGGTAACCTCAGTGCCGCGGTCCGAGTGGGCGACACCGTGCGCCGACGCGCGGGACCCTGGACACCGGCCGTCCACGGCTTGCTCGAGCACCTTCACCGTGCCGGTTTCGGCGCGGCGCCAGAGCCGGTCGGGATGGACGACCAGGGCCGCGCTGTCCTTCGGTTCGTTCCCGGCGACGTACACAGCGGCTGGCCCGAGCCGATGCCGGAGTGGATGTTCACGGACGAGACCACGCTGATCGGTGCCGCCAAGTTGCTGCGCCGGTACCACGACGTCGTGGTCACCTTCACACCGCCGTCGGATACGCGCTGGCGCATCGTTGCACCGGAGCCGCGCGAGGTCATCTGCCACTTCGACTGGGCGCCCTACAACGCGGTGTTCGACGGGCACCGTCCTACCGCGATGCTGGACTGGGACAACGCCGGACCCGGTAGCCGCCTCTGGGATGTCGCGCTGTCCGCGGGTGCGTGGGTGCCGCTCGACCTGAAGACGTCCGCTCGCATCGGACCCGAGGGACTCCTGGCGCGCCGCGGATCCCGCCTCGCGACCTTCTGCGGTGCCTACGGCGGCGTCGACCCCAGCGGCGTGCTGGACACGCTCGTTGCCGAGCTTCCTTTCATGGCGGAGTTCATTCAGAGGGAAGCCGACGCCGGCGACCCTGGCTTCGCGCGTCTCACCGGCTGGGACGTTCCCGCGCGGCTGCGTCGAGAGGCGGCGCTCCTTCAGGAGCAGAAGCAGCTGTTGTTGCGCAACACGTGACCGCGCACGTGGTCCGGGCCCGCCTCTCTGCCGATCTGTCAACACGACAAGCCGCTGGGCCTCGCTAGCGCGGCGGGCGCGGTCCCGGGTTCAACGTGTCGCTCGCGATCGTGATCCCGTCGTCGAGCCGCGCACGGAGCGCCTCGATCCCCGGGGCCGCGAGCACGGCCTCGATGCACTCGACGGTGCCGGCGACGTACGTGTACGTGAGGTCGATCTCCGTGGCGACGCACCACGCGCGGTCGTCCGGCCACCACAGGTTCGGCGAGCGGTAGTGCCAGGCGTGCTGGAACAGCGGGCGCGTGACGTCGTCCACGCGGCCCTCGAGGAGGTAGTAGGCACGGCCGGGATGCTCGAACCGGGGCGTGCCCGCCGGCAGGTCGAGGTCCCCGAACCCCTCCCAGACCGCGATCCAGCAGCGCTCCGGCGTGCCCGTGTGCCGCCGCAGGACCGCGACGAGCTCCCGCACGATCTCGAGCGGCAGGGAGCCGGTCTCGGGATCCGCGGTCCAGAGCGAGGGGTCCGGGCTCGCCCGGGACCACGTGCCGGCGATGCTCCCGAACTGCATCTCGCGGTGCACCGTGCGGCCGTTCGCGCGCGCGATCTCGCGCCACGGCACCGCGGCGTCGCCGCGCCGCGCCGGGTGGAAGACGCGCGCGTGGTCCTCGAACCCCGGCGGCACCACCGAGCCGACGTCCTGCGCGAACGGGTGGAGCCGTGGCGCGATCCAGCCGGCGGCCCGCGCGTCCCGCGCCGGGCGGGCCGTCACGGACGGCGGCGCAGCACGACGCGGCGCTGCGCCGCGAAGACGCCGGGCAGGAGCGCGACGAGCGCGGCGTCGACCGCGTCGGCGACGCGCATGAGCGGCTGCGGCAGCGGAACGTAGGGCGCGCTCGCGGTCACGCCGCCCGAGTTGAAGTGGAGCAGGAACTCGCTCTTCCCGTCGTCGACCACCTCGAACGCGGCGAACGCGCGCTCGAAGCGCCCGTGATCGTCGAACAGCAGGTCGGGGATCGCGCAGTTCGCGCTCCACGGGTCCGCGGGATCGTTGCAGACGGCGGCGGGATCGAACGGGTCCGCGTCGAACGAGTACGCCTCATGGCCGGTCACGCGGATCGCGAGCCGCGTCGCGAGGGAGCACGCGCACTCCTGCACGAGGAGGTGTCCCCCCGCGCGGAGGACGCGAGCCGCTTCCGCGAAGAACCGCGGCGGGGTCGCGAGGTGGTGGATGACGTTGTTCGCGATGAGCACGTCGACGCTCGCGTCCGAGTACGGCATCGCGAGGGCGTCGACGACGCGGTCGACCCACGGCTGCGGCTCCACGTCCGTGAGCTCGAGCGGCGCGTCGAGGAACATGCGGCTGAACCCGGCGCCGCAGCCGAGCTCCACGGCGTGGCGGCCCTCCCCGAGGTACGGCCGCATCCACGAGAAGCGCTTCCGGAGGACGTAGCGCAGGTTGGCGCCGCGGCGCGTCTCCAGGGAGGCGCGGGCGCGCGCGACGTCGCCCGCGTGGCGCACCTTCGGTCCGATGCGGGCATCCTAGGTGCGCATGCCGCAGGCGCGCTCGCGCATCGCGATCGTCGGCGCGGGCGTCGCCGGGCTCGTCGCGGGCCGCGAGCTCGCGGGACGCGGCTTCGACGTGGACCTGTACGAGCGATGGCCCGACGTCGCCGGCCAGGCGAGCGCGCTCGAGGTCGCGCCGGGCGTCTGGGTCGACCGCTACTACCACCACCTCTTCGAGACCGACGCGGACATGATCGCGCTGCACGAGGAGCTCCTGCCCGGCGACCTCGAGTGGCACGCCTCGACGGTGGGGATGTACGCGGCGGGCCGCGTCTGGCCGTTCACCACGCCGCGCGATCTCCTCTCCTACGGCCCGCTGCCGCTCCCCGACCGGGTCCGCCTCGGCCTCGCGACGATGTGGCTGCTGCGCCGCGACGACTGGGAGGCCATGGACGACGAGCCCGCCGCGCGCTGGCTCGGACGCGCGTGCGGCCCGCGCGCGCTCGAGGCCGTCTGGGAGCCGCTCCTCCTCGGCAAGTTCGGCGACGACGCGCCGACCGTGCCGCTCGCGTGGATCTGGTCGAAGCTGCGGACCCGCCGCGGGAAGCGGACCGCGCGCGAGGTCCTCGGCTACCCGAAGCGGTCGTTCCGCGCGATCTGCGTCGCGCTCCGCGATGACATCGAGCGCCGGGGTGGCCGCGTGCACGTCGACCGCGAGGTCGTGCGGCTGCGCCGTGACGCGGGCGGCTGGGCGCTCGCGCTCGGCGCGCCCGGCTCGTACCGGACGCCCCTCGGTGACGCGCGCGCGGACGGCACGGAGGCCCGCGCCGACCAGGTGCTCATCACGACGCCGACGCACGTCGCGGCGCGCCTCCTCGACTGGCCCGAGGACTACGCCGAGCGGCTCCGGGGCTGGCGCTACCGCACCGCCGTCGTGCTCCTGCTCGAGCTGCGGCGCCCGGTCACCGGCACGTACTGGATCAACGTGGGCGCGAGCGACATCCCGTTCCTCGGCCTCGTGGAGCACACGAACCTCGTGCCGCACGAGCGCTATCCGGCGCGGTACGCGTACGTGTCGAACTACGTCGCGGCGGACGACCCGCTCACGCGGATGAGCACGGACGACCTCCTCGCCCACTACCTCCCGCCTCTCTCGCGGATGGCCGCGCGTGACATCGCGCCGGACCTCATGCGCGTCTGGTCATTCCGCGAGGACGCGGCGCAGCCCGTGCCGGTGCTCGGCACGCGCCACCGGCTCCTCCCCTACGCGACGCCGGCGCCGGGCGTGTGGCTCGCGAACACGACGCAGATCTACCCGGAGGATCGCGGGACCTCGTACTCGGCGCGGCTCGGCCGGCGGGTCGCCGACGCGATCGCCGGCGCGTGAAGGCGCGCTAGGAGCCGGCGACGCGCGCGGCGCGCGCGAGCCGCGCGCGCGCCGCCTCGAGCGCGTCGAGCGGCGCCAGGACCGCGTCGAGGCGGGGCGCGAGATCCGCCGTGACCGCGCGTCCGAGCCGCGCGGCCCAGCGGCGGCCGAGCCACCCGGCGTGGGCACCGAGCACGCGCGCCAGGACGAAGCCGCCGACGAGCGCGCCCGCGAGCAGCACGAGCGGCGTCGGCACCGCTCCAAGCGCCGGCAGCTCCGACGTGCCGACCGCGACGCTCGCGAACATCGCGAACGCGACCCAGATGGCCGCGAAGAGGAGCACCGCGGTCACGACGTACTGCGCGCCGCCGATGAGCGGCCAGAGGAGGCTCCGCGGCGGCTCCTGACCCTCGACGACCGCGGCCGAGCGGTCGAGCGCGTCGGAGATCCGCCGGGAGACGGCGGCGTCGTCGCCGATGCGCGCGACCGCCTGGCGGAGGGCCGGCGGCGCGGACGCGACGGCCTCCGCGACGAGCGAGCGCACGGGCTCCGCGGCGCGCGCGAGCGCGGAGCGGTCGCGCCAGCGACGGAGGTAGGCGGCCGGGTCCGCGGCGACCTGCGCGCGCCCGCTCCAGCGGTAGATCCATGCCGTGAGGTGCCCGAGGGGTCCCGCGCCGCGCGGACGCGCCTCGAGCCGCGTCGCCGCGAC
>DASSSF010000148.1:0-37967 GCA_035708565.1 Candidatus Limnocylindria bacterium
GTATGGCCCGGTCGTCTGCCACACGAGGAGCACGCGCCCGCGCTCGTCGGTCGCGGCGACGATCGCGCCGACGCTCGGCCCGGCGTGTGTCGCTGGGTCGCTCAGCGGGTCACGGGCGCTGGCCGGGCGGGAGCGTCGGCGACGGCGTCGGCGGGCGCGGCACGCCGCTCGGCCACGGCGGGAGCGTGAAGGTCGGCTCCGGCGTCCGCTGTCCGGAAGGCGGGGTCCGCGTGGGCGACGCCGGCGGGCCGCTCGGCGAAGGGGTGGGGGACGGCGACGGCGAGGGGCTCGGGCAGGGCTCGTCGAGGACGACGTTCCAGGTGTAGCGGTTGTACGAGTGACGGCCCGCGTTCGCGTCCTTCGACCACTGCTCGCGGTAGCGCTTCCACACCTCGGGACCGCCCTCGAGCAGCTTGATGCCCACGCCCTGCGTCCCGTCCGACCGGACGCAGCCGCGCGCCCACCAGTCGTCCTGCTTCCGCGGCTCCGTCCCGCGCACGAAGATCTCGCTCGACTGGAACGGCGAGAGCGTCGAGGGGAGGAGCCCCGAGCCGTAGCCGCCGAACGGGCCGGGCGCGACGACGACGTTCGCGTTCACGACGTTCGCCGGCCGCTTCCAGTCGAGCGCGGGGAAGCCCTCGAAGATCTCGCTCATGTACCGCTGCCAGAGCTGGCCCGGGCCGATCGCGCTCGAGAAGTCGCGCGACGACATGACCTCGCCGTTGCTGTTGCCCATCCACACGCCGGTGACGAGCGTGGGGGTCGCGCCCACGGCGTACACGTCCTTCAGGTTGTCGGTCGTGCCGGTCTTGAGCATCGCGGGCCTGCCGATGTTCGTGAAGTTGCCGAACACGAACGAGCGGCTCGGCTGCGTCGTGTCCTTCAGGATGTCGACCATCACATAGGCGGTGGCCTCGTCGACGACGCGCTTCTGCTCGTAGTCCTTGTGCTCCCACACGACGCGGCCGCGGGGATCCTCGACCTTGAGGATGTACGTCGGGGCGGCGCGCACGCCCAGGTTCGCGACGACCCCGTAGGAGCTGACCATGTCGACGAGCTTCACTTCCTTCGACCCGAGCGTGAGGGAGAGGCCGGTCTGCGCGGGGTCGATCGGCGTGGTGATCCCGAGGTCCCTCGCCGTCTGGACCGTCTCGGCGATCCCGGCGTACTGCTGGAGGAACTTCACGGCGGGCACGTTCCGCGACTCGCGGATCGCCTGCCGCATCGTCACGGGCCCGTGGTACTGGAGGTCCGCGTTCTCCGGGCAGTAGCCGCAGCTCTGGGGGCTGAGGCGCGAGGGGTCGGCCTTGCCGTCGAAGTCGGTGCGCGCGTCGACCACCACGGTCGCGGCCGTCGCGCCCTTCTTGAGAGCGGTGAGGTACGTGAACATCTTGAACGCCGATCCCGGCTGCCGGATGCCGATGCCGGCGACGTCGAACTGGCCCTGGACGCGCGCGTCCTCGCGGTTCTGGTAGTCGACGGATCCGACGTACGCGAGGATCTCGCCGCTCCGCGTGTCCATCGACACGAGGGCGGCGTTCCACACGTTGCTGCGGTGGAGCGCCTCCACGTTCTCCCGCACGTCGCGCTCCGCGATCTGCTGGAGCCGCCAGTCCAGGCTCGTCGTGACCTTGAACCCGCCGCGCGTGACGGCCGACTCGTCGCCGCCGAGGATGCGCGCGAGCTGGTTCCGCACCTGGAAGACGAAGTGCGGGGCCTTGATCGTCGCGACAGGCGGCCCGTGCGTCACGATCGGCTCCGCGTTCGCGCGGTCGCGCTCCGCCCCGGTGATGGCGCCGGTGTCCACCATCTGGTCGAGCACGTACTCGCGGCGCTCCTTCGCGGCGTCGAGGTTCCGCTCCTTCGTGGGGTCGAGGACCGAGGGCGCCTGCGGCAAGCCGGCGAGGAGCGCGGCCTCCGCGAGCGTGAGGCGGGAGAGGTCGCTCTTGCGGAAGTACGCTTCGGCCGCGGCCTTCACGCCGTACGCCTGGTTCCCGTAGAAGATCTGGTTGAAGTACAGCTCGAGGATCTCGCGCTTCGAGTACATGCGCGTGACCTGGACCGCGAGGATCGCCTCCCGGATCTTGCGCTTGTAGGACACCTCGCCACCGACGATCCGCTGCTTCACGAGCTGCTGCGTGATCGTCGAGCCGCCGCCGAGCGGCTGGCGCGTGATCTCGCCCCAGACGGCGCGCGTGAGGCCGACGACGTCGATGCCCGGGTTGTCCCAGAACGACTTGTCCTCGGCCGCGATCGTCGCGTCGATGAGCACCTGGGGGACCTGGTCGAGCGTGACGATCTCGCGGCGCTCGACCTCGAACTGGTAGAGGAGCTCCTTGGCGTCCCGGTCGTAGACCTTCGTCGACTGGGCGAGCGGGTCCCGCGCGATCTCCTGCGGCGACGGCAGGTCCGCCGCGAAGAACGCGTAGGCGCTGGCCACCGCGGCGAGGGGCAGGCCCACGATGAGGATCCCGAGGGCCAGGAGGAGCGCCGGGGGGACGACCCGGAGCTTCGCCCCGCCGCCCTTGCCGTTCCTCTTGCCGCGATATGGACCGCGCTTGAGCGCGTGGTCACGTGTCGTCTGGCGGTTGATGCCGCTAAGCGTACCGGTCATCGATACTTCGGAGCGTGCCTGTCCGGCCTCAAGAGGGCGATCTTCAGGAGTTCCTTACCCGCGGTGTGTCGCAGGTCATCGTCAAAGAGGACCTCGCGAACGCCCTCCGGTCAGGCGAGCGCCGCCTGCGTGTCAAGCAGGGCTTCGACCCGACGAGCAAGAACCTGCATCTCGGGCACGCGGTGCCGCTGCGCAAGATGCGCACCTTCGCCCGCTGGGGGCACGAGATCGTCCTCATCGTCGGCGACTGGACGACTCAGATCGGCGACCCGACGGACAAGGACCTGACGCGCCCCACCCGTTCTCGTGACGAGGTGCTGACGAACGCGCAGACCTACCTCGACCAGTTCCACCTCATCGTGCCGCGCGAGAACACCAGGGTCGTCCTCCAGGACGAGTGGTACGGGAAGTTCGGTCTCCGCGACGTCATCGACCTCGCCGCGCGGTTCACGACGCAGCAGATGCTCGCGCGCGAGGAGTTCCGCAAGCGGCAGGCCGCGGGAACGCCGATCCCGATCAAGGACCTCCTCTATCCGCTCCTCCAGGCGTACGACTCCGTCGCGATCGGCGCCGACGTGGAGATGGGCGGGACCGACCAGCTCTTCAACATCCTCGCCGGCCGTGAGCTGCAGGAGATGCTCGGGCAGCCGCCGCAGAGCGTCTTCATCACCGAGCTCCTCGAAGGGCTCGACGGCGCGAAGATGAGCAAGTCGATCCCCCACACCGGCGTGTGGCTCACGGACCCGCCGAACGACGTCTACGGGAAGGTGATGTCGATCTCCGACGACCTCATGCCGCACTGGTTCGAGTGGGGGACCGAGATGCCGCTCTCCGAGGTCCGCGCGACGCTCGACGCCACCGCTCGCGGCGACCTGCACCCGGCCGAGGCGAAGCGCCGCCTCGCGCACCGCATCGTCTGCGAGCTCCACTCGGCCGCAGCCGCCGAGGAGGCCGCGGCCGCGTTCGACCGGACCGTCCGCCGGCGCGAGGTGCCCGAGGAGATCCCCGAGGTTCGCGTCGAGCGGAACGGCGAGCGGGCCGTGCCCATCGTCGACCTCCTGGTCCGCGCCGGGCTCGAGAGGAGCACGGGCGCCGCGCGGCGCCTCGTCGAGCAGGGCGGCGTGAAGGTGGACGACGCGAAGGCGGATCTCGCGACCACCGTCCCGACGGACGGATCGCCCGTGATCCAGCACGGGCGCAGGCGGTACGCCCGCATCCGCTGGATCTAGCGGTGGACGCGCGGCCCCTCGTGGCGGTCGTCCCCTTCGGCGCGCCCGGCGCCGGCGAGGAGGCGGGCGCCGTCGCCCGGCAGCTCGCGCGCCGCGTCGTCGAGCGCTCCGCGAGCGAGTCCGCGCTCGAGCTGCGGCCGGTCCTCCTCGTGGCGCTCCCGGAGCGCGGCGACGCCCCCGGCTATCTCGTGATGGGCGCGACGCCCGACGCCGCGCTCGCCGCCCGCTACGGCGCCTCGCTCGGCGCGACGCACGCGCTGACGGGCGTCCTCGCGGAGGCACGGCTCGACCTCAGGCTCGTCCAGGTCGAGGGAGCGCGCGCCGTCGCGGAGCGTGCGCTCGAGGTCGGGCACGGCGCGCTGCCGGACGTGGAGCGCGAGATCCTCGCCTGGCTCGCCCACGCGCTCGGGGTCGAGGTCGCGAACGCGGAGCCCGTGGCCGGTGACGAGGAAGCCTACCGGCGCTACCTGCTCGGCCTCGACGAGGAGGTGAACGCCGCCCTCTTCTCGCGAGAGCCCGAGCGCGCGCGCGAGGCCGCGCGCCGCGCGCGCGAGCACCACCTCGCCGCGCTCGCGCACGACGCGTCGTACTTCGAGCCGGAGCGGCGCCTCCTCACGCTCGCCGCGGCGTCCGTCGAGGCGGGGGAGGAGCACGAGCACGTCGGATCGCTCGAGGCGCTCATCGAGCGCGTCCCGCGCTCCTGGCGCGCGCACTACCTCCTCGGCGAGCTCCGCCAGGCGACGGGCGACGTCTCCGGCGCGATCGTGGCGTTCGAGCACGCGAACTCGCTCGAGCCCCTGCGCGACCCGGACCGGGTCCGGCTCGCCGAGCTCTACCTGCGGGCGGGCCAGGCCGGCATGGCGGCGGCCCACCTGCGGGCGGTCGGCGGCGCGAGCCCCGCGCGCGCGAAGGCGGACGAGGTCGCGGGGCTGCTCGGGATGGTGCGCGGCGCGCAGCGCCTCGACGTGGCGCGCGCCGCGATCGCCGCCGGCCGGGCGGGCGACGCCCTCGGCGAGCTCGACGCGCTCGCGTCGGGTACCGGGGCCGTCGCCGCCCAGGCGCGCCGGCTGCGCCTCGGCGTGCGGCATCCGGAGCGCGAGCGCGATCTCGAGCGCGCGGGCGCGGTCGCGGTCGGGGGAGACGTTTCGGTCGCGGCCGAAGCGCGCGAGGCGTTCGCGCGCGTCCTCGAGGCCGAGCCGGACCTGTGGGAGGCGCACTTCGGCCTCGGCCTCCTCGCGCGTCACGAGGGAAGGGCGCGGGAGGCGGAGCGAGCCTTCCGGCGCGTGCTCGAGCTGTGGCCGGACCAGCCGGACGCGCTCCACGAGCTCGGCGTCGCGCTGCTCCTCGCGGACGAGCGCGCCGAGGCGGTCACGGTCCTCGACGAGGCCGCGCGGCACCGCCCCGACGACGCCGGCTACCTCGCGGACGCCGGCTTCGCGCACCTGCGCTCCGGGGACCTCGCGGGCGCGCGCGAGCGCCTCGAGCGGGCGCGCTCCATGGACGACTCGGACGCGATCACGCGCGCGTACCTCGAGGAGCTCGAGCGCGTCGAGGCTGGCGGGCGATGAGGCAGCGGCGCCGGCGGATCGTCATCGTCGGCGGCGGCTTCGCGGGCCTCCACGTCGTGCGCCACCTCGAGAAGCGGCTGCGCAAGGGCGAGGCCGAGGTGACCCTCGTGGACCGCGTGAACTACCACCTCTTCACGCCGCTCCTCTACCAGGTCGCGACGGGCGAGCTCCCCGAGCACGCCGTCGCGTATCCGCTGCGCCGCTCGACGGCGCCGGCGGGCTACGCGTTCCGGCTCGCCGAGGTCGAGGCGGTGGACGCGGAGGCGCGCACGATCCGGACCGCGGACGGTGCGATCCCCTACGACCACCTCGTCCTGGCGCCGGGGTCCGTGACCCAGGACTTCGGGATACCGGGCGTGCGCGAGCACGCCATCCCGATGAAGACGGCGGACGACGCCCGCGCGTTCAAGCGGCACATCCTCCGCTGCTTCGAGCGAGCCGCCGCGACGGGCGACGCCGTCGCGCGGCGGCGCCTCCTCACGTTCGTGATCGTGGGGGCGGGACCGGTCGGCGTCGAGCTCGCCGCATCGCTCCGCGACCTCGTCGACCACACCCTCGCGCCGATGTACCCGGGCTTCCACCGGAGGCGCGACGTGCACATCACGCTCGTCGACGGGGGCGAGCGCGTGATCGCAGGAATGCACCCGCGGCTCTCGGCCCTGGCGCAACGGAGGCTCGACGCGCTCGGGGTCCGCACGCTCCTCCGGACCTTCGTGAGCGAGGCGCGCGACGGCCTCGTCATGACGAAGGACGGCGCGCGGCTCGACGCCGGCACGGTCGCGTGGGCCGGCGGCGTCCGGACGCACCCGCTCGTCAGCGCCGTCGAGGGCGTGCCCCACGCGAAGGACGGCCGCCTCGTCGTCGACCGCACGTTCCGCGTCGGCGGACGCGACGACCTGTTCTCGCTCGGCGACGCCGCGGTCCTCGAGGTGCAGGGAAAGCCGCTCGCGCAGCTCGCGCAGGTCGCCGTGCTCGAGGCGCCCTACGTCGCCGCGAACCTCGCGCGGCTCGTGCGCGGCGAGCCGCTCGCGGAGTACGTCCACCACCCGAAGGGCGACCTCATCGCGCTCGGCCGGACGAGCGCGGGCGCCCACATGCGGCGCTTCGGGCCGATCCCGACCGGCGACCTCGTCTTCGGCGGCCTTCCGGCGTGGACGGTCTGGCGCACGAACTACCTGCTGCAGCTCCTCGGCGTGCGGAACCGCGCCACGCTGCTCGCCGAGTGGACGCTCTCGTTCTTCCTCTCGCGGATGGTCGCGGACACCTAGGACGGCTATAGCCGGATAGGCTACGATCGTAGCCGAGATGGCTACGATCATCGGCGGGTCGTCGAGGGTCCGCCAGGACCTGCTGCGCTACCTGCACGAACGCCCGGGGGTCGAGGGCCACGTTCGGGCGATCGCTCGCGCTCTGGGAAGGGATCCTACGGCGGTGTCGCGCGAGCTCCGCCGCCTCGAGGAACAGGCCGTGGTGACGTCGACGTCGGTCGGCTCGAGCAAGGTCTACCGGCTGAACCCGCGGTCCCCGATCGCCCGAGAGCTCCGGACGCTCGTGCAGAGGACGCTCGGGGTCGAGGCGCGGATCGCGCAAGCGCTGGCCGATCTCAGCGGCGTGCGAGAGGCGTGGATCTTCGGCTCGTACGCCTCGGGCCGCGAGCGGCCGGGCAGTGACGTGGACCTCCTCGTCGTGGGCACCCACGACAGCAACGCGCTGCGCCGCAGGATCGCGGCGGCCGAACACGACCTCCTGCGCGAGATCAACCTGGTCGAGTACGCGCCGACCGAGCTGCGGAAGCTCAAGGCGCGGCGCAGCGCCTTCATCGAAGACGTGCTCGAAGGCCCTCGCGTCCGGGTGCCGATCCGCCGGGGCCGCTGATGCTCCGACGTTCGCTCGAGCAGCTCGAGCACGCCGAGGCGATCGAGCGGCGCCGCGTCGACGCGGCGGTGAGAGAGCGGCTGCTCGCCGAGGCGCACACCGCGCTCGAGATCGCGGACCTCGCGGCGGGCCGTGGGCTGCTCGACCGGGCCGTCGGCGAGGCATATGAGGCCGCGCTCCGCGCGAGCATCGTCCTCCTCGCGTCCGCGGGATACCGGCTCCGTAAGGGACAGGGGCACCATCTCGCGGCGCTCGAGGCGGCGCTCGCCATCCTCGGCCCCGACTGGGAGCCGCTCTTGTCGCGCGTCGATGACGCCCGGGCCGTCAGGAACGCGGGGCTGTACGGGACGCTCGATGCGGCGCCCGCGGTGGAGTCGCACTTCGAGCGCGTCCGGGACGACGCCGCGCGGATGCTCGCCGAGGCGGAGCGGAGGTCGCGGCGTCCCGCTAGTGCGCCCCCGCCGGCTCCTTCTCGCCCTCGGCCTCGTGCGCGGCGATGACCTTCTGCGCGATGTGTGACGGGCACTCCTCGTACCCGTGGAACGTCGCGCGGAACACGCCGCGGCCGCCGGTCATGGACCGCAGGTCCGTGGCGTAGCGGAACGTCTCGGCCATCGGGACGTGCGCACGGATCCGCTGGTGGCCCGCGCCCGCGCTCTCCATCCCGAGCACGCGGCCGCGCCGGCCGTTCAGGTCGGACAGCACGTCGCCCATCTGCTCCTCGGGGACGATGACCTCGAGCTCCATGATCGGCTCCTGCAGGTACGGCTGCGCTTCCTTCACGCAGTTCTGGAGCGCGAGCGAGCCCGCGACCTTGAACGACATCTCCGACGAGTCGACGGCGTGGAAGGAGCCGTCGAACAGCGTCGCGCGGAAGTCCGACAGGGGGTAGCCCGCGATGACGCCCTTCGTGGCCTGCTCGCGGACGCCCTTCTCGACGGCCGGCCAGAAGTTCCGCGGCACGGACCCGCCGACGATGCGCGTCGCGAACTCGACGCCTGAGTCCGCCGGGAGCGGCTCGACCTCGAGCCACGCATCGCCGAACTGGCCGTGGCCGCCCGTCTGCTTCTTGTAGCGGCCCTGCGCCGACGCCTTCGCGCGGATCGACTCGCGATAGGGGACCCGCGGCGTCCGCGTCTCGACCTCGACCCCGAACTTGTCCTTGAGGTGGTGCACCGCGACCTCGATCCCGGACTCGCCGACCGCGGAGAGGATCGTCTCGTGCGTCGCGTCGTCGCGGCGGACGTGGAGCGTGGGATCCTCGTCGATGAGCTTGTGGAGCGCCGTGCCGAGCTTGTCGAGGTCCGGCTTGCTCTTCGGCTCGATCGCGACGCTGAACGACGGCTCCGG
Organism: Candidatus Limnocylindria bacterium; assembly: GCA_035708565.1. Taxonomy (GTDB): domain Bacteria; phylum Chloroflexota; class Limnocylindria; order P2-11E; family P2-11E; genus JACDAF01. Next base: position 8,637 of record DASSSF010000148.1, read on the forward strand.
GAAGGAGATCTGGTCGAGCTGGAGCGGCGCGTCCTTGTCGCAGAGCGTCGAGTTCGTGACCGAGAGCGTGAGCTTCGGGATGGCGCAGATGTCGCCCGCCGTCACCTCCGGCGTCGGCTCCTGGTCCTTCCCGCGGAGGAAGAAGATCTGGCCGACCCGCTCCGCCTCCCCCTTGGACGCGTCGAGGACCTGCGCGTTGCTGTGGAGCGTGCCCGAGTACACGCGCACGTAGGAGAGCTTCCCGACGAACGGGTCGGCGAGCGTCTTGAAGACGAACGCGGCAAGCTTCTCGCCGGCGTTGATCTTGCGCGCGACATCGTTGCCGTTCGCCTTCCCGACGACCGTGCCGGCCTCGGCCGGCGAGGGCAGCATCTCGACGATCGTCGAGAGGACGGCGGCGAAGCCGACCTTCTTCGCGGCGCTCGTCGCGACGACGGGGATCACCCGGCCGTCGCGGACCGCCTCGTGGAGGGCGTCCCGAAGCTCCTCGTACGACATCTCGGCGCCCTCGAGGTACCGCTCCATGAGGTCGTCCTTCGTCTCGACGATCGCCTCGACGAGCTGCCGGCGGTACTCGCCGACGCGCTCGCGCTCGGCCTCGGGCATCTCGGCGATCGGATCCTTCGGGCCCTTGAGGACAGTGCCGTGGAGGAGGTCGATCGTCGCGGAGACGTCGTGCGTGGCGCCGACCGGCACGTGGAGCGGGACGACGCGGATGCCGTAGGCGTCCCGGAGCTGCTCGAGGGTGCGGTCGAAGTCGGCGTTCTCGCGGTCGAGCCGGGTGACGACCACGACGCGCGGCGTGCCCGCCGCCTCGAGGTCGCGCCACACGAGCTGCGTGCCGACCTGCACGCCGGCGGAGCCGTCGATCGCGACGACGGCGGAGTCGGCGACGCGGAGCGCGGCGCGCTGGTCGCCGGCGAAGTCCGCGAAGCCGGGGGTGTCGAGGAAGTTGATCTTCGTGCCGTCGTGGGAGAGCTGCGCGAGGGCCATGTTGATGGTGATGCGGCGGCGGTGCTCCTCCGGATCGGTGTCGAGGATGCTCGTGCCGTCGTCGACCTTGCCGAGCCGCGTCGTCGCTCCGACGACGTTGAGGAGCGTCTCGACGAGCGTCGTCTTGCCGGTGCCGCCATGCCCCACGACCGCGACGTTCCTGATGCGCTCAGGCGTGAAGGAAGCCATCTCCCCTCCAGAACGCTAGCCGATCGAGCATACGAGAGAGGCCGGGCTCTCGCCGCGCGCCGTCGCGGCGCTAGCATTCGGCTGCATGTCCGGTCACTCCAAGTGGTCACAGATCAAGCGGCAGAAGGGCGCCGCCGACGTGAAGCGCGGCGTCACGTTCACGAAGATGACGCGCGAGATCATGCTCGCCGCCCGCGAGGGCGGCGGCAACCCGGAGGCGAACTTCCGGCTGCGGCTCGCGATCGACCGCGCGCGCGCCGTGAACATGCCCCGCGACAACATCCAGCGCTCCATCGACCGCGCGACGGGCGGCGGCGAGGGCGCGCAGCTCGAATCGATCGTCTACGAGGGCTACGGGCCCGGCGGCGTCTCGGTCATGGTCGAGGCGGCGACCGACAATCGGAACCGCACGGCGTCGGAGGTCCGCGCCGCGTTCTCGCGGCACGGCGGGAAGCTCGGCGAGACCGGCTCGGTCCAGTGGCTCTTCGAGCAGAAGGGCGTGATCGAGATCGACGCCAAGGGCAAGGGCGTCGACGACATCGAGCTCGCCGCGATCGACGCGGGCGCCGAGGACGTCGAGACGTCCGACGGCCTCGTGACCGTCTACACCGACCCCGCGTCGTTCGAGCGCGTGAAGGGCGCCCTCGAGCGATCCGGCATCCGGGCGGACTCCGCGGAGATCTCGATGCGCCCGAGCAACACGGTGCACCTGGAGGGCGACCAGGCGCGCAAGGTCGTGAAGCTCGTGGAGGCGCTCGAGGATCTCGACGACGTCCAGAAGGTGCACGCCAACTTCGACGTGCCCGAAGAGGTGCTCGAGACCGCGTGAGCGGGCGCCGCGTCGAGGGGAGCGGCGTCATCCTCGCGATCGACCCGGGCACGACCGGCATGGGCTACGCCGTGCTCGACCCGTCGCGCGATCCCGCCCGGCTCATCGACTGCGGCCTCGTGTCGCCGCGCCGGGAGAGCACCGGCGAGAAGCTCCGCGCGATCGCGGACGCGCTCGACGACCTCATCGCCGTCCACGCGCCGGCCGCGGTCGCGCTCGAGCGCCTCTACTTCAACAAGAACGTGCGCACCGCGATGGCCGTCGCCGAGGCGCGCGGCGTGGCGCTCCTCTGCGCGGCACGCGCGGACGTCGTGGTGGCGGAGTACACGCCCCAGGAGGTGAAGCTGTCGGTGACCGGCACGGGCGGCGCGGACAAGAGGCAGGTCCAGCGCATGGTCGCGACGATCCTCGCGCTGTCCGACCCCATCGCGCAGGACAACGTCGCGGACGCGGTGGCCATCGCGCTCACGCACGCGCGCCGCGCGCGCTGGCAGCAGGTCATCGCGGCGGCGACGTGATCGCCTCGCTGCGGGGCCGCGTCGTCGCGCGCGGCACGGATCACGTCGTCGTCGAGGTCGGCGGCCTCGGCTACAAGGTCTTCGTGCCGCGGCCTCCGGAGCGGGAAGAGGTCCAGCTCCACACGCACCAGGTCGTGCGCGAGGACGGCCACTTCCTCTACGGCTTCGCGTCGCGGGAGGAGCTCGCGCTCTTCGAGCTCCTCATCGGCGTGTCCGGCGTCGGCCCGAAGGCGGCGATGGCGATCCTCTCCGTCTCGCGTCCCGCGGACGTCGCGGCGGCCATAGCGACCGGCGACGCGGCCGCGCTCGCGCGCGCGCCGGGCGTCGGCAAGAAGACGGCGGAGCGGCTCATCGTCGACCTCAAGGGAAAGGTCGCGGGGATCGCGGCGCGCGGCGGCGAGCCGGCGGCGCCGGGCGACGAGGTCGGCGCGGCGCTCGTCTCGCTCGGGTTCACGCCCGCGGAGGCGGCCGAGGCGCTCCGGTCGGTGCCGCCGGCGGGCGCCGCGGCGCCGGCGGAGCGGCTCGCGGCCGCCCTGCGCCTCGCCGGCCGGGCGGCCGCCCGGCCGTCCTAGCCCGCCAGGTGCTCCTACCCGCCGGCGGGCACCGGCGGCAGGAGAACGATCCGCCGCCGACGCTGCCGGACGAGGAGCCGATGCGAGCGTTCTCGGCGCGACGAGACCGCGGAAGTGCTCCTCGAGCGTGCGCTCATCATCGCGATCGGGGTCGTCATCGCCATGATCTTCCCGAGTGACCGGCTCTCGATGATCGGGACGACCTGACCGAGACGGTGACGGCGCGGCGGCGGAGACCGTTTTGATATAGTTCTCGGACGGGCCATCCGCCGGGCGGCGGGCGGCCACGAGGCGCCGAAGGAGGTGGGTCCACGACCCGCCTTTTTTGTCGGCCTCGGAAGTCCGAGAAGAAGAGGGGAGTCTGGGCATGAACCGTGAGCTCGTCACCGGTCTCGCACAGCTCTCCGCCGAGAAGGGGCTCCCGAAAGAGGTCGTCGGCGACATCATCGCCCGGGCCCTGAAGCGCGCGTACGGCGCGGAAGAGAACATCGACGTGAAGGTCGACATCACCACCGGCGCGTTCAAGGTCTACCTCCTCAAGACCGTCGTCGAGAAGGTCGAGGACCCGAAGAGCCAGATCCAGCTCCCGTCCGCGCAGCGCATCAAGCCGGACGTGCAGCTCGGGGAGGTCCTCCCGATCGAGGAGTCCGCCGCGGCGCTCGGCCGCATCGGCGCACAGACGGCGAAGCAGGTGATCCAGCAGTCCCTGCGCGAGGCGGAGCGCGAGCAGGTGTACGCCGAGTACGCGGACCGCGAGGGCGACATCCTGAACGGCCAGATCGAGCGGTTCGAGGGCGGCGCGGCGATCTTCGAGCTGGGCAAGGCGAAGGCGATCCTGCCGCGCACGGAGATGGCGCCGCACGAGCGCTACTTCGCCGGGCAGCACCGGAAGGTGCTCGTCCTCGAGGTCCGCCGGACCATCCACGGTCCGCAGATCATCGTCAGCCGCGCGCACCGCGGCCTCGTGAAGCGGCTCTTCGAGCTCGAGGTGCCCGAGATCTACCACGGGCAGGTCGAGATCATGGGGATCGCGCGCGAGGCCGGCTCCCGCACGAAGATCGCCGTCCGCTCGCGCCAGCCGGGGCTCGACCCGGTCGGCGCGTGCGTGGGGCAGCGCGGCCTGCGCGTCCAGGCGATCTCGAACGAGCTCGGGGGCGAGCGCATCGAGGTCATCCAGTACGACGACGCGGCGGAGAAGTACGTCGCGAACGCGCTCTCGCCCGCGCCGGTCGTGCGCGTCGACATCGTCCCGGAGGAGAAGACCGCGTACGTCGTCGTCCCCGACCGGTACCTGTCGCTGGCGATCGGCCGTGAGGGCCAGAACGCGCGCCTCGCGGCGAAGATCACCGGCTGGCGCATCGACATCCGGAGCGAGTCCGAGGTCCGCGCCGAGCTCGAGCCGGAGCCCGAGCCGATCGCGGAGGCCGTCGAGGCGGAGCCCGTCGCCGCGCAGCCCGAGGAGACCGAGGAGATCCGTCACGACCTCGTCGCCGAGGTCGAGGCGGAGTCGCTGCTCGCGGACGAGGACGAGCTCGAGGACGAGGACCGAGCCCTCCTCGGCGGCAAGAAGAAGAAGGATCGCCGCTAAGGGCCGCGCCCGGCCGCTCCCGGAGCGGACGTGCGTGGCCTGCAGGCGGACGCGGCCGAAGCGGGAGCTGGTCCGCGTCGTACGGTCGCCGGAAGGCGACCTCGGCGTGGACCTCCGCGGAAAGGCGAACGGCCGGGGCGCCTACGTGTGCCCCGACCGGGCGTGCCTCGAACGGGGGCTCGCGGGCGGCGCCATCGCGCGCGCGCTCGAGGTCGAGGTGCCGCCGGAGGCCGCGGCGCGACTCGGGACCGAGCTGGAGGCCGGCATGAAGGAGAGGGCTGCGAATGCCTAAGGCAAGACCGCGGCGGATGCCGCCGCACCGTGGACCGCGCCCGCGCCGGCGTCCGTCGCGCGGCTCGCCGCCGCCCGCGCCGGCTCCCGAGGCGCAGAGCGCGACGGCTGTCGTCGAGCCGACCGGCCGCCGTGTCGTGCTCCCGCCGACCATCCAGGTCGGCGACCTCGCGCGCACGCTCGAGGTCGGTGTCGTCGACCTCATCCGCGCGCTCGTCAACCTCGGCGAGATGGTCACGATCAACCAGACGCTCGAGTACGACACCGCGGCGCTCGTCGCGGGCGAGCTCGGTATCGAGGTCGTGCCCGAGCAGCAGGCCGCGCCGGAGGAGGAGCTCGAGGCCGAGGCCGAGGCCGCGCCCGGCAAGGAGATCCTCTTCACCGAGGACGAGGCGAAGCTCAAGGCGCGTCCGCCCGTCGTCACCGTGCTCGGCCACGTCGACCACGGCAAGACGAGCCTCCTCGACGCGATCCGCCAGACGAACGTCACGGCCCGCGAGGCCGGCGGCATCACCCAGCACATCGGCGCCTACCAGATCGAGCACGACGGACGGAAGGTCACGTTCCTCGACACGCCCGGCCACGAGGCGTTCACCGCGATGCGGGCGCGCGGGGCGCAGGTGACCGACGTCGCGATCCTCGTGGTCGCGGCCGACGACGGCGTGCAGCCGCAGACCGTGGAGGCGATCGCGCACGTGAAGGCCGCGGGCGTCCCGATCGTGGTCGCCCTGAACAAGATCGACAAGACGGACGCGAACCCCGACCACGTGAAGGCGCAGCTCGCCGAGCGCGAGGTGACGATCGAGGAGTACGGCGGCGACGTGCCGCTCGTACCCGTGTCGGCCCGGACGAAGCAGGGCATCGAGGACCTCATCGAGACGGTCCTCCTCGTCGCCGACGTCCAGGAGCTCAAGGCCGACCCGGACCGTCCCGCCATCGGGCGCGTCATCGAGGCGCACCTCGAGCGCGGCCGCGGCGTCGTCGCGACGATCCTCGTCCAGACCGGGACGCTGAAGCGCGGCGAGCTCGTCGTCGCGGGCGCCACGTACGCGCGCGTCCGCGCGATGGTGGACGACACGGGCAAGGCGCTCGTGCGCGCGGAGCCGTCGCGCCCCGTGGAGATCCTCGGCCTTCCCGACGTGCCGGAGGCGGGCGACGTCTTCCGCGTCGTCGCGGACGAGAAGGAGGCGAAGGCCCTCGCCGAGCGCAACGCGAGGGCGAAGGCGGCCTCGGCCACCGGCCAGCGGCCGGCATCGCTCGACGAGATGTTCGCCGCCGTCCGCGAGGGCAAGGCGAAGGAGCTGAAGCTCGTCCTCAAAGCCGACGTCCAGGGCTCCCTCGAGGCGATCAAGGGCGCCCTCGCGAAGCTGCCGCAGGAAGAGGTGGGCCTGAGCGTGATCCGCGACGGCGTCGGCGACATCACCGAGTCCGACGTGAACCTCGCGGTCGCCTCGGGCGCGGTCGTCCTCGGGTTCAGCAACAAGGTCGACGTCGCCGCGAAGCGCGTGGCGGACGCCTCGAACGTCGACGTGCGCCAGTACAAGGTCATCTACGAGCTGCTCGACGACGTGCAGAAGGCGCTCACCGGCATGCTCGAGCCGGAGATGGTCGAGTCGGTGCTCGGCCACGCCGAGGTGCGCGCGCTCTTCACCGCGAACAAGCGCACGATCGCCGGCTGCATGGTCCTCGACGGCGCGATCCGCCGGAACGCCAAGGCGCGGCTCCTCCGCGGCGGCGAGGCCGTGTACGACGGCAGCGTCGAGACGCTGAAGCGCGTGAAGGACGACGTCCGCGAGGTCGCCGCGGGGTTCGAATGCGGCATGACGCTCGACGGCCACAACGACATCCAGGTCGGCGACGTCATCGAGTGCTACACGATCGAAGCGCAGCCGAGGTGATCGCATGGCCTACAAGCGCTCGGACCGCGTTCGCGCCCTGCTCCAGCGCGAGCTCGGGACGCTGATCAGCGAGGAGCTCCGCGACCCCCGCATCCGCTTCGCGACCGTCACCGAGGTGCGCATCACCGACGACCTCCGGAGCGCCCGCGTGCATGTGAGCGTGCTCGGCGACGACGACGAGGCCGAGGAGGCGATGCGCGCGCTCTCCGACGCCGCGCCGCACATCCGGCACGAGCTCGGAGAGCGCACCGACCTGCGCTTCGTGCCGGCGCTGACCTTCGTGTCCGACCGCACCGCCGAGCGCTCGGCGCGCATCGCACGCCTCCTCCGCGAGGCGAAGGGGGAGCGGCAGTAGACGACGCCCTGAGGGAGCTGCGCGCGGCCGGGCGGATCGCGCTCGTCTCGCACCGCGACCCCGACCCCGACACGATCGGCGCCGCGCTCGCGCTCGGCTTCGCCCTCGAGACGCTCGGGAAGCGCGTGTCCTTCCACTGCGCCGACCCGGTGCCCGAGCACGTCCGGTTCCTTCGCGGGAGCGAGCGCTTCACGCGGGAGCCGCCCGGCGAGGACGTCGACCTCGTCGTCACCGTCGACTTCGGCGAGGCGGAGCGCGCGAAGTTCGCGCTGCCCGCGCGGCCGCCGCTGCTCAACATCGACCACCACGCGACGAACGACCACTTCGGGACCGCGAACCTCGTCGACGCCACCTCCGCGGCGAGCGGCGAGCTCGTCGGCCGCGTGATCGACGCGCTCGGCGTGGCGTGGACCGCCGACATGGCGACGGCGGCGCTCGTCGCGATCATGACCGACACCGGGTCTTTCCAGTTCCCCAACACCGACGCGCGCGCGCTCGACCGCGCGGCGCGGCTGCGCGAGGCCGGCGCGGACCTCCAGGCGATCACGTACAGCGTGTTCCGCAACAAGCGGTTCGAGGCGCTCCGGCTCTACGGCGCCGCGTTCTCGCGCCTCGTGCGCGAGGAGGGCGGCCTCCTCGTGTGGACGTGGATCGACCGGCGCGACGTCGAGGCGGCCGAGGCGCGGGACGAGGACGCGTCCGGGCTCGTCGAGCAGATCGCCCGCTCGTCCGGCATGCGCGTCGCGCTGCTGTTCAACGGCACGGCCGACGCGGTGAAGATCTCGTGCCGCACGTCAGCGTCGCATCCGAGCGTCGACGCCGCCGCGCTCATGGCGCGCTTCGGCGGCGGGGGGCACGTCCGCGCCGCCGGCGCGATCGTCCCGGGCGAGGCGGCCCTGGTCCGGGAGCGCGTGCTCGCGGCCGCCCGCACCGCGCTCGCGGAGGCTCGCGCCTCGGAAGGGGCGCGCCCGGCACCGGCCTAGCGGATGCCGGCCGATCGATGGAGGGGATCCTGAGCGTGGACAAGCCGGCGGGCTGGACGTCGCACGACGTCGTCGCCGTCTGCCGCGGCGCATCGCGCGCGCGCCGCGTCGGCCACGGTGGGACGCTCGACCCGCTCGCGACCGGGGTGCTGCCGGTGCTGTTCGGGGGCGCGACGCGCTTCGTCGCCCGCCTGCACACCGCGCCGAAGGTCTACGGCGCGCTCGTCGTGTTCGGGACCGAGACGGGCACCGACGACCGGGCGGGCGCCGTGACGCGCAAGGCGCCGGCACCCGAGCTCGCGGCAGCCGACCTCGACGCCGCGCTCGCACCGTTCCGAGGCGACATCGAGCAGGTGCCTCCGGCGCACTCCGCCGTGAAGGTGGCCGGTCGGCGAGCGTACGCACGCGCCAGGGCGGGGGAGCCGCTCGACCTGTCGGCACGCCGTGTGCGCGTCGATCGCCTGGCGATCGCGTCGTGGGAGACGCCGCGCCTCGAGCTCCTCGTGGTCTGCTCGAGCGGCACCTACGTCCGGTCGCTCGCGCGCGACATCGGACGCGCGCTCGGCTCCGCGGCGCATCTCGGCTCGCTGGTGCGTCTCGCGGTCGGCGCGCTCACGCTGGAGGGGTCGGTGGACATCGAGCGGATACGGCGGTCGACGGCCGACGAGATCGGGGCCCTCCTGTGCCCGGCCGACGATCGGCTCCTGCCGCTCCCCGAGCGCTACCTGCGCGATGACCCGCGCGGGCTCGTCCGGACGGTCGCGGCATGAGCGCCGTCTGGGACCGCCTCTCCCTCGACGCGAAGGCCGTGGGCCTCGTCGCGACGTTCAACGCCGTGGCCCTCGTGTTCAGCCACACGACGCTTCAGGCGACGCGCGACGACCTCGTGTGGCGCCTCTTCCCCGGGATCGTCGGGCCGCTGTGGCTCGCGCTCTGCTTCGCGCTCGCGCTCGCGTATCCGCTCCGCGACCTCCGCGGCGCCGAGGCGTTCACGCCCCGCCGGCGGTGGGCGCACCTCGCCGCGATCGTCGTCGTCTTCGCGGTGCTTCCGACGATCGCCGCGATCGTCCTGCGCGAGACGGGCAAGCCGTACACGTACGTGCACGACGGCGCGATCATGATCGAGGAGGCCGCGCGCAAGCTCATCGCCGGCCACGACCCGTACGTCGCGGACTACCTCGACACCCCGCTCTACTTCTGGCCGATGGTGAACAACCCGGCCCTCTACCACCTGACGTACTTCCCGTTCCTGTTCCTCGTGACGACCCCGTTCGTCGCGCTCTTCGACCGCATCGGCGCCTTCTGGGACCAGCGGTACCTCTACCTTCCGGCGTACCTCGCGACGCTCGCGGTGCTGCCCGCGCTCGTCCCGACGAACGCGCAGCGGCTCGCGCTCGTCGCGCTCGTCGGGCTCAACCCGCAGCTGTTCCCCTTCGTCATCGAAGGCCGGAACGACTTCTTCGTGCTGCTGTTCCTGTTCGCCGGCATCGCCCTCATCCAGCGCGAGCGCCGCACGCTCGGGACGCTCATGGTCGCCCTCGCGGGCGCGGCCAAGCTCCACGCGCTGATCCTGCTGCCGTTCCTCGCTGTGTATCTCGTCGCGACGAGGCGCCCGCGGACGCTGCGCCGGGCGTGGTCGGCGCTGTGGCGGCCGGGCTGGCCGGCGGTGCTCGTGCTCGCGGTCACGTTCGTCCCGTTCATCGTCTGGGAGCCCTTCGCGATCTACGACGACGTGGTGCAGTACAACGCGGGAGGCGCGGCCTGGTCCTACCCGATCTCCGGGATGGGCTTCGGCGCGATCCTCCTCGCGCTCGGCGTCATCCCGCACCGGCAGGCGGACTTCCCGTTCGCCGTCGTCGAGGCTCTCGTCGCGGCGCCGCTCGCCCTCTACTTCCTGCGGCGCCTGTGGTCCCGGCCGCGGATCGCGACGATGCTCCTCGGTTACTCCATCACGCTGCTCGCGTTCCTCTTCTTCGGGCGGTACTTCCAGGGGAACTACCTCGGCTTCATCGTCGCGATCGCGACGCCCGTGCTCTTCCTCGTCGAGCGCGGGGCCGTGCGCCGGGCGGGGCGCGTCACGGGGGCGACGGCAGCCGCAGCGACACCGGCCGAGTGACGGTCGTCCGCGACCTCGCGGGCTGGCCACCCGGCCCGCTCCACCTCGCCGTCGGCGTGTTCGACGGCGTGCACCGCGGGCACCAGGCGCTGATCGGCGGCCTCGCGCGCGACGCGCACGCGGCCGGCGCCACCGCGGTCGCCGCGACGTTCGACCCGCTGCCGATCGACCTGCTCGCGCCGGGCGCGCCGCCGTCCGCGCTCTCCGACGCGGCGGAGCGCGCGGAGCTGCTCCGCCGGGCCGGCGCCGACGCGGTCGTCGTCTTCACGTTCGACGCCGCCTTCGCGTCCCTGTCGAGCACGGAGTTCGCCGACCGCCTGGCCGCGGCGGGCCAGGTCCGGCGGATCGTGGTGGGGAGCGACTTCCGGTTCGGCAAGGGCCGGCAGGGCGACGTCGCGCACCTCGAGGAGCTCGGGCGAACGCGCGGCTTCGACGTGCGGGTCGTGCACCCGATCGAGCTCGACGGGGCGGTCGTGAGCTCGACGCGGATCCGCAACGCGCTCGCGGCGGGCCACGTCGAGGACGCCGCGCGCCTGCTCGGGCGGCCCTACGCGGTCCCGGGCCGGGTCGAGCATGGAGAGAAGCGCGGACGCGGACTCGGCTACCCCACGCTCAACATCGCGACGCCGCCTCGCCGCCTCCTGCCGAACGACGGCATCTACGCGATGTGGGTGAGCGCGCGCGGCGAGCGTCTCCCCGCGGCGGCGAGCCTCGGCGTGCGGCCGACCTTCGGCGGCGGCGCGCGCGTGCTCGAGGCGTACCTGCTCGACTGGTCGGGCGACCTCTACGGCGAGCACGTGGAGGCGGCGTTCGTCCGCCGCATCCGCGACGAGGCGTACTTCGAAGGGCCGGAGGCGCTCGCGGCGCAGATCGCGAAGGACGTGGAGGCGACGCGCGCCGCGCTCAGCCGGTGAGCCTGCAGCCCGCCCGCTCGTGCTGTACGACCGGAACGCCGTCCTGGATGTGGAGCCGCACGCGGACGTAGAACGTCGTCGGGAGCGAGACCGAACCGACGAGCTTCTGCTCGAGGATCACTTGCGCGCTCAGGTCGGGCGGGACGAGGCGCACGTCGTCGTGGTCGTGGCCGACGATCTTCGCTCGCGTCACACGCCGGTCCCGCCGCCCGTTGCGTGCGCAGGACCCGGTCGTGCAAGCCCCACGCAGCCCCGGGCGACGGTACTCGGGACGCTGATCTGCGCGGCGACAGCACGGGCTCTGTCGTGGTGGTCGAGGGTGGCCGTCCGCTGAACGGATCGACCTCGGGCGGCCCCTGGCCTACTGCTGGACCGTTCCACGCACACGGGCACGCTTGAAACAAGGGCCACTGGCTGCTCTCATCGGGCGCCGACCAGCCGTTCTACCGGTTGTCCGCGGCACTCCCGGGCCCGAGGCTCGCCTCAACTTGACGAGGGAGGACTCCGTGCGATCTCGACACCGCCGTCAACTGGCGCCGGCCACTCCAATTCGCTCCGAGCACGCTGCATCGCATTCGCCGCCGTCATGATCCTGATCCTGGGTCAGACGCAGCTGGCACTCGCCGACTATGCCTACATCGGCACGGGCCAGTGGTCTACCTCCTCGCTGACGTACTACTTCTACGGGCCGAACGGTACGTATCAGAGTCCAACGCAGGCGGCTGCGACCGATTGGAACAACATGACCAACCTCACTGTCTCGTCCACTGCGGAGGGATGGGAGAAGATCGGTGTCGGCACAGGCGACTTTGGCCCAGGCAACTTCAACGGCCGGACGATCATTTGCGGGGTCTCGGGCCAGTGCTACTCCGCCATTCCGATCAACGAGTCGTACAGCTATGCGCAGATCGACTTCAACACGGCCAACACGAGCGGGTGGAGCTGGGGGACCTCAGGGCCCTCGCTGGCCACGAATTCGGCCATGCCTTCTCCCTCTGGCACGTGCCCTACTGCAATCCCGTGGATCACATCATGTTCACTCCTGTGAATGCCACGTGCAATGGGGGCGTCCAGTACCCCCAGCAGCACGACATTGACGGCGTCAATGCGCGTTACTAGAAGGGATCCAGAGATGTTCAAGTGGTCACGTGTTCTCATCGCAGTGCTCGCGGGCACGGTGATGCTGAGCGCCTGTGCGCCGGCCCACGCACCGGGGCGGAGTCGCTTACTGACTGGCCGGACTACGGCGGGCTAGAGGATCTCGTGCGTAGCGCCGACGCAGTGGTCGAGGCGCGCGTGATCGAACGCGTGGGCACGCGAGACGTACGCGGCTACGAGCAGCAGCGCGTTCCGGTGTCGTTCACGGACAGCCGCGTGCGCGTGTCCAATGTGCTGAAGGGCGACGTGGAGCGCGACTTGGTCGTCGCCCAGGTCGGAAAGGACGGCGATCCCGCGCAGAACTACCCTGAGTTCCCGATCCTTCGACCAGGCGCTGACGTCGTGTTGTTCCTGGTCGACGTGTCGACGGTGGCGATCCACGCACAGGCTCCCAGTAGGTACGCCGTGATCGCCCCGGTCGGTTTGCTTGCCGTCGATGGCCAGCGACTCACCTCAAGGGCGTCGGGTCATGCATCGAGCGATCGCGCGATCTCACTGACGCTTGATCAGTTCCGGCAGGTAGTTCGCACGGCGGCACGCTAAGCGCATCTGACGACAAGGCCGACCGGCTGGCGACGGATCGCGTGGTCAGCCGGTCGGCGCGCCAGCCCCCGCCACCTTCTCGACGCTGGGTCCTCAGAGAGGTCGTCAGAGCGCTCGCCCGGCTGGACGCTGCTGACGACGGCCGATTTCGTCGCCGCGAGCTGCTCCGCCGCCCGGCGGGCGGGCGGGCGCGAGCGGCCACAGCATGGCACGTGCGGTGGCACGGCGTGTCCGCTCTCGGTACACTGGCAACGAAACAAAGATCCAAGAGATCCAGGAAAGGACAACGGGTGCCGCTCGCTCCTACCGCCAGCAAGGGTGAGGTCATCGGCGAGTACCGCCAGCACGAGAAGGACACCGGGTCGCCGGAGGTCCAGATCGCGCTCCTCACCGAACGGATAAAGCACTTGACCGAACACCTTCGTGACGCTCGCCACGACGACCACAGCCGTCGCGGCCTGCTCATGATGGTCGGCCAGCGCCGCCGTCTTCTCGCGTACCTCCACCGGAAGAGCCCCGAGCGCTACCAGGCCGTCATCGGCCGGCTCGGCCTCCGCCGGTGACGCGGGACCGCTAGCGCACAAGGACGCAGGGACCTCCCTGCGTCTTTTCGTATGGAGCCCGAGCGCGCACCCCGGAACGACATGCCCATCAACCGCAGCCAAGCGACGATCGCGGACAAGCCCCTGACCTTCGAGACCGGCAAGTACGCGCGCCAGGCCGGCGGCGCGGTGACCGTCCGCTACGGCGACACGGTCGTCTTCGCCGCCGCGACCGTGTCCAAGAGCACGCGGCCAGGCATCGACTTCTTCCCGCTCACCGTCGACTTCGAGGAGCGGCTCTACGCGGCCGGCAAGATCCCCGGCTCGTTCCCGCGGCGCGAGGGCCGTCCGTCGGAGGAAGGGATCCTCACCGCGCGGCTCGTCGACCGGCCGATCCGGCCGCTCTGGCCGAAGGGCTTCCGCAACGACGTCCAGATCATCGTCTCCGCCTGGTCGGCCGACCAGGAGAACGAGTACGACATCCTCGCGGTGAACGCCGCGTCCGCGGCCCTCCACATCTCGAACGCGCCGTTCGAGGGCCCCATCGGCTGCGTCCGCGTCGGCACGGCCGACGGGCGCCTCGTCCTGAACCCGACCATCCAGCAGCTCGAGGAGAGCGACCTCGACCTCGTCGTCGCGGGCACCCGCGACAGCGTGATCATGGTCGAGGCCGGCGCGCGCCACATCCCCGAGGACCGCCTCGTCGAGGCCCTCGCGCTCGCCCAGGAGGGCATCGCGAGGATCTGCCAGGCGCAGGAGGAGCTCCGTCAGGCGGCCGGGAAGCCGAAGCTCGCGTGGGCGCCGCCGCCGCGCGACGAGGCTCGCCTCGGCCCGGTCGACCAGTGGCTCACCGAGCGGCTGCGCTCGAAGCTCCGCAACCCCGACAAGCTCCAGCGCGAGGCCGGGCTCGACGAGCTCAAGACGGACGCGATCGCGCAGTTCGTCGCCGAGGGCGGCGAGCTCCTCAAGGAGGACATCGAGGGCGAGTTCGAGCGGATCCTCGAGCGGGAGTTCCGCGAGGCGGTCGTCAACGAGGGCCTCCGCCCGGACGGCCGCGGCACGAAGGACATCCGCGAGCTCGAGATCGAGGTCGGCGTCCTGCCGCGCACGCACGGCTCGGCGATGTTCCGCCGCGGCCAGACGCAGGTCCTGTCCGTGACGACGCTCGGCCCGTCGGGCGACGAGCAGATCATCGACACGCTCTCGCCGGTCGACACGAAGCGCTGGATGCACCACTACAACTTCCCGCCGTACTCGGTCGGCGAGGTCCGGCCGATGCGCGGCGCGGGCCGGCGCGAGATCGGCCACGGCGCGCTCGCCGAGCGCGCGATCCTCCCGGTCCTCCCGACGAAGGAGGAGTTCCCGTACACGATCCGCTGCGTCAGCGAGACGCTCGAGTCGAACGGGTCTTCCTCGATGGCCTCGACCTGCGGCACCACGCTCTCCCTCATGGACGCGGGCGTGCCGGTCAAGGACGTCATCGGCGGCATCGCGATGGGCCTCGTCGTCCACGAGGGCAAGCACACGATCCTCACCGACATCCAGGGCCTCGAGGACCACTACGGCGACATGGACTTCAAGGTGACCGGGTCCGACAAGGGCGTCACCGCGCTCCAGATGGACCTCAAGGTCAAGGGCATCTCGCTCGAGGTGATGCGCGACGCGCTCCAGCAGGCGCGGGACGCGCGGATCTTCATCATCGACGCGATGAGGAAGGTGCTGGCGCAGCCCCGGAGCGAGTTGAACAAGTACGCCCCGCGCATCGACACGATCAAGGTGCACCCGGACAAGATCCGCGAGATCATCGGCCCAGGCGGCAAGATGATCCGCGCGATCCAGAGCGAGTCGGGGACGAACATCGAGGTCGAGGACGACGGCACCGTGCGCATCACCGGCGCGAAGCCGGAGGGACGCGCGAAGGCGATCTCCATGATCGAGGGTCTCACGCAGGAGCCCGAGGTCGGGCAGGTCTTCGACGGCAAGGTCACGCGGATCATGAGCATCGGCGCGTTCGTGGAGTACCTCCCGGGCAAGGAGGGCCTCGTGCGCGTCTCCGAGATCTCGAGCGAGCGCGTCAACCGCATCGAGGACATCGTGAAGCCCGGCGACGCCGTGAAGGTGAAGATCGCCGAGGTCGACCGGCAGGGACGCGTGAACCTGTCGATCCGCGCGGTAGGGGAGGAGGGCACGGGCAGCTACGAGGAGCGCCAGCGCGGCGAGCGCGAGCGCTTCCGCGAGCGCTCCGGCGACGGCGGGGGCTTCCGCCGGCCGGGCGGCGGCTTCGGCGACCGCGGCCCGCGGCGCGGCCCACCGCGGGGCTAGCCCTTCCTCACGCTCGTTCTGCCCGCATATAACGAGGCTCGCCGGCTTCCGGCGAGCCTCGCGCGATGTGCGGAGCACTTCCGCGAGCGCGGCATCGCGGCGGAGATCGTCGTCGCGGACGACGGGTCGACGGACGCGACGGCTGCGGTCTTCGGCGAGACGGTCCGGGCGTTCCAGAGCCCCGGGCTCGTCTTCCGCTACCTGCCGCTGCCGCACCGCGGCAAGGGGGCGGCCGTGCGCGACGGGATCCGCCACGCGACCGGCGACCCGATCGTCTTCCTCGACGCCGACCTCACCATCCCCGTCGCCATGGTCGACCGCTTCCTCGAGGCGATCGACCGGGGCGCGGACATCGCCGTCGCGTCCCGGTACGTCGCGGGCGCGCGCGTGCGCCGGCCGCTGTGGCGGCGGCTCGCCGGGAGCGCGTACCGGAAGGCCGTCCACGCGCTCGTGCCGGTCGGCGTCCGCGACACGCAGTGCGGCGGCAAGGCGTACACGGCCGAGGCCGCGCGCCTTCTGTTCCGCCTGCAGCGCCTCGACGGCTACGCGTTCGACGCGGAGGTGCTGTTCCTCGCCCGGCGCTGCGGCTTCCGCGTGACCGAGGTCGAGGTGACGCTCGAGCAGGACCGCGACACGCGGATCGTCCTGCTCCGGGACGCGCCGCGCATGCTCCTCGACCTCTTCCGGATCCGTCTCAACGACGCCCTCGGGCGGTATCGCGCGTGATGCTCGCGGTGACCGCGGACGACCTCGGGATGTCCGACGGCGTCACGCGCGGCGTGCTCGGAGCGTTCCAACGCGGGATCGTGCGCTCGGCCTCGCTCCTCGTGACCTACCCCGGCTCCGAGGCGGCCGCCACGGCGGCACGCGCGGAGGCCGGCCTCGAGCTCGGCCTCCACCTCGACCTCGTCGGCGGCACGCCCGCGAGCGATCCCGCGTCGGTCCGGACGCTCGTGGACCGCGACGGACGCTTCCTCGGCCTCGCCGCGTTCGTGCGCGCGCTCGCGAGCGGCGGGATCGACCCCCGGGAGCTCGCGCGGGAGATCCGTGCGCAGGCGGCGCGGGCGCGCTCGTGGGGCCTGGCGCTCGCGGCCTGGGACTCGCACCGCCACGTGCACGCGCTGCCGCTCGTGGCGCGGGTCGTGGGCCCGGTCGCGCTCGAGGAAGGAGCCCGCTGGATCCGCCGCCCCCGGCCGGCGGGCGTCTGGCGCGGCTGGAAGCCGCTCGCGCTCACGCTCTCCGCCGCGGCGAGCGAGCCCTTCTACCGGCGGCTTCTCGGGAACGACTGGTATGTCGACGTGTCCTCCTGGCGGCCGCGCGAGGCCGGCGCGGTCGCGCACCTCGCGACGCTCGCGGGCTCGGGCGAGATCGGCGCGCACCCCGGCTACGCCGACGACGCGCTCCGGTCGGTCGACACGCTCGTGGAGCGCCGCGAGGCGGACCTCGCCCTCCTCACCGACCCGGCCCTGCGGACGGCGCTCGGGAGCGCGGTCGGCTGGCGGGTGCCCGCGTGACCGGGTCGACGACGACCGCGGCGCTCGAGCGCGCCGTCCACCGCTACCGCCGGGCGCCGCTCCTCGCGCGCGCGTTCGTCCACGGCCGCGCCTTCCTCTCGGACCTCGCGCTCGTGGAGCGGTACGTGCCCCGGCGCGGCTTCATCGTCGACGTCGGCTGCGGTCATGGCCTCTTCGCGAACCTGCTGGCGGAGACCTCCCCCGACCGGCGCGTGCTGGGGCTCGACATCGACGAGCGCAAGATCGCGGTCGCTCGCTCCACGATCGACGGCAGGGAGGGGCTCCGGTTCGAGGTCGGCGACGCCGGCTCGGGCTCGATCCCGCGCTGCGACGCGGTGACGATCGTCGACGTGCTCTACCTGCTGCCATTCGACGCCCAGGAGAGGGTGCTCCGGAGCGCGGCGGCGGCCCTCCTCGAGGGCGGGCCGCTCATCGTGAAAGCGCAGGAGAAGATGCGCTCGCCGCGCTACGCGCTCACGTACGGGCAGGAGCTCGTCACGGTGGGGCTCGGCCTCACGCGGGGCGGCCACGGCAGGTTCTTCTTCCCGACGCGCACGGAGGCGGAGGCGATGTTCGAGCGGTCGGGCTTCGCGGTCGACACCGTCGAGATGCCCAGCCGGCCGTACACGGACGTGATCTACCTTGCGCGGAAGCGGCCGAGCGCCTGATGATCGCCCTATGAGCGATCCGCTCGAGGCCCTCGCGCTCGAGATCCGCGCCTGCACCGCCTGTCCGCTCCACCGCAGCGCGCGGCAGGGCGTGCCGGGCGAGGGGAGCGCCGAGGCGGGCATCCTCTTTCTCGGCGAGGCGCCGGGCTACAACGAGGACGTCCAGGGACGCCCCTTCGTCGGGGCCGCGGGGCAGCTCCTCGACGAGCTCCTGCGGGGGATCGGCCTCGAGCGGTCGAAGGTCTTCATCACGAACGTCGTGCGCCACCGCCCGCCCGAGAACCGCGACCCGCTCCCGCCGGAGGTCGAGGCGTGCGACGTGTGGTTCCGCAGGCATCTCGAGGTGCTGCGGCCGCGCGTCGTCGTGACCCTCGGCCGGTTCGCGATGTACAAGTTCCTGCCCGGCGAGTCGATCTCCCGCGTGCACGGGCGCGCGCGGCGCGTGGGCGACATCACCGTGTTCCCGATGTTCCATCCGGCGGCCGCGCTCCATCAGCCGTCGCTGCGGTCGGATCTCGAGAAGGACTTCCAGGCGCTCGCGGCGCTCCTCGCCACGGTGCCGAAGCCGGAGCCCGTGGCGGCGCGCCCGCCGGACCAGATGACGCTCTTTGGCTAGCCCGCTGCGCATCGTTCCTGCTCAAGCATCTCGGCCTTCGGCCTCGACGCAGGCTCAGGGCTGATGGAGCGCGGTCGTCGCGGCGAAGCCGCGCCTCCCTTGCGCATCGTTCCCCTCGGCGGCGTCGGCGAGATCGGCAAGAACATGCTCGCCGTCGAGTGCGGCGACGACGTCATCGTCATCGACGCGGGCCTCATGTTCCCGGACGAGGAGATGCTCGGCATCGACCTCGTCATCCCGGACATGCGCTTCATCCACGAGCGGAAGGCCAAGCTGCGCGGCGTCGTCATGACGCACGCGCACGAGGACCACATCGGCGCCCTGCCGTACCTCCTGCGAGACCACCCCGACGTCCCGGTCCTCGGCACGAAGCTCACGATCGGCCTCATCCGCACGAAGCTGAGGGAGCACAAGCTCGCGGACCGCACGACGTTCCGCGAGATCGTGCCCGGCACGCCGTTCCGCCTAGGCGCGCTGTCGTGCGACTCGTACTACGTGTGCCACAGCATCCCCGACGCGGTCGGTATCACCATCGACACGCCGCACGGGACGATCGTGCACTCGGGAGACTGGAAGTTCGACCACACGCCCGTCGACGGCCGGCAGACGGACTTCGCGCACCTGTCGGCGATCGCGGCGAAGGGCGTGCTCCTCCTCATGTCCGACTCGACGCGAGCGGAGTCGCCCGGATACACGCCGTCGGAGCGGCACGTGGGCGAGCTCCTCGACGCGATCTTCGCCCGGGCGCCGGGGCGGGTGATCATCACGACGTTCGCGTCGAACATCTCGAGGATCAAGCAGATCATCGACATCTCCTCCGCGTGGGGACGCAAGACCGCGATCGTCGGGCGGTCGATGGAGAACTACACGAGGACCGCGCGGGAGCTCGGCTACCTGGAGACGCCGGCCGGCGCGCTCGTGCACCCGGGCGACATCGCGAAGCTCCCCGACGCCGAGGTCTGCATCATCACGACCGGCAGCCAGGGAGAGCCGACGAGCGCGCTCTCGCGCATGGCCCTCGGCGACCACCGCCACGTCGCGGTGAAGGACGGCGACACGGTCGTCATGTCGTCCACGCCGATCCCGGGCAACGAGGAGCTCGTGAGCCGGACGATCGACAACCTCTTCAAGCTCGGCGCCGAGGTCGTGTACGACCCCGCGTCGCGCCCGCACGTCTCGGGTCACGCGAGCCAGGAGGAGCTGAAGCTCCTCCTCAACATCCTCCGGCCGAAGAACTTCATCCCGATCCACGGCGAGTACCGGATGCTCGTCCGTCACGCGCGCATGGCGATCGACCTCGGCGTCGAGGCCGACCGCGCGTTCGTCCTCACGAACGGCGACGTCCTCGAGATCGACGGCGACAAGGCGAAGGTCGGCGCCCGGGTGCAGGTCGGCCAGGTGTACGTCGACGGCCTCGGCGTGGGCGACGTGAGCCAGTCGGTCATGCGCGACCGCTGGTCGCTCGGGAGCGACGGCTTCTTCCTCATCGTCCTCTCGATCGAGCGCGAGACCGGCCAGGTCGTCGCGGGCCCGGACATCGTGACGAAAGGCTTCGTGCCCGAGCAGGACGCGCCCGAGATCGTCGAGGAGGCGCGGGCGCGCATCCTCCACGCGCTCAGCGAGGCCCAGACGGGTCCGCACCTCGCCGAGGCCGCGGCGATCCGCGACGAGATCCACGGGGCGCTGTCGTCGTTCCTCTACGAGCGCACGAAGCGCCGCCCGATGGTGCTGCCCGTGATCATGCAGGTCTGATGGCACGCCGTACGGCCGCGCGACCCGCGGCGAGGGCCAGGCGCGAGCCGTCGCGCGTCCGGGCCGAGATCGGCGCGATCGCGCTCGTCGTGTTCGCCGCGCTCACGCTCGTCGCGCTCGTCACCGACCAGGGCGAGGTCCTCCACTGGTGGCGCGCGTCGCTCGTCGCCGTGCTCGGCTGGGGCGTCGTCGCCGTACCCGTCGTGCTCGGGCTCGCGGCGGCGGCCGTCTGGTACGAGCCGATCCGCGGCCGCTTCCTGTCGCCCGGCGCCGGCATCGGCGTCGCGTTCCTCGCGCTCCTCGGGCTGCTCCACGTCGCGGGGTCGGCCGGCGGCGTCGTCGGTCAGGCGCTCGGGGGCACGGCGACCGCGGCGCTCGGGCCGCTCGGCGGCACCATCGCGCTCGTCGCGCTCCTCGTGGTCGGGGTCGTGATCGCCGCGAACCGGTCGATCGCCGAGCTCGCGCGTCCCGCGATCGAGCGCCGCCCGCGCATCGCCCTCCCGCAGCGGCAGCAGGCGCCGGCGGCGCCCCCGGACGCGGCCGTTCCGGCCGCAGCGGCCGGGCGGGCGAGGGCAACGGCAGCCGAGCCCGAGCGCGCCGCGCCGTTCCAGGAGGAGATGCGGATCACGATGCCGGAGACGGCGCCGCCGCGGCCGAAGCGCGAGCCGCGCCCGGCCGTCCAGGAGGAAGCGAGCGCGAGCGGGATCGCGGGCCTGCCGTCGGCGATCGTCGCGGCCGAGGGCGTGCTCCACAGCAAGGCGGACCGCGAGTGGCTCCTCCCGAACATCGCCGAGTTCGACCTCGGCGACGCGGCGCGCGCGAGCACGGAGGACCTGAAGCGCAGCGGGCGGATCATCGAGGAGACCCTCGCGCACTTCAACATCGCGGCGAAGGTCGAGCACGCCGTGCTCGGGCCGGTCGTGACGCGCTACGAGATCAAGCCGGCCGCGGGCGTGAAGCTCTCGCGGATCGAGGCCCTCGCTGACGACCTCGCGCTCGCGCTCGCGGCGCGCACGCTGCGCATCGAGGCGCCGATCCCCGGGAAGAGCGTGGTCGGGATCGAGGTCCCGAACATGGCAGTGGGCCTCGTGTCGCTTCGCGACGTCGCCGAGACCACGACCTTCAACGACGCCGAGAAGCACCTCAACGTCGCGATCGGGCGCGACGTGGCGGGCAGCCCGATCGTCCTCGACCTCGCCGCCATGCCGCACCTGCTCGTCGCGGGCCAGACGGGCTCGGGCAAGAGCGTGTGCATCTCGGCGATCCTCGCGAGCATCCTCCTGTCGCGCACGCCGGACGACGTCCGGCTGCTCATCGGGGACCTCAAGCGCGTCGACTTCGCCGGCTTCCAGGACATCCCGCACCTCATCGTCGACCCGATGACGGACACGCCGAAGATCCTCAACGCGCTCTACTGGGTCACGGGCGAGATGGACCGCCGCTACCGCCTCCTCGCGCGCGCGAGCGCGCGGAACATCGCCCAGTACAACTCCACGCGCACCGGCCCGGACCGCATCCCGTACGTCGTCTTCGTCATCGACGAGCTCGCCGACCTGATGCTCCAGTCGCCGATCCAGGTGGAGAAGCAGATCACGCGCATCGCGCAGCTCGCGCGCGCGACCGGCATCCACCTCGTGCTCGGCACCCAGCGTCCGTCGGTCGACGTGATCACCGGCCTCATCAAGGCGAACATCCCCGCGCGCATCGCGTTCGCGACGGCATCGGCCGTCGACTCGCGCACCATCATCGACATGACGGGCGCGGAGAAGCTCCTCGGCCGGGGCGACATGCTCGTGCTGCGGCCCGACCTCGCGAAGCCGATCCGCGCGCAGGGCGTCTACGTGTCCGACGACGAGATCCGGGTGCTGCGCGACCACTGGGTCCGGCAGTCCGGCTCGCGCTACGACCACCACGAGACGGTCACGCAGGGCGAGGACGGCCTGCGGACGCGGCAGCTCGGCGACGGCGACGACATCGACGACGAGCGGTACGACGAGGCCGTCGAGATCGTCCAGCGCGCGGGGCAGGCCTCGGTGTCGATGCTCCAGCGCAAGATGACGATCGGCTTCGCGCGGGCCGGCCGGCTCATCGACCTCATGGAGCGGAACGGCGTCATCGGTCCCGGCAAGGGACCCGGCAAGATGCGAGAGGTGTACGGGGCGGCGCAGGCGAACGGCGACGAGGAGGGCTAATGGCCCGGCTCGGTGAGACGCTGCGCTCGCAGCGCGAGCGCATGGGCATCACCCTCGAGCAGGCGGCGGAGGACACGCGGATCCGCGAGAAGTTCCTGCGCGCGCTCGAGAGCGGCGATCACCAGGGGCTCCCCGGCGCGGTCTACACGAAGGGCTTCCTGCGCAACTACGCGGACTACCTCGGGCTCGACGCGGACGAGCTCGTGGCGCTGTACGTCTCGGAGCGGGGCGGCGCCGAGCCGCCGCGCGAATTCGAGCCGATGCGGCCGATCTCGCGGAAGTCGGTCGTGCTCACGCCCGCGATCATCATCCCGTTCCTCGTCCTCATCGCGGTCGCCGGCTTCGTCGCGTACCTCTACTACCAGTTCTCGACCTTCGCGGTGCCGCCGAGGATCGAGATCGTGGAGCCGGCGGGCGACACGATCGCGACGTCGGCCGAGCTCGTGGTCCGGGGCCGCACGCTCCCCGACGCGCGGGTGACGATCCGCGTGTTCCCGGGCCCCGAGACGATCTCGGACGTGCGCCCCGGCGCGGACGGGTCGTTCGAGAGGACCATCACGCTCAAGCCGGGCTCGAACCACATCGAGGTCCAGGTGCTGGACGCCGCGGGCAAGGTCAACCAGGCCACGCGCACCGTGCGCTTCGAGGCGCCGGCCGCGACCGCGTCGCCGGGCGCCGCCCTCGTGCTCGAGCAGCCCGCCAACGGAGCGACGGTCACGAACGCGTTCGTCGCGGTGGTCGGCCGCGTCGCCACGGGCCACACGATCACGATCGGGACGGAGACGTACTCGCCGGGTCCTGACGGGCGCTTCGCGGTCGAGGTCGCGCTCCCGGCGGGCACGCACAGCCTCACCGTGATCGCGCGCGCGGCCGGCCGGCCTCCGGTGACGGAGACGCGCTCCGTGACGGTCGGCTACACCACCGCGTTCGTGACCGTGCGGATCCGCGGCGGCGAGGCCTGGCTCCAGGTCACGGTCGACGGTACGGTCGCGCCGGGGACCGCGACGGTGTTCCCCGACGGCAGCACGACGAGGTACGCGGGGCGGCAGGTCGTCGTACGCACGGGGAACGGCGGGACGACCTTCGTCACCTTCAACGGGCAGGACCTCGGGCGCCTCGGGAACGACGGCCAGATCGTGGAGCGCGTGTTCAGCCCATGACCCCGTCCGACGCGCTCGCGCTCGCGCGTCTTTCCGCGACCGTCCCAGTCGCGGTCCTCGTGCTCGCGGCGCGGCCGGGCGAGGCGCTCGCCCTCTTCGCCGTCGCCGCCGCGACCGATGCGGTCGACGGCCCGCTCGCGCGGCGGCGCGGGGACACGAGCGCGCGCGGCGCCGTGCTCGACCAGCTCGCCGACAAGACGCTCGTCGTGGGCGTGCTCGCGGCCCTCGTCGCCGCGGGAGCGGCGCCGGCGTGGGCCTTCGCGGCGATCGCCGCGCGAGAGGCCGCCGTCGCCGCGTTGCGCGCGGCGGGCCGCATCGGCGCGAGCAGCACGCTCGCCCGCGCGAAGACCACGCTCCAGTTCGCGGCGGTCGCCGTCGCGATCGCGGGACAGCGGCCGCTCGCGGACGCGCTCCTCGCGGCCGCGGTCGCGGCCGGCCTCGCGAGCGCGGCCGGCTACCTCGGCATCGCCTCGCGGGAGCGGGCCCATGCCTAAGGCGGCGCCCACGTACGCCGAGCTCAGCGAGCGCATGAAGGGGGTCCAGTCGCGACTGCTCCGCGCGAAGCGCACGGTCGCGACCGCGGAGTCGTGCACGGGCGGCCTTCTCGCGTCCGTGCTCACCGAGCACGGCGGGTCGAGCGACTTCTACCGTGGCGGCGCGGCGGTGTACTCGAACGACGCGAAGACCTCGCTCGTCGGCGTCCCGCCGCAGCTCGTGCACTCGCACGGAGCGGTCTCGTCGGTCGTCGCGGCGGCGCTCGCGCGCGGCGCGCGCGAGGCGCTCGGCGCCGACATCGGCCTCGGCATCACGGGGATCGCGGGCCCCGGGGGCGCGACGCCGGGGAAGCCGGTCGGGCTCGTGTACGTCGCCATGGAGAGCGCGAAGCGCTCCACGGTACGGAAGTACCAGTGGGCCTTCGACCGCGAAGGCAACCGGCTCGCGAGCGTCGGGGTCGCGCTCGACCTGCTCGAGGAGGCCCTCGGGTGAGCCCGCGCCTGCCGGGGTTCGCCGTCGAGCACGGGCGCGCCTTCGATGACCCGGACGTCGCGCGCCTGTACCACCTGCGCAGGACGTACCCCGCGGAGACCTACGGGATCCTCCTCGAGCTCGCGCCCGAGCGGCCGGTCGTGCTCGACGCGGGGGCCGGGACGGGCGAGATCGCGCGGGCGATCGCCCCGCGCGTGTCGCGCGTCGACGCCGTCGAGCCGAGCGCGGCGATGGTCCAGGCCGGAAGCCGCGCGCCGGGCGGGGACGACCACCGCATCCGCTGGATCATGGGCACCGCGGAGGAGGCGCCACTCAGCGGTCCCTACGACCTCATCGTCTGCGGCCAGTCGCTGCATTGGATGGACTGGGACGTCGTGTACCCGCGTTTCCGCCGCCTGCTCGCGGAAGACGCGTTCCTCGCGAGCGTCGACGTGGACGACGAGCCGCCGTGGGCGGACGCGCTCCGCGCCATCGTACGGCGGTACTCCGCGAACCGCGACCACATCGGGAAGCGGCGCGAGGGCCAGCCGCTCATCGAGGAGACGCGCGGCCTCTTCACGAGGGCGGGCGAGCGGCGCACCGCGCCGGCCACGGTGCGGCAGGGCGTCGACGACTACGTCGCCTCGCACCACGCGATGAGCGGGCTCGCGACGCACCGCATCGGCGCCGAGCGCGCGGCCGCGTTCGACGACGAGGTGCGGCGGCTCCTCGCCCCGTACGGGGACCCGCTCGAGCTGTCCGTCACCGCGCGCGTCACCTGGGGCCGGCCGCTGTGAAGCGGCCGCTCGGGGTCGGCCTGCTCGGTCTCGGCACGGTCGGGTCCGCGGTGGCGCGCGCCTTCGCCGAGCGGTCGCGCCACCTCGACGAGGCCGCGGGACGACCGCTCCGCCTGATCGCGGCGGCGGTGCGGGATCCGCGCCGCGAGCGCGACGCCGGCGACGTGCCCGTGACCGGCGACCTGTTCGCCGTGCTGGACGACCCCGAGATCGCCGTCGTCGT
The DNA here is from genome assembly GCA_035708565.1 of Candidatus Limnocylindria bacterium. Taxonomy (GTDB): domain Bacteria; phylum Chloroflexota; class Limnocylindria; order P2-11E; family P2-11E; genus JACDAF01. The sequence goes on from DASSSF010000148.1 coordinate 34,336, forward strand.
CGAGGCGATCGGCGGAACGGACCCCGCGCGTGACGTGCTCCTCGCCGCGTTCGAGCGCGGGAAGCACGTCGTCACCGCGAACAAGGAGCTCGTCGCGCGCGAGTGGAACGCGCTCCACGAGGCCGCGCGCTCCGCCAAGCGCGAGCTCCGCTACGAGGCGTCCGTCGCGGCGGCGGTCCCGATCGTGGCCGCGGTCAGGACGCTCGGTGCCGTGCGCACGCGCGCCCTCCGCGGCGTGCTCAACGGCACGAGCACGTACATCCTGTCCCGCGTCGAGCAGGGTGCGTCGTTCGAGGAGGGCCTCGCCGAAGCGCAGGCGCGCGGCTACGCCGAGGCGGACCCGAGCGCCGACGTCGACGGCTGGGACCCGGCGTACAAGCTGTCGATCCTCACGAGCCTCCTGCGTGGTGTCTGGCTCGACCCGGCCGACGTGCGGCGGACGAGCCTGCGCAGTGTGTCGGCCGACGAGGTGCGCCGCGCGCGCGAGGGCGGCGGGCTCGTCCGGTACCTCGCGACGGCGGAGCTGGACGAGGGGCGCGTGCGGGCCCGCGTCGCGCCGGAGTCGCTGCCCGCGTCGCTGGCCTCCGTCATCGCCGGCGCGCCCGGGCCTGAGAACGTCATCGAGATCGAGACGGACATGGCCGCGCCGCGCATCCTCTTCGCGGGCCCCGGCGCCGGCGGCACCGCCACGGCGAGCGCGATCCTCGGCGACGTCCTCGCGATCGCGCGGAGCACGCCGTGACCACCGTGCTGAAGTTCGGCGGGACCTCGGTGGGCAGCGCCGAGGCGATCCGCCGCGCGGTGGACATCGTGAAGGCCACCGAGGGGCCGCGGGTCGTGGTGGTGTCCGCCACGGCGGGGACCACGGACCTTCTGGCCGAGGCCGCGCAGGCGGCGGCGCGGGGCGACGGAGAGGCCGCGAACCGCACCCTCACGGAGCTCGGAGAGCGCCACGGCGCGATCGCGCGTGAGCTCGGCGTGCATCCCGGCATGAGCGAGGTCGTCTCGCGCACCGCGGCGCTGCTCAACAGCGTCGCGGTGCTCCACGAGTGCACGCCCCGCACGCTCGACGCGATCTGGTCGTACGGCGAGCGGGTCGCGATGCGGATCGTGTCGGCGGCGCTCGCGGGCGCGGGCGTGAAGGCCGGCGAATGCGACGCGACGCTTTTCATCGTCACGGACGACTCGTTCGGCAGCGCCAGCCCCGACATGGCGCGCACCCGCGAGCGATCGCACGCGAGGCTCGGCCCGATGCTCGCGCTCGGCATGACGCCGGTGGTCACCGGCTTCATCGGCGCGACGCCGGACGGCATCGTGACGACCCTCGGACGCGGTGGATCCGACTTCTCCGCGGCGATCGTCGCGGCGTCGATCGGCGCCGACCGGCTCCTCATCTACACGGACGTGAGCGGCGTGATGAGCGCCGACCCGCGCATCGTCGCCGACGCGAGGCCGCTCGCGGCGATCTCGTACGCCGAAGCCTCTGAGCTCTCGTACTTCGGGGCGAAGGTCATCCACCCGCGGACGGTGCGGCCGGCCGTCGAGGCCGGCATCCCCGTGCGCATCCTCAACACGTTCGCGCCGGAGGACCCCGGTACGACCGTCACGGGGCGCACGCCCGCCGACGGCAGCATCGTGAAGGCGACGACCTCGCTCGGCGGGCTGGGGCTCGTGACCGTGCAGGGCGCGGGGATGAGCGGCGTGCCCGGCTTCGCGGCGAAGGTCTTCGACACGACCGCCGCCGAGGGCGTCTCGGTCCTCATGATCAGCCAGTCCTCGAGCGAGAACTCGATCTGCTTCGTCGTGCCGCAGGGCTCGGCCGAACGGCTGCGCGGCGCGCTCGAGCGCACGCTCGCGCGCGAGCTCGGCAGGCACGACGTCGAGCGCGTCACCGTGGAGGCGCCCGTCGCGATCGTCGCCGCGGTGGGGGAGGGGATGCGCGGAACGCCCGGCGTCGCGGCGCGCGTGTTCGGCGCGCTCGGCCGGGCGAAGGTGAACGTCATCGCGATCGCGCAAGGATCGAGCGAGCTCAACATCTCGCTCGCGGTGGCCGACCGCGACCGCGAGGCGGCCGTGCGCGCGATCCACGCGGAGTTTCACCGATGAAGCTCAGCCCAGTCGTAGCTCTTCTTTTCGACCCGTGTCGGCGTTGATCAGCGGACGCGAGCCAAGAAGCCCGGCAACTAGAACCGCCACCACTTCCGCTTTCGGCGGAGCCGACGCAACCCCTCGTCGTCGTTGTATTGCAGTGCCTGGAACACCGCGTGTGCTCTCTCGCGGCTCGGCGAAACTTTCAGTTTGTCGAGCGTCTGCCAGTTCAAGTCGAAGAGCGACTTGAACAGTTCACCGTTGCGGCGGTGAGCGGGTAGCGAAATCCAGTAGGGCACGTACGCGAACGCGAGCAGCGCGAAAGCGAACAGGCCACCCGCGAAGCAACCCGTGAGCGTGTGGAAAACGAGCCCCACGCCTTGACTCAGGATCAGCGCAGCATCAACCGTCGCTGAGATGCCGTGGATTACGCCGGATAGCGCGAGCGCCGCGGAAGCGTAGAGCCAGCCATCCGCGACGGACCACGCGGAGTCGACCTCCTCGCGCATGTCCTTTGGCAGCTGAAGCCAGAGCCGCGGCCAGTAGAAGACTGCGTCGTATCCATGTCGCGACAGCGGGTAATCCTCGTACGTATACAGAATGTTTCCCAGTAGCGTTGGCATCACAGCTGTCCGCCATCCTGACTTGTCGACTGGAAAGTCCCTAAGTTCCTCCCACTTCTCTGCGAATGCCGGATCGTCCTTGTCAAGCGCGCGCTCATGCAGCGTCTTGACCTGTGTCGCAAGCCGACTTGTCAGTCTGCTGCGGAGTCTGTTTGGCCAGCCGCGGCGACCCTCATAGAACTCGTAAATGGCAGAATCCATCGCCGCAATCAGCAACCCGGCTCCAAGACTCACCGCTACAAAACCTAGGACAGACTCGGACACTGGGAAGCCGACTCGATCACGCGCGCGAGTCAGGACGAAGGAGCACGCAAGCGCAAACACGACACCGGGGAACACGACGCGGTAGAAGAAGGGAAGGCCGAAGGTTGGGAACTTGTCCACGCCTGAGGCGGTCTAGGGCTTGGGACGCGGTCGAGGATTGTCGGGCCCGGAGCCGGGCCCGTGCGGACCAGAGCCCGGCCCGTGCGGCCCCGGGACGCCCCGGGGTTCAGGTCGAGGTGGCGGCCCAGGCGGCTGCGCGGGGGGTCTAGGGCCTGGCGGACTACGACGAGCTTGAGTCATCGCTTCTTCGGCGAACTCCGTCTAGTGGCCTTCCTAGTACTCCCGCCCTTGGGACGGTCGGGCCCGCCTCCAGGCCCGTGAGGGCCGGCTGAACGCCGCTTCGTCTTTCTCAGCCACTCAGCGAGGATATTGCTGGGAGCAAGCACCGCGTTCGGTCAGACTTAGGCAATGCGCGTTCGCACCGTCGCGGTGCTCGGCGCGACCGGGACGGTCGGCCAGCGGTTCCTGAGCCTGCTCGCCGGCCATCCGTGGTTCCGCGTCACCGCGGTCACGACGAGCGAGCGGAACGCCGGCAAGCGGTACGGCGACGCCGTGCACTGGCTCCTGCCCGGCGGGATGCCCGACGGCGTGGCGGAG
>DASSSF010000149.1:0-6746 GCA_035708565.1 Candidatus Limnocylindria bacterium
AAGTACAAGCGGATCCGCTACAAGGGGATCATCTGCGACAAGTGCGGCGTCGAGGTGACGCGCGCGAAGGTGCGCCGCGAGCGGATGGGCCACATCCAGCTCGCGTCGCCCGTGTCGCACATCTGGTTCTTCAAGGGCACGCCGAGCCGCCTCGGGATCCTCCTCGACATGAGCCCGCGCAACCTCGAGCGGATCCTCTACTTCGCGCTCTACGTCGTCACGCACATCGACGACCACCAGCGCGAGCGCGAGCTCGAGCGCATCGAGGGCGAGGCCGAGGCGAAGATCCGCCGGCTCGAGCAGACCATCGGCGACCGCACCGGCGCCATCGAGGCGCGCGCGAACGCCGAGATCCAGCGCATCCGGACGCAGACCGAGCAGCGCGTACGCACGATGGAGGAGGAGCTCGCGCAGGAGCTCGAGACACTCACCACCGCGGCGCAGCGCGCGAAGGAGCAGCTCGAGGAGAGCCTCGGCAAGCCGGCGTCAAAGGACGTCGTCTTCAAGCCGGCCGACCTCACGCTCGCGGAGAAGGGCACGAACGTCACGCGGACGATGCTCAACCAGCTCCAGCGGAGCCTCCAGAAGCAGGTCGACGCGCGCACGAAGGCCGGCCGCGACGCCGAGGACACCGCGCGCAAGGAAGCCGACAAGCGCATCGCGGACATCCGCGCCCGCGCCGATCAGGATCTCGGCGTCGTCCGCCAGGAGATCGCGCCGGACGTGCAGAAGGTCCGCGAGGAGTCGCGCGTCCAGCGCGACGAGGTCGAGTCCATCAAGTGGATGGACATCCTCGCCGAGGCCGACTTCCGCTCGAAGAGCGAGAAGTACCGATTCTTCCGCGCCCAGATGGGCGCCGAGGCGGTCCTCGAGATCATGCGGCAGCTCGACCTGCCGAAGCTCGCGCTCGACCTCCAGAACGACATGCGCTCCACGCAGGGGCAGAAGCGCAAGAAGTCCATCAAGCGCCTGCGCCTCATCAAGGCGCTCCTCCGCTCGGGCGCGAGCCCGGAATGGATGATCCTCACGATCCTGCCGGTCATCCCGCCCGACCTGCGCCCGATGGTGCAGCTCGACGGCGGCCGCTTCGCGACGAGCGACCTCAACGACCTCTACCGGCGCGTCATCAACCGGAACAACCGCCTCAAGCGGCTGCTCGAGCTCGGCGCGCCCGAGATCATCATCCGGAACGAGAAGCGCATGCTCCAGGAGGCGGTCGACGCCCTCATGGACAACGGCCGCCGCGGCCGCGCGATCTCCGGGACCGGCAACCACAAGCTGAAGTCGCTCTCCGACATGCTCCGCGGCAAGCAGGGACGGTTCCGCCAGAACCTCCTCGGCAAGCGCGTCGACTACTCCGGCCGCTCGGTCATCGTCGTCGGCAACGACCTCAAGCTCCACGAGTGCGGGCTGCCGAAGAAGATGGCGCTCGAGCTGTTCAAGCCGTTCGTCATGCGCCAGCTCGTCGACCGCGGCCTCGCGCACAACATCAAGAGCGCGAAGCGGCTCGTCGAGCGCGTGCACCCCGAGGTGTGGGACGTCCTCGAGGAGGTCATCAAGGACCACCCCGTCCTCCTCAACCGCGCGCCCACGCTCCACCGCCTCGGCATCCAGGCGTTCATGCCCAAGCTCATCGAGGGCAACGCCATCCAGATCCACCCGCTCGTGTGCGAGGCGTTCGGCGCCGACTTCGACGGCGACCAGATGGCCGTGCACGTCCCGCTCTCCGCCGCGGCGCAGGCCGAGGCGAAGAACCTCATGCTCTCGACCCGCAACATCCTGAAGCCGGCCGACGGGCAGCCGGTCGTCACGCCGCGCCAGGACATGGTGCTCGGCACCTACTACATGACCCTCGAGAACATCGACAAGACGAAGACCGCGCGCCTCTTCGGCGACTACCCCGAGGTGCAGTCGGCCTTCGACCTCGGCCTCGTCGGCGTGCACGACCCGGTGCGCATCCCGCACAACGGCAAGGTCATCGAGACGACCGTCGGCCGCGTGCTCTTCAACGCGGCCCTGCCGGTGGACCTCCGCTTCATCAACAAGACGATGGGCCGGCCGGCGATCCGCGACGTCGTGACCGCCGTGTTCGAGAAGTACGGCAACGAGGTCACCGCGGAGTTCGTGGACAAGATCAAGCAGCTCGGGTTCGCCGCCGCCACGAAGGCCGGCGTCTCGATCTCGATCGACGACGTGCAGATCCCCGAGAACAAGGCGAAGTGGATCGGCGAGACCGAGAAGAAGGTCGGCGAGATCGACCGCCAGTTCTCCCGCGGCCTCATCACCGAGGAGGAGCGCTACCAGCAGACGGTCGACCTCTGGAGCGAGACGACCGAGACCGTGATCAAGGCGATGATGGAGTCGCTCGACAAGCGCGGCTCCGTCTACATGATGGCCACGTCCGGCGCCCGCGGTAACCCGCGCCAGATGGGCCAGATCGGCGGCATGCGTGGCCTCATCGCGGACCCGCAGGGCCGGATCATCGACCTGCCGATCCGCTCGAACTTCCGCGAGGGCCTCACGGTCCTCGAGTACTTCATCTCGACGCACGGCGGCCGCAAGGGCCTCGCCGACACCGCCATCCGCACGGCGGACTCGGGCTACCTCACGCGGCGCCTCGTGGACGTCGCGCAGGACGTCATCGTCCGGCTCGAGGACTGCGGCGACGAGGACGGCCTGTTCCTGAACGGCGACGAGCCGGGCGCGGTCGAGCCCTTCGCCGACCGTCTCTTCGGCCGCGTGGTCGCGATGGACGTCGACGGCAAGGACGGCAAGCGCATCGTCAGCAAGGGCGACGACATCGACAAGGCGACGGCGGAGCTCATCGCGAACGCCGGGATCAACCGCATCCGCGTGCGGTCCGCGCTCTCGTGCCACGCGAAGCACGGCATCTGCCAGAAGTGCTACGGCCGCTCGCTCGCGACCGGCCAGATGGTCGAGATCGGCGAGGCCGTCGGCATCGTCGCGGCCCAGTCCATCGGCGAGCCGGGCACGCAGCTCACGATGCGGACGTTCCACACGGGTGGCGTCGCGGGCGAGGACATCACGATGGGTCTCCCGCGCGTCGAGGAGCTCTTCGAGGCGCGCGTGCCCAAGGGGCAGGCGATCATCAGCGAGATCGACGGCGTCGCGGAGATCGTCCGCAACCCCGACGGCTCGCGGAAGATCGTCGTCCGCAACTCCAACGACTACACCGTCCCGGTGCGCGTCCCCGCGGGCTGGACGCTGAGCGTCGGCGCCGGCGACCGCATCGACGCGGGCGCGGCCCTCGCGAAGCCCGAGAAGCGCGGCAAGGGGAAGACCGACTTCCTCGCGCCGGTGTCGGGCACGCTCAAGGTCGACGGCGACAAGGTCACCATCGCGCACAACGAGATCGAGGAGCGCGTGTACGAGGTCGCGCACACCGCGCGCCTGCGGGTCGAGAACGGCCAGCAGGTGAGCGCGGGCGACTTCCTCACGGAGGGCTCGGCGAACCCGCAGGACATCCTGCGCATCTCAGGCCGCGAGGCGGTCCACCGCTACATGGTCAACGAGGTGCAGAAGGTCTACCGCAGCCAGGGCGTCACGATCAACGACAAGCACATCGAGATCATCGTCCGCCAGATGCTCCGCAAGGTCCGCATCGAGGAGGCCGGCGACACCGAGCTCCTGCCGATGGAGCTCCTCGACCGCTTCGAGTTCGAGGACATCAACGCGCGCACGATCGCCGCGGGCGGCGAGCCCGCGACGAGCCAGACCGTGCTCCTCGGCGTGACGAAGGCGTCGCTCTCGACGTCGTCGTTCCTCGCGGCCGCGTCGTTCCAGGAGACCACGCGCGTCCTCACCGAGGCGGCGACGATGGGCCAGAAGGACCGGCTGCTCGGCCTCAAGGAGAACGTGATCATCGGCAAGCTCATCCCGGCCGGCACCGGGCTCCCGCAGCGCCGCGAGCAGCTCGAGTGGATGCCGAAGGCGAAGGCCCTCGCCGGATTCCTCGGTGGCGACGAGGAAGAGGAGACCGTGGCGGCGCTGCCGCCCGAGGAGGAGCTGTCGCTCGAGGACCTCGAGGACGACGAGGACGAGGAGAACGGCGACGAGGACATCCTCGACCTCGAAGGCCCGGAGAAGCTCGAAGAGGCCGCAGAAGAGAAGGACTAGGCGACGGACAGCGCAGCGAACGTGGAAGCCGCCCCGGCGACGGGGCGGCTTCTTTCGTGGCAGCGCACGGTCCGCATCGTGGCGATCACCCAGGTCGTCACGCTCATCGGCTTCAACTTCTCGTTCCCGTTCCTGCCGCTCTTCATCCAGGAGCTCGGCGTCACGGACCGCTCGGAGCTCGCGCTCTGGACCGGCGTGGTCATCGGCGGGAGCGGGCTCGCGATGGCCGCCGCGTCGCCGATCTGGGGACTCCTCGCGGACCGCTTCGGCCGGAAGGCGATGTACGTGCGCTCGCTCGGCGCGGGGACGCTCGTCCTCGGCGCGCAGGCCTTCGTCGTCACCGTGCCCCAGCTCGTCGCCGTCCGGCTCGCGAACGGCGCGCTCACCGGGTCGCAGACCGCGGCCGCGATGCTGCTCGCGACGACCGTGCCGCGCGACCGCACCGGCGCCGCGCTCGGCCTCCTGAGCGCGGCCGCGCAGGTCGGCAACCTCGTCGGCCCCGTGCTCGGCGGGATCGTCGTCGCCGCGATCGGCCTTCGGAGCTCGTTCCTCATCGGCGCGGGGCTGCTCGGGGCGTGCGCGGTCGGCGCGGCGCTGTACGTCCAGGAGGGCCGCGCGCAGGCGGCAGCGGGACCGCGGCTCAGCGCGCGCGACGTGGTCGTGCCGTTCGGCTGGCCGGGGCTGCGGGGCGTGCTGTTCGTGGGTGCGGCGGTCCACGTCCTCAACTCCGGCAGTGCGGGCGTCATGGCGATCTACGTCCAGGACCTCGCGCGTCCGGCGTGGCTCACGCTCGAGCTCGCCGTCGGCCTCGTGTTCGCGGTCGGCGCGCTCGCCGCAGCGGTCTCGATGCCCGTGCTCGGCGGCTACGCGGATCGGGCGGACCCGCGGCGCCTGCTCGCGGTCTCGCTGTCGCTGCTCGCCGTGTCGCTCGTGCCGCAGGTCGTCGTGCCGCACGCGGTCGTGTTCCTGATCGCGCGCGTGTTCATGGGGATCGGCCTCGCCGGCGTGATCACGTCGATGGCCGTGCTCACGCGGGCCGGCGCGCCGCTCGGCGCCGAGGGCCGCGCGTTCGGCGCGGTCGCGACCGTGCAGAACCTCGGGTGGGGGATCGGGCCGATCCTCGGGTCGGCGTTCGCCGCGGTCGCGGGCATCCCCGCGCTCTACATCGTCTCCGCCGCGCTCATCCTCGCGATCGCGGCGGTCGTGCGCGGGTCGCCGGGGCTGTTCGCCCAGCAGCCGCCGGCCGTACGCGTGCCCGGATCGTAGGAGGACGCATGGCGACGGCCGACGAGCTGAAGCGGAAGATCCGGGTCGTGATGTTCGACCAGTACGGGACCGTCGTCGACATGCAGAAGGGCCTCACCGCGCTCGTGCGGCCCTTCCTCGCCGCGAAGGGCTGGACCGGTGATCCGGGCTCCTTCGTCACCTGGTGGCGCCGCACACACTTCGAGAGCTCGATGATCGACGCGCTGCTCCACCGCGAGCACACGCCCTATCGAGAGATCGGCCAGCGCGCCGTCGCCTACACGATGGACCGCGCGGGGATCGCGTACACCGAGGACGAGGTGCGCGCGCTCGTGGCCGCGATCGAGCGGCTCGAGCCGTTCCCCGACGTCCCGGCGGCCCTCGCGCGCCTCAAGACGAGGTACCGCATCGCCGTCCTGTCCAACGGCGACCCCGACATGCTCGAGACCGCGAAGCGGTACCACCGCATCCCGTTCGACCACGTGATCTCGGTCGCCGAGGCGGGCTCGTTCAAGCCGCACGTCGCGACGTACCGGAAGGCCGCGGAGATCGTGGGCGTCCCCATGGACGAGGTGCTCTTCGTCGCGGACCACGCGTTCGACTGCATCGGCGCGAAGTCGGCCGGCATGCACACCGCGTTCGTCGACCGCCGGAGGCGTCCGTTCGGGCGCACGCCGCATCAGCCCGACCTCGTGGTCGACGACATGGCCGCGCTCGCGGAGCTGCTGGTTCCGGGGCTGGGAGCTTAGTAGAGGACCCGCGTCCTGATCGTCCCCTCGACCGCGTCGAGGCGCTTCCGCACGGCCGCCGTCACGGGGTGCTCCGCGCCGTCGATGTCGATGACCGCGTAGCCGATCCGCCGCGTCGTCTCGAGGTACTGGCTCGCGATGTTGATGCCGGCCTCGGAGAGGACCGCGTTCACCTTCGCGAGCATCCCCGGCTCGTTGCGGTGGATGTGGAGGAGCCGGTGCTTCTCGGCGTGCTCAGGCAGGTTCACCTCGGGGAAGTTCACGGCGGCGAGCGTCGTCCCGTTGTCGCTGTACTTGATGAGCTTCGCCGCGACCTCGAGCCCGATGTTCCGCTGCGCCTCCACGGTGCTGCCGCCGATGTGCGGCGTGAGGAGCACGTTGTCGAACTCGCGCAAGGGGGAGACGAACTCCTCGCCCTCGCCCGTCGGCTCCGCCGGGAACACGTCGATCGCGGCGCCCGAGAGCTGCCCCGAGCGGAGCGCCGCCGCGAGCGCGTCGATGTCGACGACCCCGCCGCGTGACGCGTTGATCACGGCCGCGCCCTTTCGCAGCCGCGCGAGCTGCGGCGCAGCGATCATCCGCTGCGTCTGGCGCGTGTCGGGCACGTGGAGCGTG
>DASSSF010000150.1:0-7232 GCA_035708565.1 Candidatus Limnocylindria bacterium
TCCATCGACCCCGACGCCATCGTCCCCGCGATCCCGATCGCGCGTACGAGCGCGCCCTGGTCGAGTCCGAGGAGGCGGCCCGCCGCGACGGCGGCGCCGAAGACGCCCGCGACGCCCGTCGGGTGGAAGCCGCGCTCGTACGACGACGCGGGGTCGAGCGCGTTGCCGACGCGCATCGTGACCTCGTAGCCGCCCACCACGGCCTCGAGGAACGCCGAGCCCGCCGCGCCGCCCTCCTCGGCGAGCCCGAGCGCCGCGGGGATGACCGCCACGCCGGGATGCAGCGAGGATTCCGTGGTGACGTCGTCCATCTCCGGCGCGTGGGCCGAGGCGCCGTTCGCGAGGGCGGCCCACGGCGCGGCGCTCGTCATGCCGCCGCCGAGCACGGTCGCCGCGCCGGCGCCCATGCCGCGCACGAACTCGTGGACCGCGACGCTGGACGCCGCGCGGCTGCCGCGCACGGCGACGCCGAGGTGGTCGAGGACGAGCTCCTTCGTCCGCTCGCGCGCGTCCTCGGGCAGCGCGTCCCAGCGGAGGCCGGCGCAGAGCTCGGCGAGCGCCGCTGACGCGGTGCGCGAGAGCGTGACCGTCACAGGTCCATCTTCCCGGGATTCATGAGCCCCTTCGGGTCGAGCGCCGCCTTGACCCGCCGCATCACGTCCAGGGCGGCGCCGTGCTCGGCGCGCATGTACGCGGCGCGGACCGCCCCCGTGCCGTGCTCGCCGGTCACGGTCCCGCCGACCTCGATCGCGAGCTCGTGGAGCCGGTGCGCGAGCGCGTCGGAGCGGCGCACCTCGTCCTCGTCCGTCGGGTCGATGAGGATCGCCGAGTGGACGTTCCCGTCGCCGAAGTGGCCGTAGAAGATCACCGCGACGCCGTGCTCCGCGCCGAGCTCGCGCGCGCGGCGGATCGTTCGCGGCACCTCGGAGAGCGGCACCGCGAGGTCCTCGCCGGCGAAGATGCGGTGCTTGTCCGGGTGGCGGAGGGCGGCCGCGGCGCCGAGGCCGCTCCGCGCGGTCCAGAGGCGCTGCATCGCCTCCTCGCTCTCGGCGATCGTCGTCGCGCTCGCGCGCTTCTTGAGGATCCCGTCGACGAGGCGCGCCTGTCCCGCCACCTGGTCCTTCGTGCCCTCGGTCTCGACGAAGAGGACGGCCTCGCCGTCGGGGAGCCCGAGGTCGGGGCGGTACGCGCGGATCGCCTCGACCGCGCTTCGGTCGAGAAGCTCCGCGGTAGATGGGAGGATGCCCGCGGCGAAGAGGTCGTCGAGCGAGAGCACGGTATCGTCCATCCGCTCGTACGCGGCAAGCACGACGGCGCGCGCTTGCGGCTTCGGCTGCACGCGGAGGCGAAGCTTCGTCGCGATGCCGAGCGTGCCCTCCGAGCCCACGAACAGCTTCGTGAGGTCGAGGCCGCTCGACGACTTGAGCGCCTTCGAGCGGAGGCCGCCCGTCTGGATGACGCCGCCGTCGGCGAGGACGATCTCGAGGCCGAGGACGTACGCCGACGTCGTGCCCCAGCGCACGGCGTGCGGCCCGCTCGCGTTGTTCGCCACCATCCCGCCGAGCGTGCACGCGCGACCGCTCCCCGGATCCGGCGGGAAGAACAGGCCGTGCGGGGCGAGCGCGGCCTGGAGGTCCGCGAACACGATCCCGGGCTCGACGAGGATCTGGAGGTTCTGGCGATCGACCTCGAGGATCCGGCGCATCCGCGCGAACGAGACGACGATGCCGCCGCGGACGGCCACCGCGCCTCCGGTCTGGCCCGTGCCGGCGCCGCGCGCGATCACCGGCGTGCCGGTCTCGTCGGCGATCCTCACGACGGCCGCGACCTCGGCCGTCGTCTCGGGTACGACGACGACGTCCGGCGCGCGGTTCGTCCGGAGCGACCAGAACGACGCGTCGAAGGCGTAGGGGAGGAGCGAGGCCGGGTCGTCGATGACGCGGTCCGGCGCGACGGCCTCGCGCAACCGGTCCGCGAGCGAGCGCAGGGTCGTCGTCATCGCGTCCCTATCCTAGGTTCGTGCCCCCCGCGTCAGCTCCTCAGACAACCATGGTCAGCACGAGCGTCCACGTCGCTCCCGACGACCTCGCGACGTGCGTCTCCTGCGGTCTGTGCCTGAACGACTGCCCGACGTACCGCGTGCTCGGCGACGAGGCCGACTCGCCGCGCGGCCGCGTGCAGCTCATCCGCATGCTCGTCGGCACCGAGGCGGTGCCGGATGCGGACCTCGTCGGCCATCTCGACGCGTGCCTCGTCTGCCGCGCCTGCGAGACGGCGTGCCCGTCGGGCGTGCCCTTCGGCCGGATCATGGAGGGCGCCCGCGAGGTCGTGCGCGAGCGCGCGCCGCGCGGCGGCATCGGCGGTCTCGCGACGCGGGCCGGCCTCCGCGTCGTCGCGAGCCGGCGCCTTCTCGGGATCGTCACGGCGCTCGCCGGCGCCTACGCGGCCACGGCGCGGCCGCTCGTGTCGCGGCTGCTGCCCTCGCGCCTCGCGGCGATGGACCGCCTCCTGCCGCGCCGCGAGGGCGCAGCGTACGAGATGCACGCGCGCGCCGGCGGCGACGTCGCGCTGTTCGCGGGCTGCGTCATGCGGACGTCGTTCGGGGACACGCACCGCGCGACCGAGCGCGTGCTCGAGCGCGCCGGCCACACCGTGACCGCGCCGGCCGGCCAGGTGTGCTGCGGCGCGCTCCACGCGCACTCCGGCGAGGGCGAGGAGGCGCGGCGGCTCGCGCGCGCGAACGTCGACGCGTTCGGCGACGGCGACGCTCCGATCGTCGTGAACGCGGCCGGCTGCGGCGCGCACCTCAAGGCGTACGGCGCGGTCCTCGCGCACGACGGGGCCTGGGCCGAGCGCGCCCGCGCGTTCGCGGCCCGCGTGCGCGACGCGACCGAGGTCGCGGCCCCGGAGCCGCCGGCGCGTGTCCCCGACCGCGAGATCCGCGTCGTGTACCAGGACGCCTGCCACCTCGCGCACGGCCAGCGCATCCGGCGGCAGCCCCGCGCGCTCCTCGAGGCCGTCCCGAACGTGCGCGTCATCCCGATCGCCGACCCGGAGCGCTGCTGCGGTAGCGCAGGTATTTACAACCTCACGCACCCGGGGGTCGCGACGGAGCTCCAGCGCGACAAGGTGCGCGCGATCCTCGCGGCGCGGCCGGACGTCGTCGTGAGCGCGAACCCCGGCTGCATCCTCCAGCTCCGCGCGGGGCTCGCGGAGGCGGGCGCGACGGTGCCGGTCGTGCACCTCATGCGCTTCGTCGACGACCCGCTTGGCTGCTTCTCGTCGGGGGCTCGCTAGCCCGGACGCACACACCCGCGCGGGCGTAGCCGAGGACATGCACAGGCGGGCCCCGATGTGCGAAAATAGTCCTACCGATGAGCGTTTCCCGATCCACCTACCGTCATCGCCTCAGTTCCGAGGACGTTCGCAAGGGCCGGATCCTGATCATGAAGGAAGCCTGGAAGCTGTTCCCCGATCCGGGCGCTCGTGTGGCTCTGCGGATCGGCGCGCGGCGCTTCGACGCCGAGATCCAGGCCGAGCGCTGCAACTGCGTGCCCCCGGAGCACGAGCACTACCACCTCGTCTGTCCAGCGCTCAAGGGACAGAACGGCTTCAAGGCGAAGGCCCTCGTCGTCATCGCGAAGGACTCGGACGGCGGCTACCGCTTCGTCGAGGAGCGCGGCTAGCGGCCGCGTCTAGACTCCTCTAGGTGGCCGGACCGACGTACATCCTCGTCCACGTCTTCGGGACCGTCCGGGATGAGCTCGATCGCTCCGACCGCGGCAAGAAGACCTACTCCGGGTGGCTGCGCGACTTCGTCCTCGACACGCCGCAGCGCCTCACCGAGATCGCGCGTCTCCTCGACCTCCTGTCCGAGCAGGGCTGGAAGCTCGTCGGCTCGCCGTACGACTGCGACGTGAGGCTCGAGCGGGCCGTCTCGCGCGAGACGGCCGAGCAGGAGCTCCGCCGCGCCGAGGTCTGGGACCGCCTCGTCAAGATCGCGTCGCCGGACGACGACGGGCACGCGATCTGGCACGAGCACCCCGAGGGGCGGCCCGCGCCGCCGAGGCGCCGCCGCCGCGTGCGCCGCCCGCCCACGAGAGAGCAGGGCTCCTAGACCCCTGAGCCCGCATCCCCTCGGCGACGAGCTCACCGAGCTCCACGTCCATCTCGGTGGCGCCGTCGATCCCGCGGCGATGTGGAGCATCGCCCATCGCCAGGGCATCCGCCTCCCGACGCGCGAGTACTGGTCGTTCGTCGACCTCATCACGGTGCAGCGAGGCGAGCGCAAGTCGTTCGAGGAGTTCCTGGCGCTCTTCCACTGGACCGAGCTCATCCAGTCGAGCCCGCTCGCGGTCGAGGAGTCCGTCTACGAGGTCGTCGGCGGCGCGTACCGCAAGGCCAACATCACCACGCTCGAGCTCCGCTACAACCCGATGAAGCGGAACCGTGGCGGCGAGCAGGACCTCGACCACATCATCATGGCGTCGATCCGCGGGCTCGACCGCGCGAGCCTCGAGTACCCGGTGAAGGCCGGCCTCATCTTCTGCCTCGACCGCGGCTTCGACTACGCGCTCAACGAGATCATCGTCGACAAGGCGATCGCCTACCGGAACAGGGGCGTCGTCGCGATCGACATCGCCGGGCCGTCGAACCGAGCCTTCCGCTACCGGGACTACGCGCCGCTGTTCCAGAAGGCGCGCAAGGCGGGGCTCGGCGCCACCGTCCACGCCGGCGAGGACGAGGGCCATGAGTCGGTCGACGAGGTCGTGCGCTACCTCGAGCCCGACCGCATCGGGCACGGCATCCACGCGGCCGCCTCGCCCGAGCTCTGCGAGCGGATCGCCGAGCGCGGCATCCTCCTCGAGATCTGCCCGTCGTCGAACGTGCACACGCAGGTCGTGACGGGAATGGAGGAGCTCGCCGAGATGGTCGCCGTGTTCCGGAAGCACAAGGTCCGCTTCTCGTTCAACACCGACGGACCCGAGATGCTCCAGACGACGCTCCGCGACGAGCTGAAGCTGGCCGTCCGCTCGGGCCTCGTGTCGCGGGAGGAGCTGGCGCAGTGCGGCGCGTGGGCGCGCGAGGCGTCGTTCGTGCGCAGGAACGGCCATTGAACGCCCAGGTCTGGCGGCTCCTCCTCGTCTGCACCGCCTGGTCGGTCGGTGCCGTGATCACCTGGGTCGTCGGCACGCCGGAGCTCGACACGGTCGTCCCCGCGTTCTTCGCCGCGGCCGCGTACGTCCTCACGCGCGACGTCGCCGTCGGCGGTCGCGGGGGCGGGGGCGGGGGCGGGGGAGGGAACGTCAGGTACTGGCGCGGCCGCCGCGTGGACGAGCCCCGCTGGAAGCGCTGGAACTGAACGGCGCTATCCTCCGGCGCCGTGGCTGATCCCCGGGTCGAGCTCCTCCGCAAGGTCCCGCTGTTCGGGTCCTGCACCGACCAGCAGCTGCGGTTCATCGCGTCCCGCGTCGAGGACGTCGACGTTCCCGCCGGCAGGGAACTGTGCCGCGAGGGAGAGAGCGGCGGCGAGTTCTTCGTCCTCGTCTCGGGAGCGGCCGAGGTGAAGCGAGGGGGAAGGACCGTCGATCGTCTCGGCGCCGGCGACTTCTTCGGTGAGATCTCGCTCCTCGATCACCGGCCGCGCAGCGCGACGGTCACGACGGCGGAGCCCTCGCGCGTGCTCGCGCTGAGCCACACCCAGTTCCGCGACGTGCTGCACCAGGAGGCCGGCATCGCGGTGACGATCCTCTACGCCGTGGTCGAGCGGCTGCGCGCGGCGTCCGCTCCGCCACGCGACTAGCGAGGTGAGCGGCCGCCCGTTCCTCCAGATCCCCGGGCCGACGAACGTCCCCGACCGCGTGCTGCGCGCGATGGACCGTGCGGTCATCGACCACCGCGGGCCGCCGTTCGCGGCCCTCGTGCGCGGCCTGCTGCCGGACGTCGCGCGCGTCTTCAGGACGGAGCGCGGGCGCCCGATCCTCTTCCCGACCTCGGGCACCGGCGCGTGGGAAGCGTCGCTCGTGAACGTGCTCGCGCCGGGCGACCGCGTGCTCGCGTTCGAGCACGGGCACTTCAGCGCCGGCTTCGCCGCCGCGGCGCGCAACCTCGGCTTCGCGGTCGACCTCGTGCCGCTGTCCTGGTCGCGGGGCGTCACCGGCGCGGACGTGGCGAACGGCCTGCGGCCGGAGCACCGCGCGGTCCTGATCGTGCACAACGAGACCTCGACCGGCGTGCGGACCGACGTGCGCGCGGTACGCGAGGCGATCGCGCGCGCGAAGAGCGACGCGCTCCTCATCGTGGACACCGTCTCGTCGCTCGGGAGCATGGACTTCCGCTTCGACGAGTGGGAAGTGGACGTCGCGCTCACCGGCAGCCAGAAGGGCCTGATGCTCCCGCCCGGCGTCGGGATCGTCTGTGCCGGGCCGCGCGCGATCGAGGTCGCCGCGCGCGGCGGGAGCCCGCGCAACTTCTTCGACTGGCGCCCGATCCTCGAGGACAACGCCGCCGGCTTCTTCCCGTACACGCCGGCGACGCTGATGCTGTTCGGCCTCCGCGAGGCGCTCGACATGCTCTTCGAAGAGGGCCTCGACAACGTGTTCGCGCGCCACCGCCGCCTCGCGGACGGCGTGCGTGCCGCCGTGCGCGCGTGGGGCCTCGGCATCCTCTGCGAGGACCCGGAGGCGTACTCGGACAGCCTCACCGCGGTCGTCATGCCCGAGGGCCAGGACGCGAACGCGGTGATCGCCCGCGCGCGCGAGCGCTACGACCTCTCGCTCGGCGTCGGCCTTGGCCGGCTGCGCGGGCGGGTCTTCCGGATCGGACACCTCGGCGCCCTCGGAGAGCTCGAGGTGCTCGCGACGATCGGCGGCGTCGAGCTCGCGCTGCGCGAGCGGGGCGTACCGGTCACGCTCGGCTCCGGCGCCGCCGCGGCCGAGGAGCGCTTCGCCGCCCGCGAGGGGGCCCCGGCGGGCCGCTAGGCCATGTGCCGCCCGCGACCGCGTTAGAGGCCGGGGCCGGAACAGCGTCACGGCGATCATCAGCGGACACGCGGCCAGCTTCGTGGCGAGGAAGGCCGTCTAGATCCGCGTGGCGACGGAGCCGGCGGTGGTCGTCATCGCGTTCCCCTCCGTGAGCAACGCTCGCGAGGGATGCTGAGGTCCCCGCCCGGGCGCAGGAGTGTCCGGCATCCGCCGGGCCCGGCCGCGCGGCGCTGCCCGACACGACCGTGA
>DASSSF010000151.1:0-35809 GCA_035708565.1 Candidatus Limnocylindria bacterium
CGCTCTTCAGCCGCGAGCGGGACGAGTGCGCCTTCACGGAGATCGAGCTCGCGCGCGAGGGCCAGGGCACGCACGTCCGCGACGCGAGAAGCGGGCGATCCGACATGCGCCTCGTGAAGCTCACGGGCTCGTCGTTCGAGCGTTTCGTGCGCGACGGCTTCACGACGCTCCCCGAGACCGTCGACCGGCCGCTGTTCGTCCACCTCGACGTGGGCTGGCGCTACGGCGACCTCGCCGACGCGACCGGCGACCGCTCGGACCGCTACGTGGATCCGCTCGACGTCCGCGACGAGGTGCGCCGCACGTTCGACGAGACCGTGTCCCGCTCGATCCAGCACCTCGTCCACGAGATCGGACGGCGCATCCTCGCGCGCTGGCCGGGGCTCTCCGAGGTCTCGTTCGAGGCCCAGAACCGCACGTGGGACGCCGTGCTCGCGTCCGATCGTGACCCGACGCGAAAGGTGCACACCGATCCGCGCGCCACGTTCGGGAGGATCGGCCTCGTGCTCCGGCGCTAGGAGAGGCCTCCGAGGCCGACGAGCGACCGGGCGTGCTCGAGCTCGCCGAGATGACGCGAGCCGTGCTGGAAGATCCACGCCTCGAGCGCGTTGCGCGTGCGGATCGGGCCCTCCGTCACGTACGCGCCGAGGAACCCGCCCTCGAGGGAGCCGGGACGCCCGCCCTCGAACATGACCGCGTCGAGGCGCGCGTCGTCCGCGTTCGCGAGGAGCCCCTCGGTCCGCTCGAAGACCTCGCTCTGGTACGCGCGCCAGGCGTCCATGTCCCCGATCCGCACGTTCTCGGCCTCGGCGATCGGCGTCCCGCGACGCGGGTCGATGCCGGTGAAGCGGATCCGCGCCGCGTGCCTGTCCCAGAGGTGCTCGCCCGCACCGAGGAGCTCGACCGCGTTGTTGTCCTCGCCGCGCACGTAGTGCACGAGCGTGAACGCGATGGGCAGGATCCCCGCGCGCTCGACGTGGTTGACGTGCGCCGGGGTGAGGTCGGCGACGCCGCGCTGCCAGAGCGCATGGACGCCGCGGATCCGCGCGAGCAGGTCGTTCACGTGAGTGGGCGTCGCCGGTGCCTTCGCCATCCGTCCTCCTCCCGCTACAGCGCCCCGAGCCACCACTGCCCGCCCTCGAGCCAGAGCACGGCGCGCGGCGCGAACCTCGCCGCCGTCGCCGGGATCCCTCGCTCCTCGCTCGTCGCGAGGTCGATGATCCGCGGCCCGGTGCCCTGGCAGAAGATGCCGATGTGCTTCGCGGTCGCGCCGATCCAGTTGCAGCCGCTGCCGAGCTCGATCGTGCGCCGCTGCGAGCCGTCCAGCGAGAGCTGCTCGCCCGATGACGTCGGCCGGACGATGCCGGTGCCGATCGACCAGTACACGCCGCCTGCGACGAAGAACGCGGGACCGCCCTGCTCCGGCGGCCGCGTGCCGAGCGACGTCCGTGCGCCGTCGCGCACGAGCGTGAGCTCGCTCCGATCGCCCTGCGCGAGCAGCGTCGAGATGAGCACGCGCCCGTCCTCGCCGAGGTCGATCCACACCGCCGACGAGCCCGTCTGGAGATCCTGCTTCGCGCCGCCGCCGCGCGATACGACGACGTCGATGCCGAACGGGCGCGTGTCCTCGTCGACGCGGATCCACAGCGCGTCACGCCCGTTGGTCACGGGCGGTCGCGGCCGGTAGGTGTCGCCGCCTCCGAGGAAGGGGCCGGAGAAGTCGTCGAGCGTGACGGGGGCGCCGCCGCGGAGGTCGAAGCGGAGCACGCGGCCGTCGGTGCGCTGGCCGTCCGTCCGCGTCTCGATGAGCACGAGCGTGTCGCCGGCGAGCCCGGCCGGATCGAGCTCCGCGGTCCAGCCCTGCCCGACCTTGTGCAGGCTCTTCCGCTGCCCGGTCGCGACCTCGATGACGAAGACCTCGCTCCCGTCGAGGTAGGCGACGCGGTCGCGATCGAACGCCACGTTGAACGCGTCGCGCGGGACCGCGACCGGCGTCGCGCGTGCGAACGGCGGGACGCTCCGCCCCGTCGCGGTCGGCGAGGGCGGCGCCGTCGTCGCCGCGGCGGTGGCGGTGGCCGTCGCGGTCGGCGTCGGGCTCGGCGTCACGGCCTGCGGGACGCAGGCCGCCGCGAGGACGAGGCCGGCGGCGAGGGCGCGCTTCACGCCGTCAACGGTAGCGGCGGCCCGCTACTCCTCGGTCGGCGGCTCGCTCTCCTCCGCGGGGAGCGCCGCGCCGATCACGTCGCGGATCGACGCGAGGCCCTGCTCGCGCACGTACGCCGCGAGGCCCTCGAGGACCTTGATCGGCGCGAGGGGATCCGCGAACGTGGCCGTACCGACCTGCACCGCGGAGGCGCCGGCCATCAGGAACTCGAGCGCGTCGCCTGCGGAGGTGACGCCGCCGGCACCGATGATCGGGATGCGGACGCTTCGGGCGACCTGATAGGTGATGTGCACGGCGATGGGCCTGATCGCCGGGCCGGAGAGCCCGCCGCTCCGCGTGCCGAGGATCGGCCGGCGCTTCGCGACGTCGATGCGCATGCCCAGGACCGTGTTGATCGCGGTAAGCGCATCCGCCCCCGCCTCCTCGCACGCGAGCGCGACCGCGACGACGTCCGGGGCGTTCGGCGTCAGCTTCACGATCACGGGCTTGCCCGTCTCCCCCTTCACCGCCCGGACGACCTCGGCCGCGAGCAGCGGATCGCAGCCGAAGAGCATCCCGCCGTCGACGTTCGGGCACGAGACGTTGAGCTCGTAAGCGGCGACGCCCGGCGTCCCCTCCATCTCCCGCACGACCGTCACGTAGTCCAGGACGCTGTACCCGGCCACGTTGACGATCACCGGGCAGCCGAGCGACGCCCAGCGACGGCCGTAGGCACGAGCGACCTCTCGCGCGCCGGGGTTCTCGAGGCCGATCGAGTTGAGGATCCCGCTCGGCGTCTCGGCGATGCGGTACTGCCGGTTGCCCGGCCGCGCCGCGACGGTCGTGCCCTTGTTCACGATGGCGCCCAGCCGCCCGACGTCGAAGAGCTCGCCGTACTCGAGACCCTGGCCGAACGTGCCCGATGCGGTGAGCACGGGGTTGCGCAGGCGCAGCCCCCGCGCGGCCTCGACCGCGAGATCGACGCCGTCCTCGGGGAGCGTCGCACGGGTGATGCTCGTCGCCTGCGCGACGGACGCCGCCGGTCCGACGCCGAGCTCTGCGCCGCGAAGCGCGGCGCCCAGCTTCTCAGCGAGGACCGACGGCGTCCCGCCTTGTTCGGGCTCGCCCATCGCCGCCTCGACCACGGTGGCGCCGTCGAGCGACGCGAGCTCGACCGCGTCCATCTCCTCCTCGGACTCGCCCGCGAGCGGCAGCGTCTCCTCCTCGGAACGCGACGGCGTCCGCGGGCGCTCGGGCCGCGTGCGCGGGCGGCGCCACGGCATCAGGAGACGAGCCCGATCGTCGCGGGCTCCCCTTCCTCGAAGCGGACCTCGCCGAGCCCGAACACCGGGCCTTCACGGCACACGCGCGCGTTGCCTTCGCTCGTGACGATCACGCATGCGCGGCAGACGCCCATGGCGCAGCCCATGTGCTGCTCGACGGCGATCTGCGCGCCCTCGAGCGCGGCGCGGCCCGGGTAGATCGCGGGATCGCGCTCGGCGCTGTCGCGCAGCCGGCCGAGCGCGGCGAGCATCGGCCACGGGCCGCACGCGAGGAGCTGGTCGGCCCAGGGCAGGAGCGGCGGGAGCGCGTCGGTGACGCGGCCCTTCGTCCCGAAGGAGCCGTCGTCGGTCGTCGTCAGGTACTCGACCGCGGGCGGGAGAAGGCTCGACGGCCAGAGGTGCGCGATGGACCGCCCGCCCATCACGAGCGTCACGCTCCGGCGCGGCGACTCCTGCTCGGCGAGGACCTTCATCGGCGCGATGCCCGTGCCGCCGGCGACGAGCAGGAGGTTCCGCGTCGACGCGCGCACGGTGAAGGCCGTGCCGAGCGGGCCGAGGAGGTCGAGGTCGTCGCCGGGCCGCCGGCCCGCGATCCACTCGCCGCCCGGGCCGAGCGGCTTCACGATCAGCTCGATCTCGCCCCCGCGGCGGTCGATGCCGTGGAACGAGTACGGGCGGCGGAGGAGCGGATCGAACCGCGTGCCCGGGCGCACGTGGACGAACTGCCCCGCGCGCGCGGTGCCGGCGATACCCGGCGCGTGGATGCGGAGCACGGTGCCGAGGGACGCGATCTCGGTCACCGCGAGGACGCGGCCCTGCTCGAGGATCATCGCGCCTTCACGGCGGTGATGATGCTGTTCCCGGGCGCGCTCCGCACTCCGCGCCGGCGGATCTCCTCGAAGCCGGCGCCCCGCAGCCAGCCCGCGATCTCGTCGTACGCGTAGAGGTCGCCGCCGAGACCGGTACGGTAGGCGACGCGGATCGCCGCGAGGAACGCGCGGGCGAGCGGCGTCGGCGGCACGCCCGTCTGGTCGAGGATCACGACGAGCCCGCCCGGCGTGAGCGCGTCGCGCACGCGCGCGAGGAGCGAGGCGTTCTGCTCGCGCGGGAAGTAGTGCAGGAGCTGGAAGAGGAGCGCGGCGTCGTACGGACCGCCGAGCGGCTCGCGCGTGACGTCCGCGGCGCGCACCTCGATGCGCGACGTGAACCGGTCCGCGGCGATGCGCTCGCGCGCCGCCCACAGCGCCTGCGGCAGGTCGAGGATCGTCGCCTGGAGGTGCGGATGCCTGCGGCAGAACGCGATCGCGTTGAGCGCGTGGCTGCCGCCGACGTCGACGAGCCGCCGCGCGCCGTCCGGGAGGCGCACGGCACGCGCGATCTCGTCGGCGCTCCGCGAGGCGAGCTCGGCCATCGCCGCGTTGAAGATCGGCCAGCGGCCGGTCCCGTCGAGGTACTGCGCCAGGTGCGGCGACGGGCGCCCGGAACGGACCGCGTCCTCGAGCGCGTCCCAGTGGTCGAAGACGAGGCCCACCCAGTGCCGCGCGAAGTCGGGAAGGCCGCGCCCGGAGAGGATCCACCGCTCGGTCACGGGACCGTTGCGGTAGCGGTCCCCGTCGCGCGCGAGGTAGCCGGTCTCGGCGAGGAGGTCGCAGACCGCCGCGAGCATCCCGGCGTCCGCGCCGATCTTCTCGGCGAGCTCGGCCGCCGTGCGCGGGCCGCCGCGGAGGATCTCGAAGACGCCGAGCCGCTCGCCTGCGGAGAAGGCGCGGAACGCGGCGGCGGCGGCGATGTCCGAGATGAACGCGGGGAGGATCCCCGCCCGGATCAGCACACGCTCGACGAGGCTCGGGATCGCGGGCACTAGAGCGGCACCCCGACCGCGCGGCCGAGCTCCGGTCCGGTGATCGCCTGCTCCCGCCCGGACCTCACGCGAGCACCCGCACGCGCCCCTCGGCGCGCGCGAACATCCAGAGCGGCACGGTGACGAGCATGAGGGCCGTGGCGACGGCGAGCGCGAACGACGTGCCGAACGCCGCGAGCGCGCCTCCGGCGAGCGCGCCCAGCGCGGCCCCGCCGTCCTGCCACGTGTGGAACGCCGCGAGAGCGCGCGGGCGATCGGCGTTCGAGACGCCGCGCGCCACCGCGAGCTCCGCCGCGAGCGACGCGGTGAGCCCCGCGACGTTCGCGATCGCGGCGGCGGCGACGAACGCGGTCGCGTCCACCGGCAGCGCGAGAGCCGCGATGCCGAGCGCGGAGAGCGACGCGCCGGCGAGGTACGCGGTGCCCATCGAGCGGTCCGCGATGCGTCCGGCGACCGGCTGCCAGAACACCTGCGCGACGCGCTGCGTGAGGACGAACAGGCCGGCGATGTACACCGCGTGGAGGCCAAGCCCCGCGACCGGCGCGCCGGCCGGGTAGAGCTCGCCGATGCGGATCCCGCCCGCCACGACGACGATCCCCGCCCCCACGACGAGGTTCGCCGCGCCGCAGGCGAAGAGCGCGAGGAGCCGCGGGTCCCAGACGGAGGCGGGCACCGCGCCCTCCTCGCGCACGTGCGCGGTCCGGCGCCAGCGGGAGACGACGATCCCCGGCCCGAGGCCCGCGGCGAGCATGAGCGCGGCGGCCCCGAGGATCGCGAGCGGCCACCCGAGCGCCTCCACGGCGACCGGCGCGTAGAGCGCGCCGCCGAGGTACCCGACCCCCCACACCGCCCGCGTCTCGCCGAGGACGCGGCCGGCGCGCGATCCCGCCTCCTCGATCGCCGCGAGGACGGCGCCGAGGCGCAGCAGCGAGAAGCAGGATCCCCACAGAAGTCGCCCCGCCACCACGACGACGATCCACGTCGGCTCGACGTACATCGCCGTCGAGACCGCTCCGAGGACGAGCGCGGCGAGGAGCAGCGGGCCCGCCGGGAGGCGCTCGTAGAAGCGCGCGGCGAGCGGGTTCGTGAAGAGCCGGACCCAGCGGTTCGCCGAGAGGATCACGCCCACGAGGAGCGGCTCGACGCCGAGGCGCGCGGCGCTCACCGGCAGCACCGTATAGAGGAAGGTGTCGCCGACGAGGCTCGCGGAGACGACGAGCGAGGCCGCGCGCGCCGGATGCATCAGCCGGCCGCTGCCACCGCCTCCGGCTGGCGGTACTCGGAGAGCGGCGCGACCGCGTACGAGACGGCGCTCGCGCGGAGCGCCTGTACCACGGCGAGCGCCGTGTCGAGCGACGTGAGGCACGGGACACGCGCCTCGACGGCCGCGCGCCGGATCAGGAAGCCGTCGCGGTCGATGTCCTTCCCGAACGTCGGCGTGTTCACGACGGCGGCGCACTGCCCGGAGCGCACGAGGCGGAGGATCGCGTCGCTCCCCTCGGACAGCTTCGCGATCTCGCTGACCGGCACGCCGAGCCGCCGGCACAGCGCGGCGGTGCCGCTCGTCGCGACGATCTCGTAGCCGAGCCAGTGGAAGCCCTCGACGATCTGCTCGGCCTCGGCCTTGTCCTTGTCGGCGACGGTGACGAGCACCTTCCCGGACGGCGCCGGCGCGAGGCCCGCGGCCACGAGGCTCTTCCAGAGGGCCGGGGGGAACGTCCGGTCCACGCCCATCACCTCGCCCGTGCTCTTCATCTCGGGGCCGAGGTACGTGTCGACGTCGAGGAGCTTCGCCATCGAGAAGACCGGCGCCTTGAGCGCGACGAGGTCGCCCGAGGGCCACAGGCCCGACGGATAGCCCTCGCGCTCGAGCGTCGAGCCGCCCGCGATCGCGACCGCGAGGCGCACGAGCGGGACGCCGGTCACCTTCGTGAGGAACGGGACCGTGCGGCTCGCCCGGGGGTTCACCTCGAGGACCCACACGCGCCCGCCCTCGACGATGAACTGGATGTTGAGGAGCCCCTTCACCGGCAGGCTCCGGGCGATCGTCTCGGTGAGGCGCACGATCTCGTCCCTCTCCGCCGGCAGGACGTTCGGCGCGGGGTACGCCGCGAACGAGTCGCCGGAGTGCACGCCCGCGCGCTCGATGTGCTCCATGATCCCGGCGACGAGCGTCCGCTCGCCGTCGCTCACCGCGTCGACCTCCACCTCGCGCCCGCGCAGGTACTTGTCGACGAGCACGCGGCCCGTGCCCGCCTCGAGCGCGTGGCCGAAGTAGCGCTCGAGGTCGTCGGGCCCGTACGCGATCTCCATGCCGCGGCCGCCGAGGACGTACGAGGGCCGCACGAGCACGGGGTAGCCGATCCCGGAGGCGATCCTGCTCGCCTCGGCGAGCGAGTCCGCCGTGCCGCCCGGGGGCTGCGGGATGCCGAGCGCGTCCGCGAACTCGTGGAAGCGGCGGCGGTCCTCGGCGAGCCCGATCGCGTCGGGGGTCGTTCCCTGGACGCGCCCGCCGATCGCGTCGATGCGGTCGGCGAGGTTGAGCGCGGTCTGGCCGCCGAACTGCGCGAGCACGTCGACGTTCCCGCCCTCGTTCGCGATGACCGACGCGATCGACTCCTCGTCGAGCGGCTCGAAGTACAGGCGCGCCGACGCGTCGAAGTCGGTCGACACGGTCTCGGGGTTGCTGTTCACCATGATCGCGGCGACCCCGCGCTCCGCCAGCGACGCGGACGCCTGCACGCAGCAGCAGTCGAACTCGATCCCCTGGCCGATGCGGATCGGGCCGGACCCGAGGACGATCGCGCGCGGCTTCGGGAGCGGCTCCGCCTCGTTCTCCTGCTCGTAGGTCGAGTAGAAGTACGGCGTCACGGCCTCGAACTCGGCCGCGCACGTGTCGACCATCTTGTAGACGGGCACGATCCCCCACTGGGTGCGGAGCCCGCGCACGTCCGTGGGGAGGATGCCGGTGAGCACGGCGATGTCCGCATCCGAGAAGCCGAGCCGCTTCGCGCGCCGCAGGAGCGCGGGCGTGGGCGTCCGTCCCTGCAGCTCGTCCTCCGCGAACCGGACGATCCGCGACATCCGGCGCAGGAACCAGCGGTCGATGCCCGTGCGCTCGTGGACGAGGTCGACGCTCGCGCCGCGGCGCAGCGCCGCGAGGATGCGCCACAGCCGGTCGTCGGTCGCGGTCGTCGAGAGCCAGCGTTCCGCGAACGCGGCGCCGTCCTGCTCCCCCGTCCACGCGGGCGACTCCCAGAGGAGGCCCTGCCCCTTGATCTCGAGCGAGCGCAGCGCCTTCTGGAGCGCCGCCTCGAAGGTGCGGTCGATCGCCATCACCTCGCCGGTCGCCTTCATCTGCGTGCCGAGGCGCCGGTCGGCGGTCCGGAACTTGTCGAACGGCCAGCGCGGGATCTTCACGACGACGTAGTCGAGCGTCGGCTCGAACGCCGCGGTCGTCCGCTTCGTCACCGCGTTCGGGATGTCGGCGAGGCGCTTCCCGATCGCGATCTTCGCGGCCACGCGCGCGATCGGGTAGCCCGTGGCCTTCGAGGCGAGGGCCGACGAGCGCGACACGCGCGGATTGACCTCGATGACGTAGTACGGCGTGGGCCCGTCGCCCGGCGCGTGCTCCGGATGCATCGCGAACTGCACGTTGCAGCCGCCCTCGATGCCGAGCGCGCGGATGATCTTGAGCGCCGCGGTCCGGAGCTGCTGGTACTCCTTGTCGGAGAGCGTCTGTGACGGCGCGACCACGATCGAGTCGCCCGTGTGCACGCCCATCGGGTCGATGTTCTCCATGTTGCAGATCGTGATGCAGGTCCCCGCGCCGTCGCGCATGACCTCGTACTCGAGCTCCTTCCAGCCGACGAGGCTGCGCTCGACGAGCACCTGCCCGATCGGCGACGCGGCGATGCCGCGCCCGGCCACCGTCGCGAGCTGCTCGCGGTCGTACGCGAAGCCGCCGCCGGTCCCGCCGAGCGTGTACGCGGGACGGACGACGAGCGGGAACCCGATCGTGTCCGCGAACGCGAGCGCCTCGTCCACGGTGTGCGCGGTCGTCGACTCGGGGACGGGCTCGCCGATCTCGATGAGGAGCCGCTTGAACGCCTCGCGGTCCTCCGCCTTCCGGATCGCGTCGAGCGGCGTGCCGAGGAGCCGCACGCCGTAGCGCTCCAGGACGCCGGCGTCGGCGAGCTGCACCGCGAGGTTGAGCCCCGTCTGCCCGCCGAGCGTCGCGAGGAGGCCGTCGGGCCGCTCGCGCTCGATGACGCGCGTGAGCACCTCGACCGTCAGCGGCTCGATGTAGGTGACGTCCGCGACCCCCGGATCGGTCATGATCGTCGCGGGATTCGAGTTCACGAGCACGGTCGTGATCCCCTCCTCCCGGAGCGCGCGGCACGCCTGGGTCCCCGCGTAGTCGAACTCCGCGGCCTGCCCGATCAAGATCGGACCGGAGCCGATCAGCAGCACCTTCATGCGCGCGCCGACCGTGTGCGTGTCTGTGCGTGCGTGTGGGGCGCCGGGGCTCTCTCTCGGCAGACCGACACGGGCCGCCGCGATGCCGGGGCGCGCTGTCGTACGTCCTGCCTCGAGAGAGTCCCCGGCGCCCCTGTCACCGATCGCGTCACGCTCACTTGCGGGCTACTGCTGCTCGTACATCGGCGAGGAAGAGATCGAAGGCGGGCTCGTTGTCGCGGGGGCCCGGCGCGCCTTCCGGGTGGTACTGGTACGTGCGGATCGGCAGCGTGCGGTGTCGAAGCCCTTCGACGCTCCCGTCGTTCAGGTTGCGCGACGAGACGACGAATCCGCTGGTCGACGGGATGCTCGCTTCGTCGACCTGGAACTCGTGGTTCTGGGACGTGATCACGACGGCGCCCGTCGCCTCGTCGCGAACGGGGTGGTTGCTGCCGTGGTGCCCGAACGGCAGGCGCGAGGTCGTCGCGCCGATCGCGCGGCCGACGAGCTGATGCCCGAGGCAGATGCCGAGGATCGGGAGCGGCCGGGCCGGGCCGCGCTGCACGGCGGCGTCGAGGAGGATCTTCACGTTCTGCGAGACCTGCGGGATCGCCGCCGGGTCGCCCGGGCCGTTCGAGATGACGATCCCGTCGGGCGCCCACTGGAGGACGTCACGCGCGGTCGCGGTCGCGGGGAACGTCCGCACGGTCGCGCCGCGGTCGACGAGGCAGCGGATCTGGTTCTCCTTGACGCCGGTGTCGAGGAGCGCGACCTTCGGGCCCGCGCCGACCTGGCGCGACGACGCGGTCGACTCCACGACGAGCGGGCGCTGCGCGAGCGCCGCCGTCGCGCGCGCCTTCGCGACGGCCTCGTTCGCCACCTCGGCGTCGCCGGCGAGATGCGGCGGCACCTGGAGGATGGCGCCGCGGACGGTGCCCTGCGCACGGAGCCGCCGCACGAGCGCGCGGGTGTCGATGCCCGCGAGGCCCGGCACGCCGTGCGCGCGGAGGTACGCGTCGAGCTCCGTCGTGCCCTCGCGGCACGTCGCCTCGAGCTCGCGTACCACGAGCGCCTCGACCCAGGGGATCCGCGACTCGGCGGCGCGCGCGAACACGCCGTAGCTCCCGATGAGCGGGTACGTCATGACGACGATCTGCCCGTTGTAGGACGCGTCGCTCGCGACCTCCTGGTAGCCGGTCATCGCGGTGTTGAAGACGACCTCACCCGACGCGTTCGTCGCGTCGCCGAAAGCCTCTCCCCACCAGGTGCTCCCGTCCTCGAGGCCGAGCACCGCCGCCCTGCTCATAGGTGCATAACTATACGTTCTTTCTGCATAAAGATGCAGTTGCTGCTCGAGCAGGAACGCGGTCGCGCGCGCCCGGCGCGAGCGGCGGTCAGCGCGCGACGGAGGCCGGGAGAGCGTCGTAGCGGATCTGGCCATCGACGGTCGCTCGCACCACCTTCCCCACGATCTCGCGCCCGATGAGCGGCGTGTTCTTGCCCTTCGACACGAGGGCGTCGGCCGTGACGGTCCAGCGCGCGGTCCGGTCCACGAGGATGCGGTCGCGCGGGAGCTCGATGCCGAGGACGCGGGCCGGCCCGCTCGTGAGCGCGCGCACGACCGCGTCGAGCGGCGCGAGGCCGGCGTCCACGGCCATGAGCAGGACGGAGAGCGCGGTCTCGAGACCGCTGATGCCGTTCGCGGCCGCGTCGTACTCGACGTCCTTGCGGATCGACGCGTGGGGCGCGTGGTCCGTGGCGATCGCGTCGATCGTCCCGTCCGCGACGCCACGCCAGCAGGCCTCGACGTCCGCGGCCGTGCGGAGCGGCGGGTTCACCCTGGTGGCGCTGTCGTACGCGGCGCCACGCGGTCCGGGCGTCTCCCAGGCGAAGTGGCGCGCGCCCGCGACCCACTCGTCGGTGAGCGAGAGGTGGTGCGGCGTCACGTCGGCCGTGACGCGGGCGCCGTCCGCCTTGGCACGGCGGACGAGGTCGACGGACGCCGCCGTCGAGAGGTGCGTGAGGTGGAGCCGCGCCCCGGTGTGCCTCGCCAGCGCGATCGCGCGCGCGACAGCGCTCTCCTCGGCGGCGGCGGGCACGCCCGCGAGGCCGAGCGCCGCGGACACGCGTCCCTCGTGCATGACGCCCTTCCCCGAGATCGCCTTGTCCTGCGGGTGCTCGATGACGACGCGGCCCGCCACGAGCGAGTGCTCGAGCGCGCTCCGGAAGATGCGCGCGTCCTGCACGGGGTCGCCGTCGTCGCTGAACGCGACGGCGCCGGCGCGCGCGAGCTCGACGAGGTCGGCTAGCTCCGTGCCGCGCCGGCCGCGGGTGATCGACGCGATCGCGAGCACGCGCGCGGCGCGCGCCTCCTCGCCGCGCCGCAGCACCTCGGCGACGAGGCCCGGCGAGTCGATGGCGGGCTCGGTGTTGGCCATCGCACAGACCGTGGTGAAGCCGCCGCGGAGCGCGGCGCGCGCGCCGGTCGCGATCGTCTCCGACTCCTCGGATCCGGGCTCGCGCAGGTGCGCGTGCAGGTCGATGAGGCCCGGGAGCTCGAGCGGGCCGTTCACTCGCGTCCCTCCGGCGTTCCGGCGATGAGGTAGAGGAGCGCCATCCGCACGGCGACGCCGTTCGTCACCTGCGTCTCGATGAGCGACCGCGCGCCGTGCGCGACGGCGGCGTCGATCTCGATCCCCTCGTTCATCGGACCGGGGTGCATGACGGGCGCGCCCGGCCGCATGAGCGCGACGCGCTCCTCGGTGAGGCCCCAGACGCGCGTGTACTCGCGCAGCGACGGCAGCAGGCCGGACTCGGCGCGCTCCTTCTGGAGGCGCAGCGCGATGACCGCGTCCGCGCCGTCCAGCGCGCGGTCGAGGTCCGGCTCGTACGAGACGCGATCCGGGAGCGCGCCGCAGCGCCACGCGGTCGGCATGAGCGTCGGCGGCCCCGAGAGCGTGATCTCCGCGCCGAGCGGGACGAGCGTGTGGATGTCGGAGCGCGCGACGCGGCTGTGGACCACGTCGCCGACGATGACGACGCGCCGGCCCTCGAGCGTGCCGAGCGCGCCGCGGAGCGTGTACGCGTCGAGGAGGCCCTGCGACGGGTGCGCGTGAGCGCCGTCGCCGGCGTTGATGACCGCCGCGTCGGTGCGGTCGGCGACGAAGTACGGCGCGCCCGAGGCCCAGTGACGCATGACGATGACCTCGCCGCCGAGCGCCTGGAGCGTGCGGACCGTGTCGAGGAGCGTCTCCCCCTTCTCGACGGACGAGCCGCTCGCGCTGATGTTCACGACGTCGGCGGAGAGCGCCTTCGCCGCGAGCTCGAACGACACGCGCGTGCGCGTCGACGCCTCCGCGAAGAAGAGGATCACCGTGCGGCCGCGCAGCGGCGGGGCGCGGCGGATCGGCCGCGAGAGCACCTCGCGCATGCCGTCCGCGTTCGCGAGCACCGCCTCGATCTCCGCGCGGTCCCAGTCCTCTGTCGAGAGGACGTGGCGCCTCGACCAGGTGAGCGTCGTCATGCCGGTACCGCCTGCGCGAGCTCGACCTCGTCGCGCCCGTCGGTCTCGGCGAGCCGGACGCGGACGTCGTCCCCCGCCTGCGTCGCGACGTTCTTGCCAACGAAGTCGGCCTTGATCGGGAGCTCGCGATGGCCGCGGTCGACGAGGACCGCGAGCCGGATCGCCTTCGGCCGGCCGTAGTCCACGATCGCGTCCATCGCCGCGCGGATCGTGCGGCCGGTGTAGAGGACGTCGTCAACGAGGACGACGACGCGGTCGTCCACCGAGAACGCGATGTCGGTGCGGTGGACCGTGGGCGCGTAGCCGATGCGCGTCAGGTCGTCGCGGTAGAGGGTGATGTCGAGCGAGCCGAGCGGCACCTCGCGCCCCTCGATGCGCGCGATCTCGGAACGGAGGCGCGCCGCGATGACGTCGCCGCGCATGCGGATGCCGACGATCGCGAGGAGGGAGAGGTCGCGCTCGCGCTCCACGATCTCGTGGGCGATGCGCGTGATCGCGCGCCGGATCTCGTCGTGTGCGAGCAGGGTCGCCATGTCGCCGCTCCTTCCCGGCCTCGCAGGACCGGACTTAAAGGTGGGCGCTTAGCCTCGAGAAGTATATGCGCTGGGGCGTCGCGCTCGGCGGCTCGTTCGCGTTCACGGCGATCCTCGCGCTCGCGTGGCTCGCGCCCTTCGCGGCGCCCGCGGCCGCGTCCCCGCCGCCCGCGGCGCGACCGTCGTTCACCGCCGCGCCGCGCGCGTCCACGGAGCCGTCGGATCCACCGCGTCGGCCCCGGATCGGTCCGTTCGCGATCCCGGTCGCCGGCGCGGAGCTCCCGAGCGAGGCCGCGCTCCTCCCCGAGGCCGCGCGCGACCACCGCGCCGGGGTCCACGAGGGCGTGGACATCGTGGCGGAGGAGGGCACGCCCGTGCTCGCGATGGCCGCGGGCCGCGTGATCCGCCTCGACCACGACTTCGTCGAGTGGAGCGCGGAAGAGCGCGCGTCCGCGTTCCTCGCGGCGCACGCGCTCGGGTACACGCCGTCGTACACGCTCGACCGCACGCGCGGCCGGCAGGTGTGGATCGATCACGGCGGCGGCGTCGTCACCCGGTACGCCC
This sequence comes from Candidatus Limnocylindria bacterium, assembly GCA_035708565.1. Taxonomy (GTDB): domain Bacteria; phylum Chloroflexota; class Limnocylindria; order P2-11E; family P2-11E; genus JACDAF01. The sequence continues at coordinate 14,366 of DASSSF010000151.1, forward strand.
ACCTCTCGTCGGTCGCGGCGCTCCCGCCCGGGGCGTACGTCGCGCCCGGGACCGAGATCGGCGCGGTCGGCTCGTCGGGCTACCCGGCGGGCGGGCCGCACCTCCACTTCGAGATCCGCGTCGGCGATTCGTACCTCGGCGAGGGGCTTACGGCGGCGCAGCTCGCGCACGCGCTGCGGCGGGCGCTCCGAGGGCGTCCTTCGGTGGAAGGGCCGTGACCGCCCATCCGACGGACCTGCTTAGGCAACCTGTTACGGGAGCCCCGAGAACAGGAGAATCGCGATCACGGCCGTCGCGCCGACGGCGCGCTTCAGTAGCGTCCCATGGCCCGCGATGACGCGACAGGCATCGTCGTGGGCCTTCTGCGCACACAGGATCGCGACGACTACGCCAGCACTGCGAGTCGCGCCATAGACCGCCATCACGAAAACGCTCGCAGCGAAGTCCCCGTTCAGCAGCGCAAAGGCAAGAAGAGCGCCAACGGCCTGATACGGCAGGCGCGTGGTAAAGCCCAGCCCGAGGTCGAACCCCCACGCGGTAACACCACCACCTGCGCCGAGAGTGCACAGCCAGAGCCCTGGCGTCTGTCTGGCACCGGTAAACCGTCTCAGCACGCCGAGATCCGCGAGCGCCGCGTACGCGAGAAGCGAGACGAAGGCCAGCCAGGCAGCCTCGCGGATCGCGAACGGGGCGAGCGTGTGCAGGGTGAGACCGATCAAGCCCAGCATCGCACCCGATGTCACACCGCCTGCGAGACCACCGAGGAGATGTAGCGCTAGCGATCTCGGTGGTAGGGAGCCTCCTTGGACCAAGGGGCCGATCTTTCCGATCATCGAGAGTCCTCAGAGGCCGCCGATACCCGAGAGACCTAGCACGGCAGCGACCACAGCCATGATCGGCAGCGCATGAGCGCGCCCGTCCACCGCCATCGCCGTTGCCGCACCGATCGCCGCGCCTCCGAGCGCGAGACGCACGAGGCGCGGCGACATCACGGTCATCACTCCGGCGGTCGCGAGGGGATGCACTGGGGGGCGCCGCAGCTCACGCCAGTGAAAGTGAAGCAGTGACAACAGCTACCGCTGCACTTGCACTCCGAGCAGACCAATTCGCACCCGTTCTGGCAGCAATACCAGTTGCCGCCAGATGTACAGCCAGACGCGCAGCCACCGCCACTCAGGCCATCTCTGCAGGAACCACATGCCGGATGAGGCGACCAACAAGGGTTACACGGTCCGGGTGTACTGCAGTGTGCGCACCCGTGGCCTGCGTAGGACAGGCCACCGCCTGCTAGCCAAACGCCGACGGTGAGCGTCGTACCACTCAGGAACTTGATGAACTGCCGTCGGGACGAGCGCTCCGCGAGCCTGCTAGCGATAGCGGATGTCAGCTCGCTCAATGTGTCACCTCCTTTCGTTCGATCTGCAGAGGCTCGTGCCTTGACTGCATCGGCTCCAAGACACCCTCTTGATCGAGAAGCGCGTCCAGTTGCTGCCAGTTGTTGACGACGCCGCGGACCAGCACACGCTGTTGGTAATCGAGTACGTATGCGAACGGCGTGTACCGGACTTGGTAGGCGGCCTCGATATGACCGCCTGGATCGACGACCATCCGCACTTTGAGGCCTGCGCTCTCGGCGAGCGCGCTACAACTCGCCGTGTCACCCCTGCAGACGACGATGAAGTCGAACTCGCCGGCGCGCGTCGCGGCAACCTCGCGGAGATGCCGCGCGATCCGGTGGCATGAGACGCAGGTTGGGTTGACGAACACGAGTGCGCGGGCGACGCGCGATAGGTCAGACAGGCGAGTCTGTCCGCCGTGCGATCGATCAACGTCAAAGTCCGGCGCAGTGATACCCCTATCGAGGCCGGTCCGCGTGATGAGCGCACCTGGGTCATCGCCCAGCCGGAGGTGCAGCAGACCAACCTGGCGAAGGACGCCGATGAGCAGGAAACCTAGGAACAGAACGATGATCCACAGGACGACGAGCGAGGCCATCCAGAGGTCGGTCACTTTCGTTCCTCCATGTCGCTCCCCGGCTCGATGACCAAAGGTCGAGCGCCGAATACACGTCTTGGCCCGAAGAGGGAGGCATCTGGAGGGACGTATTTGAAGCTCGCCCGACTCGTACCGACGGCACCTATCTCGGGACGCTTCGCGTACCAGCCGATGACGGCTGGCGCATAGCCGATCAGTCGGAGGATCAGCGCAACGCCAACGCCAATAAGGACAAGCGGAAGCAGAGCCTCTGGGGCTCCGACGATCGAATAGTGCGGCGCCGATGCAGCGATGGCGCCGCTCCCAAGCGCCAGGAGGAGCGCCCGAACGACCGTGGCCCAGGACGCGATCTCACCATCGGCTCCGAAGCAGTTGCATGGGACCTCGCGCCCGCGGCCAACAGCAGTGCCTACGACGCTCGCGAAGAGCGAAAACAGGACGGCGCCTATGAGTCCGCCGATCTCCGGAGCCAGGCCCGTCAGCATGAGACTGCCTGCTGCGAACTCCGAGCCCACCACGGCGACAGCCGCGACCTTCTCCAAGCGCACTGGGATGATCCGATATCTGGAGATGGAGTAGGCGAATGCCGGAAGGTCGTCGACCTTCGCGACCGCGGACCACAGGGCTGTGGCGCCGACGCTCACTACGAGCGCGGTGTACGCAGCATCCGATATCCCCGTCATCGCTGCCACCGCAGACGCTCAGCGCACACGCTTGCACTCCTGATCGTTCCCGTAGATGAATGCCCGGATCCGCCCGTCGCCGGCAAAGGCGACTTTCGGTGCGCCGTACACCTCGACGCCCTGCGTGAACCCGCGCGAACGCAGCGTTCCACTCGACCGACGCACGTGGTCGAGTCCCACGCCGTGGCCCGGGCCGGTGGGGTTGTCATTGAACAGCCGATCGAGCTCGATCACGTCCTTGTCAGCGGCGCGGGCCCGTAGCCAGGCCTCGATCTCCCGTGGACCTTGGTAGCTCGGTTGGGTCCCAGCGTCGTAGTCGCAATCGCTCACGATCGCATCGGGCGATAGGCACTGGAGCGCTCGGTCGACATCGCCGCTGTTGAACGCGTCCACGAAGCCGACAACGTTCGCTAGTGCTCGCGCCTCCTTGAGCGTGAGGCTGTACGTTGCGAACTCCGCACGAGGCCGCGCGGTCCCCACGACAGGCTCTTCGGGACGCGTCCACGGCGTGCATGCCGCGGCAACTAGTAGCGCGAGCGGGCCTGTAATGCGCTGGCGCATCGTTCGACCGGGTCGGCGGTGCTGCAGATCCTGTGCCGAACTGCCGTCCGACGAACCTCGTGGCTCCAGTGTCGCGCGCATCCTCCCGCAGAACGGTCGGACCGTGCAGGCGGTCGTCGGTTGCCAGGATTGCCGCCACCCCGGCGAGCGTCGGAGACCTCGCTAGGCGGTCCTGCCGAGCGCGATGAACACGAGCGGCACGCCGTTCACGACGGCGTGCGCGACGATCGGCGCCCAGAGCGTGCGCGTGCGCTCGTAGGCGAGCGCGAGGCCGAACCCCAGGAAGAAGACGATCGGCCAGGCCTGCGGCTCGTGGACGAGCGCGAAGACGGCGGCCGACAGCACCGCGGCCCAGACGAACGGCAGGCGCTGGCGCAGGCCGCCGAAGAGCACGCCGCGGAACGCGAGCTCCTCGGCGAGCGGCGTCAGCACGGAGACCGCCATGAGGTCGAGCGCGAGCGCGGCGACGCCGCGGTGCGAGGTGATGGCCGTCGCGATCTGCTGCGGCGGCGACCCGAGCATCGCCTGCTGCACGAGCGCGAGCGCGACGTTCGCTGCGAGGAGCCCGAGCCCGAAGATCGTTCCGTAGCGGACCGCCGCGGCCGTGAGCGGGACGAGGCCGAGGTCCGCGGGCCGCGCGCGCAGGAGCCAGCGCGCGAGCGCGAGCGTCCCGATGAGGAGCGGCACGTCGACGAGCGCGGTGAGGAGGAGCAGGTCCTCCGGCGTGAAGCGCTCGACCGCGCCGCGCACGCCGAGGAGGCGCGCCGCGACCGCGCCGAGCACGCTGAACAGCACGATCGGCGCGACGAGAGTGATCGCCAGGGCGGGGCCGCCCCAGCGCCGGGGGGTGCTAGCGGAGTCCGAGACGGCGCGCGCGGAGCGCGTACTCGAGGACGGTGAGCTGCCACTCCGAGGACACGGGATCCGGCACCTTCTTGAACACGCCGATCTCGTCGACGCCCTCCGGCAGCTCGTACGACCACGGCAGGTGCTGCGCTTCGCACATGTAGACGTAGGAGGTCGACGGCTTCGGCGTGTCCTGCCGGACCGCGCCGAGGAGGTCGAGCTTCGCGGTCACGACGCGGGCCGAGTCCCACAGCTCGCGCCTCGCGACCTCGACGATCGTTTCGCCAGAGCGCCGGTTCGACACGGGGAAGTGCCAGCCCGGCGCGCCCGGCTTGCGGATCCAGACCGTGAGGTCCCCGTAGAACGGAAGGACGACGGCGAGCTGTGCGGACGCGGGCGGGAACTCCTTGAACGCGTTGTCGCGCCGCGACACCCACACCACGTCGGCCATCTGGCCGGAGGTTAGGCAGGCGACTTCGTGTCCGTCAATGGTCCAGGAGTGGCGAAGTAGGCGTACGATCCGTATCGGAACGGCGGCAGGCGCGCAGGCGGGTGGCCGCGGCCTAGCCGCGCAGCGCGTCCGCCACGCGGTACGGGTCGCTCGCGACCACGCTCGCGGCGTACAGCTCCATCGCTCCGATGTCGCTCGTCCGGTTCGCGGGATCGCCGCGGTCGACGAGCCGCGCGACCGGCGCGAAGCGCGACCAGTCCTCGCCGTCGGGAGCGAGCGGCGGCACGTACGCCGCCATGTTGTGCGCGACGACGCCCTGCGCGCGGAGGGCGCCGAGCGCGCTCGCGATCGCGCCGGCGAGGGCGCGCTCGTCCTCCCCCGCGCGGCCCACGATCATGACCTCGCGCTCCTTCACGGGCGTGAGGTACGCGAAGGCGCGCGCGCCGCCCGCGTCCGCGCCGAGTCCGAGCGCCTCGTGCACGAGCCAGAGGTCGTCGAGGTAGTCGCGGCCGCACGCGGCCGCGTACGCGAGCGCCTGCCGGCGGAGCGCCTCGACCTTCGGGTAGTGCATGCCCCGCGTCACGGTCATCTGCATGTGGCCGTGGACGATCGAGCCCCCGGCGCGCCAGAGCGCGTTCCACATGAGGAAGTAGTAGCGCGCGAGCGGGTCCGCGGCGTGCGCGCGCTCCGCCCACGCCCGCGCGGTCGCGAGGTGGTCGGCGAGGACCTCGGCGCTCACCGGCGCGAGCGGGTCGTGCTCGCGGAAGACGAGCACGCCGTGGAAGCCGTCGTACTTCGCCACGTTCGACACGCTCGTCCCGTGCTTCCCCGCGACGCGGCCGAAGGTGTCCGCGGGCGTCCCCGTGTCCGGGTCGCAGAAGGGGTCGCCCACGGACGAGTCGATCGTCTTCCTGACCTCGTCGCCGCCCTTCACCTCCATCGGCCGGCGCGCGCGCAGCTCGTTGAAGAGCGCGCCCTCGAGCGTGACGAGGTTCGTCACGCGCACGATCCGCTGCTCGCGGACCGCGTCGAGCGAGCCGAAGAGCTTGACGATCCACGCCTCCATCTCCGGGGGCGCTTCGAGCCGTCCGGTGTAGGCGTCTACGCGGAAGATCCGGCGGGCGATCTCGCGCGTGGGCGCGTCGAGGCGCTCGATCGCCTGGGGCAGGTCGACGACGGAGGTCAATGCTTCTTGTGCCGCGTCTTCGCGGTCGCGTAGAGCTGCTCGTACTTCTTCGCCGAGGCGCCCCACGAGTGGTCCTCGCGCATGCCGCGCGCGCGGAGCGCGTCCCACCGCGGAGCGTCGCGGTACGCGCGGATCGCGCGCTTGACCGTCTCGAGGAGCGCGTCCGCGGTGTACGGCTCGAAGGAGAACCCGTTGCCGCGCTCGGCGTCGGCGTCCCGCACGGTGTCGCGGAGCCCGCCCACGCTGTGGACGACCGGCACCGTGCCGTAGCGGAACGAGATGAGCTGGCCGAGCCCGCACGGCTCGAAGCGCGAGGGCATGACGAACATGTCCGTGCCCGCGTAGATGCGCTGCGCGAGCGCGGCGTCGAAGCCGAGCACGAGGTGCAGGCGGCCCTTGTGCTCCCGCGCGAAGCGCTTCCACTTCTCCTCGTACGACGCGTCGCCCGCGCCGAGCACGACCATCTGCGCCCCCGCCGCGAAGATCCCGGGCGCCGCCGCCGTGAGGATGTCGATGCCCTTCTGCTCGACGAGGCGCCCGACCATGCCGACGAGCGGCGCCTTCGGATCGACGGCGAGGCCCGCCTCCTTCTGGAGCGCCGCCTTGTTCGCGGCCTTCGGGCTCGGGTCGCTCGCGGAGTACGTCGCTGCGATGTGGCGGTCGGTCGCGGGATCGAAGAGCCTGGTGTCGATGCCGTTCACGATCCCGAAGAGGTCGCGCTTGCGCTCGCGGAGAAGGTCCTGCAGGCCCTCGCCGAACTCCGGCGTGAGGATCTCCTGCGCGTACCGCTCGCTCACCGTGCTCACGACGTCGGCGTTGATGATCCCGCGCGCCATCGGATTGAGCTCGCCGCGCTGCTCCGCGATGAGGCGCGTCCGCCGCAGCCCGATCACGTCCATGACGTCGATGGACGTCTTCCCCTGGTACGCGAGGTTGTGGATCGTGAAGACCGTGGGCGCGTCGTCGCAGATCAGCTGCATCAGGAGTCCGGCGTGCCAGTCGTGCGCGTGCACGACGTCGGGCGCCGGACCCGCGGCGATGTGCTCGGCGACGGCGCGGCACCAGAAGGCGTACCGCTTGTTGTCGTCGGGATAGCCGTACGCCTTGTCGCGGCCGATCCGCTTGTCGCTCCTGACGAAGACGGTCCTCACGCCGTCGCTCTGGATCGAGGGATACGAGACCCGCGCCCGGGCGCGGCCGTACGCGACGGAGCGCAGCTCGCCGTCCTCCGGGATGCCGTGCTTCGCGCGGTCGATCCCGAGGTGGAGCGGCATGTACACGGTGACCTCGTGGCCGGCAGCGGCGAGCGCCTGCGGCAGCGACCCGGCGACGTCCGCCAGCCCGCCGACCTTCATGAAGGGAGCGACCTCGGCGGCCGCGAACGCGATCCTCACCCGGCGAACGACTGTATCGAACGTAGCGGATCGGGCTCTCCGGCCGTTATGTCGAGGAACGACCCAGCGGTGGAGAGGGGTAGCACGATGAAGCGACACGTGCTCCTGACGGCGGCGATGGCCGGCGCCGGGATGGCGCTCCTGGGCGGCGCGGCGCTCGCCGCCATGGCGCCCGAGGCCAAGGCGGCGCCTGCGGCGCTGCCGGCGGAGGCCGAGGCCCGCGCCGAGCCGGGCAAGCCGCCGACGGCGAAGCTCGAGGAGGTCCTCGCGAAGCTCGTCGCGGAAGGGAAGCTCAGCGCCGCGCAGCGTGACGCCATCCTCGCCGCGCTGCGCGAGGCGGCGGGGAAGGCCCACGAGCGCGCGCCCGCCTTCGGCGCCAAGCACGCGCTCGCCGGCGCGATGAAGGCGGCCGCGGCGTACCTCGGCATGACCGAGCGCGAGCTCGGCGCGGCGCTTCGCGACGGTAGGAGCGTCGCGGCGGTCGCGGCCGAGAAGGGCAGGACGCGCGAGGGCGTCATCGCCGCCATCGTCGCCGACGCGACGAGGCGGATCGACGAAGCGGCCGCGGCCGGGAAGGTGACCGCGGAGCAGGCCCCGAAGGCGAAGGCGGAGCTCGCCGCAGCGGCGGCGAAGCTCGTCGACGCGAAGCACGAGAAGCATCCGGTCACGAAGGGCGATCGGCGCGGGACGGAGCGGGAGCTGCCGGACGTGCACGCGCTGATCGGCCGCTACCTGAGCGACGCGGTCGCGTACCTCGGCGTCGCGCCGGACGTCATCCAGCGCCACCTCCGCGAGGGCAAGAGCCTCGCCGAGATCGCGGCGGCGAACGGCAGGACCCGCGAGGGCCTCGTCGCCGCCATCGTCGCGCCGGCGAACGGCAGGATCGACGCGCTGGCGGCCGCCGGGAAGCTCAGCGCGCAGGCCGCGGCGAGGGCGAAGGAGCAGACCGCGGCCGCGGCCGGGAAGATCGTCGACGCGAAGCGCGGCGTGAGGTCAGAGCGGGGTAAGCGTCCCTAGACACGCGATCCCTCTCCCCCCACCGGGCGCGACGCCGGACCGCCAGCGGTCCGGCGTCGCCGTGTCTGGGGCGTATCGGCGGGGAGGAGCGCGCCGGCCCACGAGAGGTGTGCGCTACCCCATAACTGGAGTACCAGGCAGGCGTTGGTACTGAGCGGCGATGGCGGATCAGCTGGGTCATGCGCTACAACGACGGGCCGCTATGATCGGCGCCGCTGGTACGGCTCAGTTCGGGAGCTGGGAGCTCGCAGTGGATCGAGTGATCGCTGGGCGTTACCGCGTGCTCGATCCTCTGGGAAGCGGCGGATCGTCCCAGGTGTACCTCGCGCACGACTCGCAGCTCGGCCGCGAGGTGGCGATCAAGGTCCTCGACGACAGCGCCAGCGCGCAGGAAGACCTGAAGCGGCTCTTCGCCAAGGAGGGCCGCGCGCTCGCGCAGCTCTCGCACCCGAACATCGTCGCGGTCCACGACGTCGGCGAGGTGGACGGCCGGCCGTACATCGTGATGGAGCGGGTCGAGGCCGCCTCGCTCAAGCAGCGCATCGAGCGCACCGGCCCGCTGCCCGTAGGCGACGCGATCCGCCTCGCGGTGGAGGTCGCCGCGGGGCTCGAGGCCGCGCACGCGCGCGGGATCATCCACGCCGACCTCAAGCCGTCGAACGTCCTCCTCGACCGCGACGACCACGCGAAGATCTGTGATTTCGGGATCGCGCGCACGCCGCAGGAGGACGCGGAGACGCCGCAGCTCTACGCGACGGCCCTCTACGTCGCGCCGGAGCGGGTCGAGGGCAAGCGCGCGAGCGTCGCGAGCGACATCTACGGCCTCGGCCTGGTCCTCTACGAGATGCTCGTCGGCCGGCCGCCGTTCACGAGCGCGAACGCCGCGGTCCTGCTGCGCGACCACGTCGTCAGGCAGCCCGTGCCGCCGAGCCACCTCCGCCCGTCGCTCCCGCGCGAGCTCGACTCGATCGTCCTGAAGGCGCTCGCGAAGGATCCGGCGCTCCGCTACCGGAAGGCGAGCGAGTTCGCGGCGGCCCTCGCGAAGATCGTGCCCGAGTCGTCGACCGCGTTCGGCGCGACCCGGTTCGTGACGGAGCCGATCGCGGACTTCGTTCCGGAGGCGGCGCAGAGCCCGGTCGTGCACCTGCTCTCGACGTACGGCGGGATCATCCGCAACGTGTTCTTCGGCCTCCTCGCGGCGCTGCCGGTGTTCGGTCTGGTGCTGCTGAGCGGGTTCGACGTGCTCCTCGCGCTCGGGCTCGCCGGCATCGTGGCCGCCATCGCGTTCCTCGGGCAGCTGGGGATCGCGCTGGGTATCGCGTGGGTCGTGGAGACGGCGCTGATCCTCCTGTTCGTCCCCGGCCTCGCGGTGCTGTTCGCGCTCATGGGCGTGTTCGCGTGGCTGCGCGAGGTGAAGGCCGAGCAGGCCGCGCTCGCTCTCGCCATGCCGGTGAGCGCGCCGTTCGGCCTCGCGCCGGCGCTCGCGCTCTCGAGCGTGGCCATCCACGGGCTGAGCGGTGTCCTCACGGTCGCGTGGGGTGCGCTCCTCACGCTGATCTTCGCGGTCGCGTCCGGCCGGCAGTCGTTCGGCCCGTTCGCGCAGACGGGGCTCACGCTGCAGCAGGACTCGCTCTTCAGCGCCATCGACGCCGCGGAGTCGCGCTCGGCCCTGCTGTCGGTGTTCAACCCGCCGCAGGGGCATTCGCCGTGGGAAGCGATCGGCGCGCAGCTCGGTCCCGAGAAGCTCGCCTCGGAGATGGGCAACCTCGTGTCGCGCCTCGCCGCCGCCGACGTGACGGCGCTCGCGAACGTGCTCGCCTGGGTCGTCGCGGCGCTCGCCGTATGGGCCGTGACGCGGCTCCTGCGCTCGCTGTTCGACGCGCTGCTTCGCCACAGGGCCTGGTTCGCCCTCTACGTGTTCGCCACGGCCATCGGCGTCACGAGCGGCGCGCTCCTCCTGTACATGATCTTCGTCACGGTGTCGCCGCTCGCGAGCGCGCCGGGGCGCATCGCCGACGACGTGCTGTTCCTCTCCGCGCTCACGGGCGCCGTCCTCGCGATCGCCGTCGGCGTCGTGATCAGCGCGACCGAGCCGCACGAGCACGAGGAGGAGCAGGGCCCGGCCATGGCCGGCCGGAGGATCGCGGTCCGCTAGGACGCGCGGCGCCCGCCTGAAGCGGATGAGCTGATCGCGCATCCGGTCCCGCGGCGCTAGCCTCGGCGCGATGCGCTATGCCGAGGTCGGACAGACCGCCCGGCGCTCGATGCTCGTCACCGAGCGGCACGCGGAGCTCTTCGCCGAGATGACCGGCGACCGCAACCCCCTGCACTTCGACGAGGCCTTCGCGCGCGCCACGAGGTTCGGGCGGCGCGTCGTGCACGGCGGCGTCACGGCGGGGATCCTCAACGCGATCGTCGCGGAGGACCTCCCGGGCCCCGGCAGCGTGTTCATGTCGCAGGGCCTCCGGTACACGGCGCCCGTGCGGTTCGGCGACACGATCACCGGCGAGGTCGAGGTGCTCTCCGCGCGGGAGGACAAGCCGATCGTCCGGCTCCGCTGCCGCGTGACCCGCGACGACGGGACCGTGGTGCTCGAGGGCGAGTCGTCCGTGTACGTCATGCGGCCGGAGGCGTGACCGTCTCACGCGCGAGGACGTCGGCGCGTTCCATCGCCGTGGATGCCGCTATGTATCGCTCGGTCGTGGGTCGGCCCGAGCTCGACGGGCTCGTGTACGTGGCCGTGCGGACGACGCGGATCTTCTGCCGGCCGTCCTGCGCCGCGCGCCCGCTCGAGCGGAACGTGACGCCGTTCGCGACGGCCCGGGAGTGTGTCGCGGCCGGATACCGCGCGTGCCGGCGGTGCCATCCGGAGGAGATCCCGCCACCGCCCTTCGCGTGGCGCTGGATCCCGACGCCGCTCGGGACCGTGCTCGGCGCCGCGTCCGACGCCGGGCTGCTCCTGCTCGAGTTCGCTGACCGGCGCGGGCTGCCGCGAGAGCTCGCCCTGCTGCGCCGGCGCGCGGACCTCGGCGGCACGTCCGCGCGCGCGCGGCGCGCGCTCGACGCGGCGGACGCATGGCTCGAGGCGTACTTCGCGGGACGGCCGCCCGGCGCGCTCCCGCTCGCCACGCGCGGGACACCGTTCCAGCGCGCGGTGTGGGAGGCGCTCCGCGCGATCCCGGCCGGCGAGACGCGGTCGTACGGCGAGCTCGCGCGCTCGCTCGGCGCGGCGGGCCCGCGCGCGGTCGCGCGCGCGAACGGCGCGAACTCGGTGGCGATCGTGGTGCCGTGCCACCGCGTGATCGGCGCGGATGGATCCCTGACGGGGTACGGCGGCGGTCTCTGGCGGAAGCAGTGGCTGCTCGATCATGAGCGCGCGATGAATCTCGTCAACTAAGAAGGAACGCCGCCCTCTCTCGGCGGCGTTCCGGTCACTGAGCGGGTGGCGAGAATCGAACTCGCGATCAGACGTTGGGAACGTCTTTTGTTACCACTACAACACACCCGCGCGAGGGCCCGATGATACCGCGCCGGCCGTGAGTTGTGTCCAGCGGAAGTGACCGAACTGCGCGGCCGTCCGTCGGCGATGACAGTTCGCGCACCGGACGTCGCACTTCTCGAGCACCGCCGCCCCCAGCACCGACTGGTCGACAGCGCGGTGACGCTCTCCTTCTTCGTGGACGGATCGCGGTGATCGAAGTCGAGGACGACCGGGTCGGTCTCGCCGCAGTCGACGCAGGGGTGGTCGAGGAGGTACTCGAGGATGCGCCGTCGATTCGCCTGGCCCTTGGCCCGCACTCGCTCGGTCTCCCGCGCGATGTACTCCTCGCGGTTCGCCACGTATTGCGCGCGGCGCGCCTTCGCGTGGCAGGTGCGGCAGTGACCGCTCCGCGTGCCCTTCGCGATGGATCGGTACGCGAACGCCTCGATCGGCTTGACCTCGCCGCACATGGAGCAGCGCTTCTCGCGAGGGCCGTCGAGGATGAGCGGGACCTGGACCACGTCCATGGGCGACCTCCTGAGCGCGGATCCGAGGTCCCCGTCCCACCTCTGCGGCTGTCGTTAGAACATGCATTCTAACGTCCGCTCGGCGGAAGATCAAGCAGAAAGGCGGGCGAATTCGGCCTAGCGGCCCACGTCCCGCCGCCGCATCGCGGCCGTCGCGAGGACCGTCCCGAGGACGGCGATCGCGACGAGCGAGATCGGCCCCGGCCACAGCGGCACGTCCTCGCTGAACGGCGCGCCGAAGAGGCCGTAGATCGTCGCGTCGCCGATCCACTCGGGCCACTCGAACAGCGGCGCGAACTGGTCGACGAAGTACGAGTAGATCGCGACGAGCGCGAGCACCGGCACGGCGGCGCGAGGCTTCCACGCCGCGAGGAGCGCGCCGATCCCGGCGAACGCGAGGATCACCGCGACGAGGAGCGCCGCGGCGGTCGCGACGCGCGACCGGTCGAGCTCGATCCCCACGCTGGACGCCGCGGCCGTCCCGACGACCGCGACGACCGCGACGATGACGCTCCCCGCGACGAGCACCGCCGCGATGCGCTCGAGGACGACGCGCGTGCGCGACACGGGCTGCGCGAGGACCGTGTCGAGCCGCCCGTCCGCCTCCTCGCTCACCCACGCGTTCACCTGCGCGATCGCGTAGAGCGAGAGGAGCAGGAGGATCGTCGAGCCCCAGATGACGCCGACGAACGTGTCGTACGCCGAGATGCCGGCGCGCTCGAAGAACGACCGGAGCACGGGCGACGCGTTCTGGAGCTGGTCGACGATCGTCCGCGTGAGCGAGATGAAGAAGACGGACACGATCGAGAGGCCGACGGCCCAGCCGAGGATGGACAGCCGCTGCTGATCGATCGACGCGAGGACGGGCAGCCGTAGGAGCGGGTCGCGCGACGGCTCGCGCGACACCGTGCCGGCGCGGCGGGTCCGCAGCAACGCCTCCCCCACGTCCCGCCGCGCGAACGCGAGCGCCGACATGGCGACGAGCGCGATGCCGGCGAGGAGCATCGCGACCACGCTGGGCACGTCGAGCGAGCCCGTCGAGTACAGCGGCTGGCTCCGCTCGTACAGGGCGAACGGGGAGACGAGCGCGACGCCGTCCTGCGCTCCGTTCGTGCGCGCCCACGAGTTCCACATGAACAGCGCGAGCAGGAGGGCGCCGCCGAAGCCGATGCTCGCGCGTCGCGTGCCGGTGATCTGCGCGACGAGGAGCCCGACGCCGAAGCACGCCACGGCGAAGGCGAGGAGCGCGACGGCCTGACGCGCGACGGAGCCTGCGGCGACCGGCTCGTCGACCGCGCGCGAGGACAGGATCAAGGCGGCGGACATCGCGGCGATCGACAGCGCACACAGGATCGCGAACGCCGCGACGCGCGACGCGAGGTACACGAGGCGCGGCACGCCGGCCGCGAGCCACTGTGGCACGAGGCCCCGCTCCTCGTCGCCGCGGCCGGCGCCCGAGCCGGCGATGAGCGCCCAGAACGCGTACACGATCGGGAGGGAGCCGAAGTGGCGCCACTGGAGGTATCCGGAGAGCGTCTCGAGCTCCGACGGGAGCGGGAGGAAGTAGGACAGCTGCCGGCCGAGGATCTCCATCTGTCGCGCGAAGACCGCGCGCTCCTGCGGCGTGTCGCCCGAGATCTGCGCGTAGCCGAACACGTTCCCGAGGGCGAAGAGCAGCGCGACGATCGTCGACAGGACGAGGCCGAGCCGGTGGGCGCGGAGCGCGAGGCGGACGAGCGTCGGGATCACCGCGCGCCGGTGGGGGGCCCGTCCGGCCGCGCCGCCGCTTCGCTGTAGTACGAGAGGAAGATCTCCTCGAGCGAGGGCTCGCGGCTCGTGAACCCGGTGACGCGGTGGTCGGCGATCGCGCGCATGAGCGGCTCGAACGAGCCGCGGAGCATGCCGGTGACCCGGCGCCCGTCGGCGGAGACATCCTCGAGCCCTTCGACGCGCGCGAGGCGGTCGACCGGCGGCGCGTCGGCGAAGTCGATCTCGACCCGCCGCGCCCGCAGGCCCGCGAGCTCCGCCAGGCTCGCCACGGTCACGAGCCGCCCGTTCCGGACGATGCCGACGCGGTCGCAGGTGGCCTCCACCTCGGAGAGCACGTGCGACGAGAGGAACACGGTCGCCCCGCCGTCGCGGGCCTCGCGGACGAGCGCGTTGAAGACCTGCTGGTGCAGCGGGTCGAGCCCGGTGGTGGGCTCGTCGACGATGAGGAGCCGCGGCCGGTGCATGAAGCCGAGGACGAGCGCGAGCTTCTGCTTGTTGCCGTGGGAGTACTCGCGGTACTTGCGCGACAGGTCGAGGTCGAGGCGTTCCGCGAGGCCGCGCACCTCGGCGCCGTCGACGTCGCGGCGGAGCCCCGACACGTACGCGACGACCTCGGATCCCCGCCAGCCGCCGTATTGCGGCAGCTCGCCGGGCACGTAGCCGACGAGCCGCTTCACGGCCACGGCCTCGCGCTCGCAGTCGAGGCCGAAGACGGCGGCGCTTCCGCTCGACGGCCGGATGAGGCCCATGAGGAGCTTGATCGTCGTGGTCTTGCCCGCGCCGTTCGGCCCGAGGAAGCCGAAGACCTCACCCTCGCCGACGGTGAGCCCGAGATCGAAGATGCCGCGGCGGGCGCCGTAGTCCTTGGTCAGCCCGCGCGTGAGGACCGCGTCCACGCGCCGAGCCTAGCCCCGGCGGGGGCTAGTCGCCGTCCGCGCTCGGAGGCTCGACGGGCCGCGTCTCGCTGCTGCGCGGCGTGGCGGTCGGGCGGCGGGTGGACCTCACGGTCGGGCGGACGGAGCGGTCCGGGGGCGCGGCGTCGCGAGGATCCGCGGCCGCGGCGTCGCGGCCTCCTCGCCCTCGTCGTCGCGGTCGTCGCCCGAGCGCTGCCTGTCCTTGTCCTTCTTGTCCTTGTCCGTGACCTTGTGCTGCGCCTCGCGCGCGCGCTCGATGCCGGGCTGCGCGGGCTCCGGCAGCCGCTCGCTCAGCTCCTCGAGGACCTCCTCCTGCGTGCGCGTGGACTCGGTGACGCGGTCGATCGCCTTGTCGCGCTTCGCCGACGGAGCCGCGGCGCGGAGCTTGTCGGTGAGGCTCGCGGCGCGGGTCAGCGCCTCGGCGTACGCGGCCGCGGCGGCGGGCGCGAGCTCCGGCCGGCCGGCCGTGGTCTGGAGGTCGGCGAGGCGCCGCTCGGCGATCGCGAGCGCCACCTCGGCGCGCGCGGGCTCGTCGGCGGCGAGGAGGAGCTGGATCTCCTCGTACGCGCGCTTCAGGCCGAACGCGGGCTCGCCCGGGAGGCTCGACGCGGCGGCAGACCCAGCACCCGCCGTGAGCACGAGGAGGATCGATGCCGCCACGGCGGCGAAGCGGACGAAGGCGAAGCGCGGCGCGGGCGGCGCGAAGACCACCGGCGCGGCCATCAGGTCCGCGCGCAGCCGCCTGCGGAACTCGTCGCTCGGACGGACCGCGCGATGGCGCGCGAGGCCCTCGCCGAAGCGCTCGAGGTCCCTGTCGCTCATCGCGGCGCCTCGAGGATCCCGCGCAGCGCGGCGAGCGCGCGCATCTGGATGCCGCGGATGGTGCTCTCGCGCTTGCCGAGCGCCCGGGCGATCTCCTGCGTCGAGCGCCCCTCGATGAAGCGCAGGACGACGACCTCCTGCTGGAGGCCGGTCAGCCGGCCGATCGCCTCGCGCACGCCGCGCGCCTCGTCGAGGGCGACCGAGCGCTCCTCGGGCCCGGGCGCGTCGGTGGGCGTCGCGACCGCGTCGTCGAACGCCGCCACCGGGCGCGCGCGGCGCGCGCGGTCGGCGATGACGTTGCGGGCGACGGTATAGAGGAAAGCGAGGAACGGACGCCGCGGCTCGTACCGCGGCATCGCGACGAGCGCTCGGTGGAAGACCTCGCTCGTCACGTCCTCGGCATCCGCTTCGCTGCGAAGGCGGAAGAAGCAGTACCGGTAGACGGCGTCCAGGTGGAGGTCGTAGAGCGCGGCGAACGCACGGCGGTCACCGCCGGCGGCCGCGACCGCGAGCCGTCGCTCGTCCTCTTCATCGACAGGTCTATCGGCCGCCATGGCCGTCCCGTTGAGGGCCATCTCACGCACGGTGCCACCGTATCGGCGCCCGCGCGAACGGGGCGATCGCCGGAAGTACCAGGACCGTCGCATGTGATGGATCCGACCCTCAACGCCGGACGACCGAGCAGCGATAGACGGCTGGCAGCAGGAGGTAACAAGGGAAATGCTTGCGAAGCTCGCCGGACTCGTCGCGACCACGAAGGGCACGGCAGCGGCCGTCGTCATCGCCGGCTCCGCCGTGACCGGTGGCGCGATGACCACCAACGTCGAGATGCGCGAAGCGGTCGTCGGCAGCGTGACGACCGTCACTCAGACGGTCACCGAGACCGTGAGCCAGAACCTTCAGAACCTCGTGAGCGCGGTGACGGGCTCGTGCTCGAAGCCCGAGGACGTCGCGCAGCGCAACGCCGCCGACGCGCAGCTGCGCGCGGCGTTCAAGGAGAGCCACAAGCAGCTCACGGCCCTCCGCGGTGGGAAGGATCGGGACAACAAGGCGGTCAACGACGTCGTCAAGGCCGCCGAGAAGCAGCTCAGGGCCGACCTCGCGGCCGCGCTCAACGACGTCGCCGCGCTGACCGGCAAGGGCCGCGCGGGCCACACCGAGGACAGCGAGCTCGAGGAGCTCGACTTCTCCGAGACCGACCCGACCAGCACGGCCTCCGCGAAGCCGGGGTGCCCGAACAAGGAGGACGTCGAGCTGGCGCCCGAGCTCGAGCAGCTCGTCGAGGACACCAAGACCCTCTTCGAGGACACCGTCGAGAAGGCGAAGACGGACGTGTCGGCTCTTCCGTCGGCCGAGCAGGGCGAGCGCGAAGAGAAGACGAAGCCCGCGAAGGGCAGCGCGAACGACGACGACGAGGCGGACGAGGACAGCAAGGGCAAGTCGTCCGAGAAGGGCAAGTCGTCCGAGAAGAAGGGCAAGTCGAACCGCTAACCGAGACATCTCAACCCATCCCAACTCCCGGCCCGGGCCGCCTCTGAGCGGCCCGGCGCCATTTCTGGCGCCGGGACGACGTGGCACCGGTCCTGCGCGACGGGCGGCCGGATGGGCGAAGGGACGAGCTGGCGCCGGCTTCCCGTGGGGGCGGAGATCTCGCCCGACGGCGGCGCGCACTTCCGCGTGTGGGCGCCGGACCGCGCGTCGGTCGACGTGCTGATCGACGGCCGTGCGCACCCCCTCGAGCGGGAGCGGGATGGCTACTTCGCGGGCGTGGCGGGCGGGGTCGCGCCCGGCGCGACCTACCGGTACCGGCTCGACGGTGACGAGGCGCTGCCGGATCCGGCGTCGCGCTTCCAGCCCGAGGGACCGCATGGGCCGTCCGAGGTCATCGACCCGTCCGCGTACCGCTGGCGCGACGCGGGCTGGAAGGGGATCCGCCTCGCCGAGCAGGTGCTGATCGAGGTGCACGTCGGAACGGTCACGCCCGACGGCACCTGGCGCGGCGCGATGCGCGCGCTGCCGGAGCTCGCCGCGCACGGGATCACCGCGATCGAGGTGATGCCGGTCGCGGACTTCGCGGGCTCCTTCGGCTGGGGCTACGACGGCGTGGACCTCTACGCGCCGACACGCCTCTACGGACGGCCGGATGACATGCGGGCATTCGTGGACGCGGCGCACGCCCACGGCCTCGGCGTGATCCTCGACGTCGTCTACAACCACCTCGGCCCTTCGGGCATGTACTGGACGCGCTACGCGACGGCGTACCTCTCGGAGCGGAAGAGCGAGTGGGGCGACGCGATCAACTACGACGGGCCCGGATGCGCGGCGGTGCGCGAGTGGGTCCGCTCGAACGCGGCCTACTGGATCTCCGAGTTCCACCTCGATGGCCTGCGGCTCGACGCGACGCAGCAGATCTTCGATGAGAGCCGGCCCCACATCCTCGCGGAGATCGCGAGCGCCGCGCGCACGGCCGCGCGGGGCCGCGACGTCGTGATCGTCGCCGAGAGCGAGAGCCAGGACCGGCGCATCTTCACGGGTGTCGACGATGGAGGGTGGGGGCTGGACGGCGCGTGGAACGACGACTTCCACCACAGCGCGCGCGTCGCGCTCACCGGACGGCGGGAGGCCTACTACACCGACCATCTCGGCGCGCCCCAGGAGTTCGTGAGCGCGGCGAAGCACGGCTTCCTGTTCCAGGGCCAGCACCACGTCTGGCAGCGCGGGCGACGCGGATCGCCCGTCCTCGGCGTCGAGCCGCATCGGTTCGTCCACTTCATCGAGAACCACGACCAGATCGCGAACTCGCTCCGGGGCGAGCGCCCGCGCATCGCGAGCCCCGGCCGCTTCCGCGCGCTCGCCGCGCTGCTGCTCCTCGGGCCGCAGCCGCCCCTCCTCTTCCAGGGACAGGAGCGCGGAGCGCGCGCGCCCTTCCCCTTCTTCGCCGATCACGAAGGGGAGCTCGGCGCGCGGGTGGCGTCGGGAAGGAGCGACTTCCTCGCGCAGTTCCCGGGCATCGCCGCTGCGGCCGTGCCGATCCCGGACCCGCGCGACCGCGCGACGTTCGAGCGCGCCGTCCTGCGGCCGGACGACCGCGACGAGCGCCTCGCGGCCCTCCATCGCGACCTCATCGCCCTCCGCCGCGGCGGCCGCTACCTCGACCTCGGCGTCGACGGCGCGGTGCTCGCGGACCGCGCCTTCTGCCTCCGGCGGATCACGGGAGGGCCGCGCGACCTGCTCCTCGTGGTCGATCTCGGCACGGAGCTTCGCCTCGTTCCCGCCCCCGAGCCGCTTCTCGCCCCTCCGGCGGGCGCGCGCTGGCGGGTGCTCTGGTCGAGCGAGGACGTGCGCTACGGCGGCCGGGGGACGCCCGATCCCGACACCGACGACCGCGGCTGGCTGCTGCCCGGCGAGGCCGCGATCCTGCTCGAGCCCTCGTGACGCACGAGCCACGGCGCTCCGTCGCCTCGGGCGGCGACGGCCGCTCGCTCGTCGAGCGGGAGTGGCTCGTCACGAACGGGCTCGGCGGGTACGCGTCGTCGACCATCGCCGGGGTCGTGACGCGCCGCTACCACGGTCACCTCATCGCGGCCCTCGCGAACCCACGCGGCCGCATGGTCATGCTGGACGAGCTCTCCGAGCGCGTGCGCGACCGCTCCGGCGGGACGTGCTCGCTGGGCGGAGAGGATCCGGACGGCGGCATCGCCTGCGCGGACCTGCTCGAGTCCTTCGAGCTCGAGCTGGGCCTGCCGGTCTGGCGCTTCCGGGTCGGCCGCTCCCTCCTCGAGCGCCGCGTCCTCATGCCGCACCGCCAGAACACGGTCTACGTGCGCTACTCCCTCCTCGAGGGCGACCCGCTGCGCCTCGAGCTGGAGCCGGCGGTGCACTTCCGCGACCTCGACGCGCCGGTCACGACGACGATCGCCGAGCGCTACGCGATCGCCGCGCAGGAGGACCACTTCACGATCGCGGCCGCGGGCCTCCCGCCGCTGCGCCTCGTGCTGCACGCGCGGGACGCGCGGTTCGAGCTCGACCGCAGGAGCACCGGCGAGATCACCTACGTCATCGAGCAGCGGCGGGGATACGAGCACCGTGGCGCGCTGTGGGTGCCGGGCCGGTTCGTCGCCGACCTCGAGCCGGGCGCCGGCGCGTGCTTCGTCGCGTCGACCGAGCCGCCCGAGATCATGTCGGCGATCGCGCCGCACGAGGTCGCCGGCCTCGAGCGGGAGCGCCGCTCGCGCCTTCTCTCGCGGGCTGGGGATGCGGCGGGCGACGACGTGGGGTCGCGCCTCGTGCTCGCGGCGGACCAGTTCGTGATCACGCCGGCGGGCCGCGCGGCGGACCGGATGCGCCTGCTCGCGCAGGGCGACGAGGTACGGAGCGTGATCGCCGGGTACCACTGGTTCTCCGAGTGGGGCCGCGACACCATGATCTCGCTCGAGGGGCTCACCCTCTGCACCGGGCGATACCGCGAGGCCGCGTCGATCATCCGCACGTTCGCCCACTACGTGCGTGACGGGCTCATCCCGAACCTGTTCCCCGACGGGTCCAACGAGGGGCTCTACCACACGGCCGACGCGACCCTCTGGGCGTTCCACGCGATCGATCGCTACGTCTCGCGCACCGGCGACGCGCCGATGATCTCGCGGCTCCTCCCGGTGCTGCACGGCGTCATCGACGCGCACGTCCGTGGCACGCGCTTCGGCATCGGCATCGACCCGCGCGACGCGCTCCTCCGTCAGGGCGCCGACGGCTACCCGCTCACGTGGATGGACGCGAAGGTCGGCGACTGGGTGGTGACGCCGAGGCGCGGCAAGGCCGTCGAGGTCAACGCGCTCTGGTGCAACGCGCTGGCGCTGATGGCGCGGTGGGTGCGCGACGAGGAGGGGGGGCGCGCGGCCCGTCCTCTCGAGGACCTCTGCGGCCACGTGCGCGCGTCGTTCAACGACCGCTTCTGGTGCGAGGAGAAGGGCCACCTCTACGACGTCGTCGACGGGCCCGAGGGAGACGACGCGCGCTGCCGGCCGAACCAGCTCCTCGCGCTCTCGCTGCCCAACCCGGTGCTCGACCGCGCGCGCTGGCGCCCGGTGCTCGACGTCGTCCGCCGGAAGCTCCTCACGCCGTACGGCCTCCGCACGCTCGCTCCCGGCGAGCCCGACTACGCGCCGCGGTACGACGGCGACCTCCGCGCGCGCGACGCGGCGTACCACCAGGGCACGGTCTGGCCGTGGCTCATCGGCGCGTACGTCGACGCCGTGCTGCGCGTCGACGGCGACGCGCGCGCGGCGCGCGCGGCGCTCGAGCCGCTCGCGCGGCACCTCGACGACTTCGGCGTCGGCAGCATCGCCGAGATCTTCGACGCCGAGCCGCCGTACACGCCGCGCGGGTGCGTCGCGCAGGCGTGGAGCGTCGCCGAGATGCTGCGCGCGTGGCTCGCGACCGAGGAGAGCGGGCTCGCGCCCGCCGCCGTCAGCGTCCCGGACCGAGCTCCGCGCGCGTCCCCGGCCTGAGCTGACCGAGGCGCCGGCTCGTCCTCGCTCACGTCCTCGCCCGCCTCGAGCGCCGAGGCTGAGCGGCCGTTCAGCGAGGCCCTGCGAGGGACCTTTAGCGGGGCTCCTCCCCGCGGTGCACGGTCGCACCCGGCTCGAGCATCAGCTCGTCCCACAGGTCCTGCGCGCGGTCGAGGAACGCGTCCCACGGCGCGGTCGGGTAGCGCTCGCCCCACTCGCGCTGGAGCTCGGGCTCGACCTCGTCCCAGCGGCGTCCGCGGTATTCGGGGCGCAGGCTCATCTCGCGGACCCAG
>DASSSF010000152.1:0-3603 GCA_035708565.1 Candidatus Limnocylindria bacterium
GCGAGGCCGTGGCGGCGGAGCACCTTGTACACGGCGTTCGCGCTCACGGGCGCGCCCGCGAGGGCGAGCTGTGCGGCGATGCGCCGCGGTCCGAGGCCGGGGTGGCCGAGGGCGAAGGCCACGACCTGCTCCTCGCGCCAGGGCGGCGTCTGGTTGGGCATGCGCGGCGGCCGCCGCTCGCGCGGGCGCAGGACCTCGAGGCCCTCGCGCTCGACGCGCGGCTTCCAGTGGTAATAGGTCGAGTGGTGGAAGCCGAGCTCGCGGCAGGCCCGGCGGACCCCGACCTCCGCGGCGCGCGCGAACAGCTGCAGACGGTGGCGGAAGATCAGGTCATCATTGGTCATCTCCGGCGGCTCCTCTTCGGTGTGGTGAGAGACCCGAAGAATGGGCCGCCGGTCTTTCTTGCGCCGGCTAGGTCCCATACGTCGAAGTCAAGTGCGGCCGCCCGCAGGGTCGAAGTCTCGGCCGCTCCTCCAGACGCCCCAGACGATGGCGAGGGCCTTGCCCATGCAGTGACCGAGAGCGTTCATCTTCGACTTGCCTTGAGCGCGCTTGCGCGCGTAGTGGTCCCTGATCAGGGGGTTGTGCTGCAGGCCGACGACGGCCATCCGGTACGCCGCGGTGCGCAGGTGAGCATTGCCCGTCTTGGCCATGGTCCAGCTGGTCTCCGGGCTCGCGCCCTTCTTCCCCGAGCTCTGCTCCTTAGGGTGCACCCCGGCATACGCGAGGAGCTGGTCGACGTCGCTGAAGCGGAAGATGTCGCCGATCTCGGCGATGAGCGTGGCGGCGATGGCCGGGCCGACCCCGGGGATCGTCCGCAGGCGCCGGCTGAGATCGCTGTCGAGGAGGCTCGCCAGGCGTTTCTCGGCGAGCGCGATGTGGCCCTCGAGCATCGAGTACTCGTCGAGCAGGATGCGCATCTGGAAGCTGATCTGGTCAGCGAGCTCGAGCGGCGCGACGCTGGTCTTGGCCGCTTCGTGCAGCCGGGTCGCACGCACCTCGCCGACCGGGCGGCCGCCCCGACGGGTGCGGGCCGCGGCCAGGGTCTTCACCTGCTTGCGTGCGACGTCGCGCGCCGTCGGTGCGGCCGCCAGCAGCGCCAGTGCGCTCGTGCAGGTGGGGTCGTCGTACTCGTCCTGCAGCTCCGGGAAGCCGAGGTCGATGAGCCGGCGGATGCGCTGGCAGATCTCGGCCTGCTGCTCGACGAGCTTCATCGCGAAGCGCGAGGCTTCGCGCAGCTCCGCTCCCGCGAGGACCTCGCGCGGTGTCGGTCGGTCGCGCATCCCCAGGGCGGCAAGTGTGCGCGCGTCGGCGGGATCGCTCTTGCTGCGCTGCAGTCGGCTCTTGGCGAAGTACTTGGCCTCAAGCGGGTTGACCAACGCGACCGGGACGCCTTGCCGGCGCAGATGGCTCGCCAGCGGCAGCCAATAGTGCCCGGAGGACTCCATCACCACGAGCGAGACCGGACCCTGTTGCGCGAGCCAGCTGTCGAGCTCGCTGAAGCCGGCACGGCGCGCGTCGATGCGCAAGATCGCGCGGTCCGCTGCTCGCTCGCCTTCCCTGCAGATCGCCGCGACGTGCCGATACGCCCCGATGTCGATGCCGACGGTGCTCATCTCGAGCGCCCCTTTCCGATCTTCGGGGAGCTCGTCAGCTTCGTCCCACGTCCCCTGATGGCCCATCACCGGTCGCGCCGGAGGGTCCCGATCGCCGTTCTTGGACGGAGCGCGAGGGCCGGAACCTAGTCGCAGCGGTCACTCCCGCATAGGGCGCTTCCGGTCTCCCCGCGAAGATCAGCCCGAAGTCTGACCTCCGTGTCGACCTATATCAGGGGCGCCGCTTCGCGTCGCTCGGCGCCTTCATGAGGGGCGACGCCGTCTTGGCCGCGATCGCCGCGGACAGGTCCGTCTTGGAGATGCGCTCCTCGAGCCGCTCCGCGCCGAGGCCGCTCGGCCGGAAGGCGGCGCGCTCCTCAGCGGTCAGGTCGAAGGCGGCGAGCGTCTCCTCGGGGGCGTCGGCGAGCCTCTTCCGGAACGCGGCGTCGGCCAGGGCTCTCTCGAGGATCCGCTGCACGGCCTCCGTCGACATGCTCTCCCACCCTCCGCCCGGCCCCGAGGGGGACCGCTTCGAGCGAAGCGTAGCGCGGGCCCCTGGGCGAGAGCGTGCTCTCGACGACGTGCACCTCGCGCACCTCGAAGCGGATGTCGGGCGGCGCCGCCGCCGCGACCTGGGCCTCGACCGCGCGCACGTCGTCGGGATCCGCGCCATGGCGGATGCGGCCGAGCGTCATGTGCGGGCGGAAGGGCTTGTCGTCGAAGTCGATCCGCGCCGCGCGCAGCGCGCGGCGGACGCCGTCGCCGAGCGCCGTGAGCTCCGCGGCGCCCGCTGTCGCGCGCACCCAGACGACGTTCGCGGGGCCGCGGTCGGGGAACCGCCCGAGCGCGCCGAGGCCGAGCTCGAACGGCGCGAAGCGGGACGCGGCGGCGCTCACCGCGCGCACGACCGCGGAGAGGCGCTCCTCCGGCGCGCTCCCGAGGAACGCGAGCGTCAGATGGAGGAGCTCGGGCTGGACGCGCCGAAGCGCGGGCAGGGGTCCGGTGAGGATCCTCGTGGCGCGCTCGGCTTGGTCGTGCGGGAGCCGGACCGCGATGAAGAGTCGCATGTGGGGAGCGACGAGCGTAGTGCCCGTCGGCCGGCCGGATCGGGCTATGCCGGTCCGGCCGTGCCCCCTAGAACAACCCGGCGGCCTGGACCTGGTCGGAGATCAGCAGCGCGAGGAACGTGGCCGCGAGGACCGCCGTGAAGACGGTCAGTGTGGCCATGCGCAGCGTGTCCGACAGCTCGAAGCGCCGCTTTGTCGTCGCGATCAGCTCGCTCACGCTCCCTGCTGAAGCAACTGCCGTGCCTGACCGCCCGGCGGTCGATACAGCGGTAACGAGTGATAGCGGCGGAATGCAACGGTCGTGTATCGGCGTGGTATGGATCGCGCGGCGCGGCGCGCCACGTGACGCGCGTCGGGTGCCGCGGGACGCGGGCTACGCCGGCGTCGGTGCCGGAGCGGGTCCCTTGCCCGGGTCGCGGCGCTTGTCGTCGGCCGACGGGATGCCCGCCGGCGGCGTCGGCGTCGGGCCGCCGCTGGACGCGGCGACCGGGACGCCGCCTTCGCCCTCGTCCTGGTCGAAGAACTTCTCGAACTCGTCGCTCGAGAGGGTCTCGTCCTCGAGGAGCCGCTGGACGACCTTGTCGAGGATGCCGCGGTTCGCCGTCAGCACGCCGTACGCGCGCAGCCGGGCGCGCTCGACGATGTCGTGGACCTCCTGGTCGATCAGCTTCGCGACCTCTTCCGAGTAGTTCCGCTCCTCCTGGATCTGGCGGCCGAGGAAGATGAGCTCGTCGCTCCGGCCGTACTGGAGCGGCCCGAGCTTCTCGCTCATGCCGTACTTCGTGACCATCTGGCGCGCCATCGCGGTGGCCTTCTCGATGTCGTTCGAGGCACCGGTCGTGACGTCGCCGCCGAGGTGGAGCTGCTCCGCGATCCAGCCGCCGAGGGCGGCCGCGATGTCGTCCTCGAACTCCTTGCGCGTCCGGAAGTAGCGGTCCTCC